>NZ_JAFV01000001.1:1857000-2166500 GCF_000526315.1 Methylopila sp. 73B | reverse complement strand
ACCGCCGCGCCTTCCTCCAGAAGCTCGGCGCAGCCCGCTTCGGACGCCACGATCGCGACCGCCCCGAAGATGACCGAAGGGGAGCCCTGCAACTGGGCGTCGGCTTTCAGTTTCTTGCCGCCCTTGAGCGTCACGCCGCCGATCTTCAGCGCGACGATCTTGACCGTCGCGCCTTCCGCCTCGGCCGCCGTCTTGAGCGCCTCGACGATCGCGCCGTCGGCCTCGTCGGTGACCAGCAGCCCCACGGCCCGGCCCAGGAGCGTGTCCGGATACTTGCCGACGATGCGGAGCGCCGGCGACGGATCGAGCTCGATCGGTTCGACGGCGGCTTTCGCCTTCTCCGGCAGGTCCATGGCGAGTCCGGCGGCGACGCGCGTCGCGAGCTCTTCATCCACGTTCATGAGGTTGGCGAGCACCCGCAGCCGCACATGTTCGAGCGACACCTTCGAGAGCTCGAACACGATCGCGCTCGCCAGATGCGCCTGCTCGGGCTTCGTCTGCGACCGGAAGAACAGCCGCGCTTGGCTGAAGTGGTCGGCGAAGGTCTCGGACCGGATTCGCGCCTTGGTTCCTTCGACCGGAACGGCCGCCGTCCGGAAGCCGCCCTTGGGGTCGGCGCGCGGGCCGCCGTCCTCGCCGGCCTCAGAGAGGCTGTTGGGCTTGTAGTTCGCCCGGCCCTTCGGAACGTTCGTCTGCATCTGTCCGTCGCGCTGGAAATTCTGGAACGGGCAGCCCTTGGCCTGATTGATCGGAATCTGGTGGAAGTTGACCGTCCCAAGCCGCGAGAGCTGGGTGTCCTGGTAGGAGAACAGCCGGCCCTGCAGCAGCGGGTCTTCGGAGACGTCGATTCCGGGCGGGATGTTGGTCGGCAGGAACGCGACTTGCTCCGTCTCGGCGAAGAAGTTGTCGGGGTTGCGGTTCAGCACCATGCGGCCGATCACGCGGATCGGCGCGACCTCCTCGGGGACGATCTTGGTCGCGTCGAGGATGTCGAACGGCAGCGCGTCGGCTTCCTCCTGGGTGAAGAGCTGGACGCCGAACTCCCATTCGGGGAATGCGCCGTCGGCGATCGCCTCGTAAAGGTCGCGCCGGTGATAGTCCGGGTCGGCGCCGGCGATCTTGACCGCCTCGTCCCAGCAGGTGGACTGCGTGCCGAGCTTGGGCCGCCAGTGGAACTTCACGAGCGTCGCGACGCCGTCCTCGTTCAACAAGCGGAAGGTGTTGACGCCGAACCCCTCGATCATGCGAAGCGAACGCGGGATGCCGCGATCCGACATCGCCCACATGATCATGTGGGTCGATTCCGGCATCAGGCTGATGAAGTCCCAGAAGGTGTCGTGGGCCGAAGCCGCCTGAGGATAGCCGCTGTCGGCCTCCATCTTCACCGAGTGGATCAGGTCTGGGAACTTGATCGCGTCCTGGATGAAGAACACTGGGATGTTGTTGCCGACGAGGTCCCAGTTGCCTTCGCTGGTGTAGAACTTCACCGCGAAGCCGCGCACGTCGCGCGGCGTGTCGACCGAGCCGGCGCCGCCGGCGACGGTCGAGAACCGCGTGAAGACCTCGGTCTTCTTGCCGACTTCGGTGAGGATCTTCGCGGTCGTGGCGTGGGCGAGCGACTCCGTCAGCTCGAAGAAGCCGTGGGCCGCCGAGCCCCGCGCATGGACGATGCGCTCGGGGATCCGCTCATGGTCGAAATGCTGGATCTTCTCGCGAAGGACGAAGTCCTCGAGCAGCGTTGGGCCGCGGCCGCCCGCCTTCAGCGAATTCTGGTTGTCGCTGATCGGCGCGCCGTGATTGGTGGTGATCCGGGGGTCCGGGCTCGATGCGGTCTGATGGAGTTCTCCGCCTGCGCCGAGGTGGGTCGCCGAGGTCGTGTTCTTGGTGCTCTTTGCGTCCGCCATCCTGATCGCCTCATGTCTGTGACACTTCGCGCCCGCGGTGCGTGAGCAAGCTGCGGCTCGTCAGCCGAGCGAAGCCGCCGCTCTCTCGCGAGCCAGCTGAACTGAAGCGCTCAGCTGTTCGAAACGCCCAGGCTAGAGGCGCCAATTCGAGCCTTTGTGGGAGCCAACCGGGCGTCGAAGCCCGACGAACGCCCCATTGGTCGAGGCTGACGCCAGCCTCGGCGACGGTGAGCGGCGAAGGCGTTGCAACGCGCGCCTCGGCGCAGCTTCGCGCAGATTGCCAGGCCCTAGAGACGCCGGGCTGCGACGGGGCCCTGACGAGCGTCGCCCGCTCCTACTGTCCCTGCACCCGCTCGATTATCGGAAACGTCGAGGCGACCTATGGCCGACCATCATGGCGAGCGCCGCCGGCGCGCCAATGAAGGCTGAGACCAGGCCGGCGGGAAGCGGCCATGGATAGGCGACGTTTCGGCCGATCCAATCCGCCGCCGTGAGCAGGGCGGCGCCCACGACCGCCGTGGCGAACGCCCCCGTCCCGTCGGCGCGAAAGCCGGCGAGCCGGGCAAGCCGCGGCGCTATCAGCCCTATGAAGCTCAGCGGCCCGACGATCATGGTCGAGACGCCCGCCGCGAAGGCCGCGAGCCCGAACAGCAAGGCTCGCGCCCGTTGAGGAGGCAGGCCTCCGGCGGAGGCCGTGGTGTCGCCCAGGCTGAGCAGCGCGAGGTCGCGCCGCCCGAGGACGCAGAGCGAAAGCGCGATGACGGCCGCGCCAAGCGCGATCAGGGCGCTCGTCGACGTGACGAGAGAGGTCGAGCCCGACATCCAGTTGAGCAGCGCGATCGCTCTTGGGCCGGACAGCAAGAGCAGCAGCGTGGCGACCCCCGAGAGGAACGCGCCGAGCGCCGCGCCGGCGAGCAGGATGTGGTTCGGCGAGGCTGCGCCGCCCCGGCTTACCAGAGCGAGCAGCCCGAGCGCGACGGCGGCGCCGCCGGCGGCGGCGAGCGGTGGAGCGAGTCCGGCCGCGGCGGGAGCCACCACCGCGATCGTCATGAGGCCGACGCTGGCGCCTTGCGCGACGCCCAGTATTTCGGGACTGGCCATCGGATTCCGGAACAGCGTCTGCAGCACGAAGCCCGACAACCCCGCGAGCGCGCCGGCGGCGCACGCCCCCGTGACGCGCGGCCACCGCAGATCAAACGCGAGGTCGCCTGCGAGAGCCGCCAACTGCCAACCGGACTCCGAACGGACGATGAAAAGGGCGCAGAGCGCAACGAATGCGAGCGTCGGCAACGCCGACGCGAGTTGGCCCGTCGACCATCGGCGTCGAGTGACGTCGTCCGCCATCGCGGCTCCCCCGCCCGACGACTTCAGTCGTCGCATCAGCCAAAGCAGCAGAGGCGCGCCAAGAAATGTGGTCGCCGCCCCGGTCGGAACGGAGCCGAGGCCCGGCGTCGCCTGCAAGATTTGGTCGGTTGTGAACAGCAGGACGGCGCCGACGGCGGCGCTGGAAATCAGTCGCGGCGTAAGCCGTCGCGCGCCCATGAGGGCCGCGACATGAGGCGCGGCGAGCCCGACGAAGCCGATGACGCCGACCGCCGCCGTCACGCTCGCCGCGAGGGCGGCGGCCAGCGTGAAGGCCATGATCCGGACAGCCGCGACGGGCAGGCCCGCGCCTCGCGCGGTCTCGTCCGACAGATCGAGCAGGCTCAGCGATCGAGCGAGGAGCGATGCGAGAGCCGCGGCGCATGCGAGCCGCGCCGCGAGACGAGCGGCCACGCTCCAGCCCGTCTGATCGAGCGCGCCCGACTGCCACAGCAACAGGTCGCTGAGGTGGTCGCGATGAAAGATTATGACGAGCGCCGTGAGACTTGTGCAGTAAAGACCGAAGATCAGGCCGCCGAGCGTCACCGCGACGGGCGCCGCGCGCCGCCGCGCCGCGACGAGCAGCGCAAATCCGACGGCGAGCGCCGCCCCTGCCAACGCGGGAACCTCAGCTCCGAAGACAAGAAGGCCCGGCGCGTAGAGCGTCGCGAAAACAAGGCCTAGCTGAGCGCCGGCGCTGACGCCGAGCACGGAAGGCTCCGCAAGCGGATTGCGAAGCGCTTGCTGGCAAAGCGCGCCGCCAAGACCGAGCGCGGCCCCCGCGATCAGTGCGACGGCTGCGCGCGGCGCGACGGCGAGAGCGAAGACCGCCTGCCTGACGTCGTCGGGAGACGGCTCGCGCAGGGCGTCGAGCCAGAGCGCCGCCGGCAGGGCGGCGTCCGACCGCGCGAAGAAAATCACCAGCCCCAGAATGGCCGACAGAACGAGAAGAGCGATCGGAAGCCGTCGTCCCCGCATGCTAGCCATGGGCGGCTTCCACGGCCCCGACGGCCTGATCCGCGAAGCGAAGCAGAGACGCGAGGCCTCCATAGGGATAAAACCCGCCGAGCCGCGCGATGCGGCCCTTCCGGACCGCAGGCAGGCTGCTCCACAGGGCGTTTGCTGCCGTGGCCCTCGCGAAAGAGCCGCTCGCGTTTTCCAGATCGACGGCCAGAACGACCGCCTCGTTCTCGCCTGCGAGCGCGTCGAGGCCGACGACGGCGGTCCCTAAGTGGGAGAACCGGCCACGCCACGCATTGGGAAGGCCGAGCCGCTCCAGTGCGCCGCCGACCAGCCCGGAGCCGCCGTACAGGGTCGCGTTGCGTCCGGTCTGCGACAGCAGCGCCACGTAAACCGGCGGCGCGCCGACGGCGGCGGCCCGCGCGCGCAGCGCCTCCATTCGCTTTTCGGCTTCGCTCAAGAAGAGACTGGCAGCCTCCTCCCGGCCGAGGCGGAGGCCGAGATCTCCCAGGAGGCCCGCCGCAAAGGCCCAACCCGACGCTTCCGGCGGATATGCCGGGATCGGCAGGACAGGGGCGACGCGCTCGAACGTCCGGCGGTCCAGCGCGGACCAAGAATCCATCAGGATCAGATCCGGCTTCAGCGC
Organism: Methylopila sp. 73B; assembly: GCF_000526315.1. Taxonomy (NCBI): domain Bacteria; kingdom Pseudomonadati; phylum Pseudomonadota; class Alphaproteobacteria; order Hyphomicrobiales; family Methylopilaceae; genus Methylopila; species Methylopila sp. 73B. The sequence continues at coordinate 2,161,628 of NZ_JAFV01000001.1, read as the reverse complement.
GATCAGCCGCTCGAGGCTCGGCTCCCAGAACGGTCCGAGATCGGCGATCGTGTCCGGCAAAGGCGGCGTGGCCACGCGGATCCTAAAGTAACCGACGTCCGAGACGCCGACCGGCGTCACGCGGAGCGCCAGCGCGTGCTCGGCGCCGAGCCAAGCGATCGCGGCGACGCGCGACGGGGCCGGCTCCGCCCGCGCGGCCGTCGCCGCGAGCAGCGCGCCCCCGGCAATCATCGAGAGCGCGTCGCGCCGTGTAGTCGCCTCAGAAATCGACGCGCACCCGGCCGATCACCGTGCGGCGCTGGCCCTGGTAGCAGGACGTCTCTTCCTCGCAGGTGGTAAAATACTTTTTGTCGAACAGGTTCACCGCGTTGAACGCGAAGGTGGCGTTGCGCCACTTGTAGCTCAGCCCGGCGTCGAAGACAGTCCAACTGCCGACCTTCACGGTGTTCGCGGCGTCGCCATAGGTCTTGCCGACGAAGCGAGCGCCGCCGCCGACGCTGACGCCCTGCAAGGCGCCGTCTTGGAACGTGTAGTTCAGCCAGCCGGACGCCGTGTGGGCCGGGACCAGCATGGGCCGCTTGCCGGGATAGGCGCCCTTCTTCACATCGACGTCCGCATAGGTGTAGGAGCCGATGAAATCGAGGCCCTGGTTCAGGCTGACCTTGGCCTCGAGCTCAAACCCCTGTGAGTTTGTCTCGCCCATCGGAACCGGGAAACCGTTCTGATAGACGGTGGCGTTGGTCTTGGTGAGGTCGAAGACAGCGGCGGTGAAGAGAGCGTTCCAGCCCTGCGGCTCGAACTTGACGCCCGCCTCGTACTGCCAGCTGGCCGAAGGCTTAAGCGTCCCGCCGCCCTGCGTGAGGCCCAGCTGCGGAACGAAGGCTTCTGAATAGGACACATAGGGCGCAAGGCCGAACGGCGTCACGTAAGTCAGGCCAACCCGGCCCGAGAACTTGCCGTCCTTGCGCTTGTAGTCATCGGCCGCCAGCCGGTCATGCGTGTCGACCTCGAGATGGTCGTAGCGACCGCCGAGCGTCAGGATCCAATTGTCCCACTTGATCTGGTCCTGCCCGTAAAATCCGATCTGCGTCAGCTTCTGCCGGTAGTTCTGGAAGCTGGTTCCGACCTTGCGCGGATCCGGCATGTCCACGCCGTAGATCGGGTTCGACGGGATCAGGATGGTCGAGCCCCAGGCCGTCTGCCACCCGCGGACGTCGGCGTCGACGTAGTTGTTGTCGACGCCGAAGAGGACCGTGTGGTCGACCGGTCCGGTCGAGAACTTTGCTTCCGCCTGCGTGTCCGACGCGAAGGCGGCCATGTCTTCGTCGAAGGTGCGATTGCGTCTGGCGATGACGCCGAAGTCCGAAGCCCAGTAGCCCTGCGTCACGTCGAGCAGGGTCTCGGTGTGACCAAAGCGGCTGTTTTGGCGCAAGGTCCAGACGTCGTTGAAGGCGTGCTCGAACTCGTAGCCGATCTGCTGCTGGTCCTGTTTGAAGCCGTCGAAGGTCGGATCGCCCACGGACACCCAGCGCGAGCCGGGCGCGCGGGAGTACAATGCGCTGCCGCCTGAGCGGTCGCGCAGCACCTCGCCATAGACGGTGAGCTTGGTCTGATCGTTCGGCTTCCAGGTGAAGGACGGCGCGAGATAGAGCCGATCGTCCTTGCGCTCGTCGCCGGTCGGGTAGTCGAACTGAGTGTTGGACTTCCGGGCGACGCCGATGACCCGGTAGAGGAGTTCGCGGTCGGCGCCGATCGGGCCGCCAATGTCAAATGCGCCCTGGAAGCGCTCGTAGGACCCGACCTGACCCTCGATCTGGTAATGGGCGTCTTCGGTCGGACGCTTGCTGACCTTGTTGATGAGGCCGCCAGCGTCGCTCTGGCCATACAGCGCCGAGGAGGGACCGCGCAGCACCTCGACGCGCTCCAGCGCGTAAGGCTCGGTGCGGAAGAAACTGTAGCTCACGGACGACTGCCGCAGCCCATCGCGGAAATCGCTCGAGGACTGCGCGTTGAAGCCGCGCATATAGACCCAGTCATAGCCCTTCGGATCGGGACCGTACGTCTCGACCAGGACGCCCGGCACGTAGCGCAGCACCTCGGTGACGCTGGTCGCGCCCTGCCGCTCCATCTGCGTGCGGCCGACGACGGAGATCGACTGCGGCGCTTCAAGGATCGGCGTGTCGGTTTTGGTCGCGCTCGCCGTGCGCTTGGCGACGATCCCGTTCACCGGACCCCGGGCGTTCTCGCCCGCGCCTAAGACATCGATCGGCTCCAACGCGATCGTCACGCCGTCGTCGGCCTCGGAGGTCCGGTCGAGACGCACGAGCGTGACGGCCTGAGGGTCAGTGCGCCTTAAATCGACGCCTGCGCCTTCCAGGAGGCGACGCAGAGCTTCGCCCGGCTTCATGACGCCTGCGACCGGCTTGGAAACCATTCCATTGGGAAGGTTGGCGGGGTATCCAATCTGCCAGCCGGTCGCGCGCACGAAGGTATCGAGAGCGGACTGAAGCGGTTGCGCAGGAATGAAGAAAGTGATCGAGCGACTTTCGGAAGCCGCTGCTTTGGGTTGTGCTGCCTGCCCGTGCGCCGCCGAGCACAGCAGCGCAAGCGCCAGTCCGCCCGCGACGCCCCGACGCTTCTTAAGTCCGTTCCGCATGAACATCCCCGCTCGCGAAAGGCAGGTCGCGCCGTTGCGATCACCCTCCCCATGCGGCTGAGACGAACGAGGCGTCGCAGCCTCACAAATTTTTCTGACGCGTTTGACGCTCAGCGGAGCAGCGCGATCCCGCCCGGCAGATCAATCAGCGTCGCCCCCGCCGCGGCGGCGAGCGAACGGAGCGCCACGTCCGCTTGATCCAGGCGGTAATCGCCGCTCACGCGGACGTGCGCCACGCCGCTCCCGAGCAGCACGATGCGGCCTTCGCGATAGGCGCGCAGCCGGTCGACGATCTCGCCGAACGTCCTGTCCCGGAAGCTGAGCCAGCCCTCCATCCAGGCGACCGTGCGCGCGGAGTCCACGGTTCTGGGCGAGGACAAGGCGCTTCGCGTCACCTCGACCGTCTGTCCGGGCTGGAGCGCACGCCGCTCGGATGGCGCGGCCAGTCGTTCGACGTCCACCCGGCCTCGAACGAGAGTGATCTGATCGGCGCTTCCCTCGCGACGAACTTCAAAGGCGGTGCCGATCACCTCCACCAGGCCGAAAGCGCTCTCGACGCGGAAAGGCCGCGCCGGGTCGGCCCGGACATCGAAGAAGGCGGCGCCTTTCAGCAGGCGCACCGAACGCCTGTCGCCCGAGAAATCGACCGCCACGGCGGAAGCTGCATCGAGCGTCATGAGGGATCCGTCGGACAGTGCCACGCGGCTGCGCTCGCCGGTTCCGGAAACGTGGTCCGCCTCGATCTGGACCAGCAATTCCGGCGCCCGGAGTGCGCTCAGTACAGCGACCGCGGCGAAGGACGCCGCAGCGGCGACGACGAGACGGCGGTTTACGGGCGCGCGCGCAGGAGGCGGTTTGCGAAAGCGCAGCGCCGCGCCGCCGATCTCGGGCGAGCTCCAGAGCTCGGCGATGGCGGCGAAGGCCGCGGCGTGCGCCGGATCAGCCCCGCACCATGCGTTGAACGCGCGGACGACCTCCGCCTCTTCTCCCTGAGCCTGGATCTTCAGAAACCAGGCGAGCGCTTCGTCGCGCACGTCATCTGGAGACTGATTATGGTCGCCTGCAGTCTCTCGAAACAATGTCGCCGTCCGCTGTCGTGCGAGGCCTTATAGTCCAGACGATCCGCGACGAAGAACATCACAATCGTCGATCCTCGCTCGCTAGCGGCGATCGAACCTCTCGATGGCGTCAATGCACGCGCTCATCGCGAGCTTCATGTCGTTGTAGACGGTATTTGGCGACACCCCCAAAGCTTCGCCGATGCGCGGATAGGACCAGCCGTCCAGACGGCTCAGCGTGAAGACGCGGCGCGCCCGCTCCGGCAGGCGCCCGAGCACGGTTTCCAGCGCCGCCAGCCTTTCGCGGTCAATCAGCGTCTGGTCGGCCGGCGGCGCGGGCGACATGACGAGCCGAGACTCGGCGCTGTCCGGATCCGCCTCGACGAGCCTTCGGGCGGCTTGCCGACGGGCGTGATCAAGCGCGAGGTTCCGCGCCGTCTGAAACAGAAACGCCTGAACGTGCTCGACGGGATTCTCGCGGATGGCCTGCGCGACGCGCAGGTAGCTTTCCTGCGCGATGTCCTCTGCTGTCTGCGCATCGCGGACGACGCGAAAGATCGAGCCGATCAAAAGACCCCTTCGGCTCAGATAAATCGCGTTCAAGGACGAGTTCGGCATGGAGCACCCGGCGGCGACGGCACCGTAAGCCTCATAACGGACACACGACGACGGCCATTGTTCTGGACAGAAGAAAAAAATATAGCAAGTTCAGTATTTTAGAATTAATACAATGATATGAAGGGTAGGCGTCGGACACGCTTCGCGATCGGATGTTTGGGCGCGCTTCCGTCGGTCCGAGCGCTCTTGTCGAACACCGGGATGTGCGGCTCGATTCCGCGTTCATGGACCAGCCAGGCGAGCGTCTCGGCCGCTCCATAGGCGCTGTCGGCTGCGAGCCGCTCGGGCCAGAACCCGAAGAGCTCTGGGTCCGCTGGATCATGGTGCGGGCCGCCCCGACCTCCGCTTGCCGAATCGCTCGAGAAGCCTCGACGTCGACGATGACGGCGTGGTCGATGTCGATCAGGTAGTCGGTGGCGTAGGCGAAGAACGCGTGTCCTTTGTGTGCGCCCGTCCATTGCGCGGCCGGACCGGACCGCGAGAAACTTCGGCGTCGTCGGGCTCGCCGCGCCCCAGGCTGTCAATCGGCGCTGAACTTTGACCCCTTATTGGAGTGGGCCCCTTGAGGCGGACAGCGATCAGGCTTCGGTTTGGACCGTCTGCTGGGCGTGGTGATCCTCGAACTGGCGCGGGCTGAGGTAGCCGAGCGCCGAGTGAAGCCTCTTTGCGTTGTAGACGTCGTCGATGAAGGTCGGGAGGCTCTCGGCGACGTCGGCGAAGGTCTCGTAGGCCATCGGGTAGACCGCCTCGACCTTGAGCGTCTTCATGAAGCTCTCCGCCTCGGCGTTGTCGTAAGGGTTACCGCGCCGGCCCATCGAGCCGATCAGGCCATGAGCGGCCAGGACGTTGCGGTAAGCTTGGCTGGCATATTGCGACCCGCGATCCGAATGATGAATGCAGCCGGCCGGTGGCCGCCGGCGCTCGATCGCCGTTTCCAGCGCGGCGAGGGTCAGCCGGGCGTCGATCGAGCGGCTGATGGCGTAGCCGACGACGGTTCGCGACCAGGCGTCAAGGACGACCGCCACGTAGATGAACCTGCCGACGACCGGAACGTAGGTGATGTCCGCGACCCAGAGCTGGTTCGGCCTGGTCAGAGCGACGTCCCTGGCGCGGTTTGGGAAGATCGGCCCGTCATGGCGGCTGTCGGTGGTCACGACAGTGCGGCGCCGGCGCTTCGGCTGCAGCCCGTGCTCACGCATCAGCCGCCGAACCTTTTTGTGGTTCACGATCAAGCCCTGCTGACGCAGCGCCGCCTGGACGCGCCGCCAGCCATAGGCTTCAAACGCAGCGGAGATCGCAGTCATGGCTTCCACCAAGGCGGTGTTGTCGAACGCCCGGGCAGGTTCGTCGTAGTAGGCCGATCGCGCGATCCCCATCAGCCGGCATCCCTCGGCAACGGAGAGGCCGTAGGGCCGATGATCGCGGATGTAGGCGCGCTTCTCGGCCGTGGTGCGCTTCGAAGAGCCCCCTTTAAAAACTCGAGTTCGAGCGCTTGCCGGCCGACAAGCCGCTCCAACGCGGCGATCCGCGCCTCATACTCCTGCATCCGGTCCGCAGCCTCGGCGTCTTCATCGAACGCGCCGGCCTCGAACTTCTGCACCCATAGACGGATGAGGTTGCGCGACAGGTCATGCCGCTTTGCAAGGCCGTGCAGGGTCTCCCCGGAGATGAACTCCTGCGCGACTTGGCGCTTGAACGCGATGCTGTGGGATCGATGGCGCGTCATGGGCTCTCATCCTCTGAAAGCCCGGCCAACGGTCAATTCCAAATGCTCGATCCGTCCACCCCGAGGGGCCCACTCCAATCGGCGTCCAATGTTTGACCCCCTGAAGCTGGTTGAGCGGTGTCGATCCCGCCGGCGCGGAGCTGGTCGGGGTTGCGCAGCGTCGGCGGGATCGACGTCCAGAGGGCTGGGCCAGGGGCGGATCTCAGGCGCGGTTCTTGAAGCGCCAGCTTTCGTTGCCGGTCTCGACGATGTCGCAGTGCGCACCCGATGACATGAAATTCCGATCCAGCATGACCCTGTTCGAGCACGCGGCGGCGACCTCGGCACTCCTGTTTGCGACGGCGTTGAACGAGCTCTGCGCGGGAAAACGAGGTGAGCAGACACTCGCCCTTCTTGTGGGCGATCACGGCATCAGCAGTCGCGGGCACTAGGATTGGCGTCTTTTGGCGTGAGCCAGCCAGCATAACGCACCAGCGGCCGCCAGCGGGGAGAACAAGCTTCACGTCGAAACGGAAGCGGCCGTCCTCGTCCATCATTTCGACCGCTTCACAGCGGGGAAGCAGCCATTGAGGCAAAGGGAGCCCATGGAAGCGCCCTGCGACGACGTGTAACTCGAGCCGGCCTTGGCGTACGGAAAGGTCGAAGCGGAGCGTCACGTCACCAGAACGCTCCACGAACTGCCCCTCGGGGATTCGGCAGAGGGGGGAGGAGAATCGCGTTCCACCGAAGTTCCGTGTCCAGATCTCCGCGCTTCCCTTCTCGGACACCTGCCGTTCGACGCTGACTGTCAGCGGAACGTCCGCGCCGGGTGGAGGCAAGCTGATCACTCGGCGGAAAAGGCGGGCGACCAGGCTTTGTCCCCCCTCAATGCCGGCCCGGCCTTGCCAGACGGGATAGCCGTCGGACCGGTGAAACGCCTTCAGCGGCTCTGGCAGCGCGGCGAAAGCCTCCGCTCGGACACAGCGGGGCCGTTCGGCGCGGTCTCGATGGTCGTCGAGATCGCATAGGGCGTCATCTCGGCCTCGATGCAGCGGAGCGACAAAGCGCCAGCGGCCGAGCGGCGATCCATCTGGGCCAGTCTGCGACGGACGCAGACGATTGGCCGGGAAAGCCCCCTCGAATCAATCCTTCCACAGTTGATATCCATAAACGTCCATCAACCAACGGTCGGTAGCCGGCCGCATTGCGAAATAGTTATCGGTGGAGCATCAGCGACGTGCGCGGTTTTCCGCGCCTTGAATGCCTAATGCAGGGGAAGATGGATGGTGAAGGTCGTCGGCACAAACGGCTCGGACACTCTCAAGGGCGGATCGGGTAGCGACGCCCTTTACGGTCTCAGCGGCAACGACGACCTCAGAGGCGGGGCCGGCAACGACAAGCTGACCGGCGGCGCGGGCGACGACCTTCTGCGCGGCGGGGCCGGCAAGGACCAGTTCATCTACGACGCGCGCGGCTTCGGCCGCGACACCGTCGCGGACTTCGCTGCCGGCGACCGGATCAACCTCTCCGCGCTGAACGTCGGCGATCTCGCCACCCTGAAGCCCTACATCACCAACACCGTCGACGGCGCCAAGATCGAGATCGCCTACAACGGCAGCGTCGAGAGCATCCTGCTCTCCGGCGTCTCCGCCGACGATCTCACGAGCAGCAGCTTCGTCTTCAACGCGTCGACGACCGGCCTGACCGTCAACGGAACCAACTATTCCCGCGACGTGCTGTTCGGCGGGTCCGGAAGCGACAAGCTCTACGGCTTCAGCGGCAACGACGATCTGAACGGCGGCGCCGGAGACGACACGCTCGTCGGTGGCGCCGGGAACGATGTTATCCGCGGCGGAGCCGGTAACGACGTGTTCCGCTTTGACTCCCTGAGTGGAACCGACCTCATCGTTGACTTCAAGCGGGGAGCGGACGTGATCGAACTCGATAACGCGGCGTTCACCGCGCTATCGCAAGGCGCCCTTGCGGCGGGGGCGTTCCGGCTGGGAACGGTCGCGACCGATTCGACGGATCGCATACTCTATGACCGTTCGTCCGGAGGGCTTTGGTATGACGCGGATGGCGACGGCGCGGCCTCGGCCATCAAGATCGCAACGCTCGACAACCATGCGAGCCTGACGGCCTCGGACTTCCTTATCGTGTAACGATCAGCGAGAGCCCTTCGGCCTCAGGTGGCGGCAATCACGCGACGATCGCTACGCCGCCATCCAACCGCCGTCGACCATCAGCGTGGCGCCGGTGACGAAGCTCGCCTCGTCGCTCGCGAGGAACAGTGCCGCCTTCGCCACGTCCTCCGAACGGCCGAGGCGAGGCCAGGGCGTACGCCGGCGGGCGCGGTCGAGGACATGGTCGGTCTGCAGATGGCCGCCCTGGCCGGTCACGATCTTGCCCGGCGCCACCGCGTTGCAGACGATTCCCTGCGGGGCGTAATCCGTGGCGATCTGTTTGGTCATGTAGTCGACAGCCGCTTTGGTGACGCCGTAGCCGAGGTCGCCCGGGGCGGCGATCATGCCGTGCTGCGACGACAGGTTGACGATCCGACCGCGCGCCTCGCCGTGGGGCTCCTGCGCCACCATCCGCCGGACCGCAGACTGGCAGCAGAGGAATGCGCCGGTGAGGTTCACCGCGAGCAGCCGGTTCCACGCAGCGAGGTCGAGCTCCAGCAAGGGCCGTTGGTGGCGGACGCAGGCGTTGTTGACCAGCACGTCGATGCGGCCGAACCGGGCGACGGTCTCCGCCATGAGCGCCTCGACGGCCTCCGGCGAGGCGACGTCGGTCGCGACGAACAGCGCGTTGCCACCCTCCGCTGCGATCGTCGCCGTGGTCGGCGCGCCGCCCTCGATCACGGTCTCGGTGACGTCGGCGATCACGACCCGCGCGCCTTCCGCGGCGTACAGCCGGGCGATGGCGCGGCCGATGCCGGAGGCGCCGCCGGTGACGACGGCGACGCGGCCCGCGAGACGGCCGGCGGGCGGGGAGGTGGAGGTCATGGGGCGCTTTCCCAGGGGGCGGAGACGAGGGCGAGGTTTGCGTCGGAGAAGGCGAGCCAGTCGGCAAGCGCCGCGTCGAGGTCGAAGCCGGGCGTGAAGCCGGTGTCGGCGCGGAGGCGTCCTATCGCCATCGACGCGCGGTCATAGGGCGCGTAGAGCGCGACGGTCCCGGGTTCGCCTGCTTTCGCAAGTCGCCAGCGGAGATTGGGCCGAGCGGCGCCAAGGCGTTCGCAGAGCGCCGTCAGCGGCCAGACGTGGCCGGCGCCGAGGTTGTAGACCCGCCGGGGCGGGTTGGACGCGTCGAGCAGCGCGCGGATCGCGGCCGCGGCGTCGCGGGCGTAGAGCCAGTCGCGCGGGTGCGGGCGCGGCAGAACGATCTCCTCGCCCCTGAGCGCCTGGGCCAGAATCTGGAACGGCGCGCTCGGCGTGTCGCGGGCGCCGGTCGCTCGCTCCCAGCGGCCGAAGCATGTTCCAAGCCGGCCCACGCGGATGTCGAGCCCGCGGAGGGCCCCAAACCGGAGCACGGCCGCTTCCGCCGCCTGTTTGGAGATTTCGTAAAGGCCTTCGGGCGCGAGCGGTGTCGCGTTCTCGTCGAGGACGTCCGCCGTGCGGCCGCTCGCGCCGTAGACGGAGCCCGAGCTGAGGTGGACGACGCGCGCCGCGCCGCACGCGGCGGCCGCCTCCGCCACTGCGAGCGCGCCGCCGACGTTGACCTCAAAGATCGCGCGCGGGGTCGCGCGCTCGCGCTCCGGTCCCGCCGTCAGCGCCGCGAGCGACGCGACGCGCGGGGCGCCGCTGCGCGCCATCGCCTGGAGAAGCGCCCCGCCGTCGCGGACATCTCCCCAGACGGCGTCGAACGCGCCGGGAAGCCGGGCGAAGAGGTCGGTCGCTTCCCGCGGGGGCGGCGCGAGATCGTAGCTCGTCACCGCGACGCCGGCCTCGAGCAGGGCCTCGCAGAGCGCGAGGCCGACGAAGCCGGAGCCCCCGGCGACGAAGACCGGGCCGTCCGCGCTCGCCGTCGAGGCGGTCACGCCACGTCGCGGAACAGCGAGCCCCAGCCCTCGACGCGCTTGGGGTCGACGCCCGCGAGGATCAGGCTCTTCCAGACGACCGTCGCGATCGTGTCGTAGACCGGCAGCTCCAGCTCGCGCTCCAGCGCCTCCACCAGCGGCCCGGCGCGCAGGTTGGTGCACACCACCGCGAGCGCCTGGACGCCGTCCGCGGCCACCGCGCGCGCCATTTCCGTGAGCTGCTCGGCGGTGACCTCGGAGAAGGAGAAGTTGTCCTGCAGGCCAAGGTGGCGTTCGTTCGAGAAGTCGACGCCGAGCTTGGCGTAGTTCGCGAGGATCTTGGCCTGCACGTCGTCGCGGTAGGGGGTGACGAGGCCGGCGCGGGTGACGCCGGTCGTCTTCAGGATCTCGTTCAGGGCCAGCATGGAGGTCGTGGTCTTGATCCCGGTCGCGGCGGTGATGCGCTCGCACAGCCGCTCGTCGGCGTTGAATCCGAGCCAGCCCGAGGAGGTGCCGTTCCAGGCGATGACGTCGACCTTGGCGTGGGCGAGCAGTTCGGCCGCCCGCAGGATCTCGGCGTCCTCGAACTGGGCCAGCGCCGCGCCGGAGAGCGCGATCTCGGTGACCTTGAAGCGCCCGAAATGGGCCGAGACCTCCGGCAGGCCTGCGACCATGGCCTGGGTGACCGGCTCCAGCACGGTGTTTGAGGACGGAGTGAGCATGCCGAGGAGTACGCGTCGCGTCATGATGCTTGAACCTGTGGAGACGGGAGTGCGCTCAGGCGGCCGCGACGCGGCCAGGACGGAGCAAATGGAGGATGTGGCGCTTCATCTCGTTGAAGCGCGGCCCCGTGACGTCGCGCGGGCGCGGCAGGTCGATCGGGATGATCTCGGAGATCCGGCCGGGACGGGCGCTCATCACCGCCACGTGGGTGCCGAGGGTGAGCGCCTCGTCGACGCCGTGGGTCACGAACACGATCGTGCCCTGATGCCGCTCCCAGATGCGGATGAGCTCGGTCTGCATGTCCATGCGGGTCTGCTCGTCGAGCGCGCCGAACGGCTCGTCCATCAGGATGACGCCAGGGTTCATGAGCAAAGCGCGGGCGATGCCGACACGCTGGTTCATGCCGCCCGACAGTTCCGAGGGGTAATGGTTCTCGAAGCCCGTGAGGCCGACGAGGTCGATGTAGCGCTGGGCCTGCTCGCGCCGAACGGCCTTCAGGCCGCCGCGGAGCTTCAGGTGGAACGCCACGTTCTCCCACACCGGCAGCCAGGGCATCAGGTTCGCCTGCTGGAACACGACCCCCCGGTCGGAACCGGGCCCTGCGACGGCCTGGCCGTCGACCAGCACCTCGCCGGAGGTCGGCGTCTCGAAGCCGGCGATCATGTTGAGAAGCGTGGACTTTCCGCAGCCGCTCGGCCCCAGCAGGCAGATGAACTTGTTGCGCCGCACCGTGAGGTCGACGTCGGTGAGCGCCGCCACGTCCACGTTGCGCTTGGAGTCCCGGAACAGCTTCGAGACGCCGCGAATATCGATGGTCGCCATGGGGTCAGCCCTCTCCGCCGCGCAGCGTCGCGCCGCGCCGCCACCGCAGCGTCCGGTTCATCACCGCACGGATCGCGAGATCGCTGAGGAAGCCGAGGAGGCCGATCGAGGCCATGGCCGCGAGCACGATGTCGTAGCGGAGGAAGTAGTAGGAATCCCAAAGCACGTAGCCGAGGCCGCTTTTCACCGCGACCATCTCGGCCGTGACGGTGAGCATCCAGGCGGAGCCCACCGCGATGCGGAGGCCCGCGAAGATGCTGGGCATGGCGGCCGGCACCACGATGAAGCGCAGCAGCTTGCCCTGATCCCCGCCGACCATGGCGCCCGCGCGGATCAGGTCCCGGTCGCAGCTCTTCACGCCGTGGATGGTGTTGAGCAGGATGGGAAAGAACGCGCCGAGGAACACGAGGAAGATCGCCGGCTTGTCGGCGATGCCGAACCAGATGATCGCGAGCGGGATCCACGACACGGGGGGGATCGGCCGCAGGGTCTGCAGCGTCGGTTCGATCACCGCCTCGATCCGCCGCGACCAGCCGATCGCGACGCCGAGGCCGACGCCGAGCGCGGCGGCGATCGCAAAGCCCGCGAGCACCCGGGCCGAGCTCGCAGCGGTGTCCGCGAGCCACCTGCCGCTGTGGCTCTGGGTGTCGCCGCTGTAGCCCGTCAGCCAGTCGGCCCAGGCCAGCGCCACCATCGACGGCGCCGGCAGCAGGGACTCCGGCAGCACGCCGGAGCGGGAGAAGATCTCCCACCCCGCGACGAGCAGGACAGGGACGGCCGCGCGCTCCAGCACGCGCTGCCAGCGGGCCGGCGCCGCGGTCCCCATCAGTAGCCGAGCTCGGTCTTCGGCTTGCCGGTCGCCGCTTCCAGGAAGCTGTAGTCCATGTTGGCCTCGACCTTGGCCGTTACGTCCTTCGAGATGTACTTCAGGTCGCGCATCATGCCGGCGATCGCGATCGCCTCGGGACGGTGCATCGGCGCGTCGGGGTAGAGATTGCCGATCGCGCCCTCGGCGATCTTTCGGTCGAGGCCCGTGACCTTCACGATCACGTCCGCCCAGAGGCCCTTGTCGGCCGAGATCTTCTCGTTGACCGCGACGACCCCTCCGACGACGGCCTGCACGCCCTCGGGATTGGAGGCGATCATGTCGGAGCGCGTGACCATCAGGTTGGTCAGCCTGCCGGCGGGCTGGTCGTAGGGGTGCGTGAACAGCTTGGCGCCCTTCGACTGCAGGATCTGCGTGCCGAACGGCTCGACGGTGCAGATCATCTCCACCTCGCCGCGCCGCAGCGCCTGGATGTGGTCCGACGGGTTGGGGATGTTGACGAAGGTGACGTCCTTGTTGACGTCGATGCCCTGCTTGGCGAAGGCGCCGCGCATGTGGATGTCCTGCGCATTGCCGCGCGAGGCGGCCACGCGGAACGGCTTGCCGTCCTCCTTGTGCTTGGCGATCAGCGCCTTGAGGGCGGTCCAATCGTCGGCGTCGACCGGCAGGTCGTTCGCGGCGAGCAGGGTGGAGCCGCCGCTGACCTGGCCGGAGATCGCCACCACGTCGAAACCGCGGTCGAGCGCGGTCGCGTAGTGCAGGTAGGTGACCTGCGCCACATCGATGCTCTTGGAGACCAGAGCGGTCAGCACGTCGTTGCCGGTGGTGAAGCCGATGGCCTCGACCTTGGCGCCCTTGGCGTTCTCGGGCACCAGCGTCAGCGGGGTGCAATGCGCGCACTTGGCGTAGCCAAGTTTGACCGGCTCCTGCGCAGCCGCCGCGCCTGCGGCGAGCGTCACGAAGGCGAGCGCCGCCGCGAAGCGGCGGGCGACGCGGAAGAGGGGCATGCTGCTCATCGACGGGTCTCCGGTTCGCCCGCTGCGCCCTTGCCGCGGATCTGCAAGACGCATGCGGTATGCGATATGAATTTACGTTCGATATTTCAGTGTGATAAAATATGTTTCGAAGGATGTCGTGTCGATTTGTGAAGCAGGGGTGGCGGGCAAATGCCGAAATCAGAGGCAGGGGCGACGAAGCCGGCCCGGGCGCGCGCCCGGATGAAGTTCCAGCCGGACCGCCTCAAGCTCTCCGGCGGTTCGGCCGCATCGCCGCTGAACACGGCCTCTCTGCACGATCAGCTCACCGCGCGGCTGCGCCAGATGGTGCTGGAGGGCGAGTTGCGTCCCGGCAGCCCTTTGCCCGAGAAGATGCTGTGCGAGACCTTCGGCGTGTCGCGCACACCGCTGCGCGAAGGCTTCAAGGTGCTGGCCTCGGAAGGGCTGATCCTGTTGCGTCCGCACCGAACGCCGGTGGTCGCGCCGGTGGATGTGGCGGAGGTCGCCGCGGCGTTCGACGTGCTCGTCGCCCTCGACCGGCTGGCGGGGCTCCGCGCCGCCGCCGCCGCGACCGCGGCTGACGTGGAGCGCCTCGAGGTCATGCACGCCGAACTCGTCGCGCATCACTATGCGGGCGCGCGTCCGGAGTACTTCCGCCAGAATCAGGACATCCACCGCGAGATCACCCGGCTCGCGGGGAACGCCGTGCTGGACGGCCTGTGGTCGGGCCTCAGCGCCAAGATTTACCGCGCCCGCGCCCAGGCGAACCTCGATCCCGGCCGCTGGGACGCCTCGCTCGCGGAGCACGAGCGCTTCACCGCGCTGTTCGTCGCCGGCCGGGCCGAGGCCTTCGCGGAGGCGCTTGCCGAGCACACCGTCCTGACGAGCGCCGCGGTGGTCGCTGGGCTGAAGGACATAGCCCAAGCCTGAGCTGGCGCTCTATTTCGTTGGCGTTGCGTCCGGATATAGCCGTCGGTGCGGCTGAGGATCGCGACGGCGACGGCAAGGCGATGGGCTGGGCGCCTTACGCTGTCCAGGTTGTGGACCGATCGGGATGGATGCGGCGGCCGTGAACAAGCGCCTTAAGGCTCAAGCGCTACAGCCGCCGCAAGCCAATATGGAAAGCACGCTATAAACGTCGGGTAGCCGACAACTCCCTCAGAACACCACACTATGGATCAATTTTGCGCATCGGTCTGAGTGTGAGGTTCGGCGGCGTTCCTTCGTTCCATTGTTCCAAGCAACAGCGATGACGCGGCGACCCCGAGGATAGAGACCGCCGTCGCCAGGCCGAACAGCGCGCCGTAGCCGAGCGCGTCGGCGAGCAGTCCCGCGAGCGAGGAGCCGACGAGATAGATCACGAGCTCGGCGCAGACGAGGATCGTGAAGTCGGTGCCGGGCTGGTCGTCTGAGGCGACGCTCATGAACAGCGAGTAAATCGCGACCAACTCCATGTAGCGGATGAAGGTCTGGACCGCGGAGGCGGACATCGCGACCGCGAAGCCCGGCAGCACGTCGAACGCGCTGAGCGTGAAGGCGAGGAAGCAGAGGCTGCGCAAAACCCCGAGCAGGATCAGGGTAGCGGTCAGGCCCGTCTTTCGGATCAGCGCCGCCGCGATGAGGGCGCCGAGCAGGCCGGCGGTTGCCGCCGAGCCGCCCGACAGATAGCCGATCCAAGACATCGGCAGACCGCGGTCGATGAGATAAGGTCCCTCCATACCGCGTACGAGGCCCTCGCTCGCCCGGTAAGTCAGCGCGAACGCGAGGATGAGCCAGACGTTCGGCCGGCGAAAGAATCCGAGCACGCTCGGACGAGGAGCTCCAGGCTCGGATGGACGCGCGTCCTCCGTCATCCAAACTGTCGCGGCCAGCGGAAGCAGCGACAGCGTGGCGACCGTGAGGATGGTCGCCTGCCAGCCCACGGCGCGGAACAGCACCAGCGCCAGCGTCCCGCCGATGATGACGCCGAGCGCCACCGCGCCGGCCTGGATCGCGTTGCCGATCGGGCGCGACGTCGCCGTCAGGTTGCGGACGGCGTAGCCGTCGGTCGCGATGTCCTGCAGGGACGACAGCACGGTGATGCAGAGTCCGATGGCGAACAGCGCCCCCGCCTGGTTGGGCTCGAACAGCGCCATCGAGGCGATGCCGAGGCTGACGAGGATCTGAGTGGGCGCGACCCAGCCCCGGCGGTGGCCGAGCCGCGGCGCCGGGGACCATCGGTCGACCAGCGGCGCGACGGCGAACTTCAGGATCAGCGGCAGCATCAGCAGCGAGAACAGGCCGATGACGGTGAGCGAGGCGCCGGACTCGCGCATGATCGGGGGCAGCGCCACTAGCAGCAGATAGGTCGGCACGCCCTGCGCGAGGTAGAGCCCGCCGAGGATGGCGTAGAGGCGGACGACTCCCGCCCGCGCCGGTGCGTCAGGGGCGGGGCGGTCGAGGGGGGCGGGGTGCGGCACGGGCTGTCCTGCGGTGCGGATGTGGGCTCAGGAAACGCGCGTCGGCCGCGGGGCGCGCCCGCGGCCGGAAACGAGCCAATACGAGGAAGCGCGATCGCCGGTCACGCCTCAGAACGTTTTGGTGACGGAGGCGGCGAAGGTTCGGCCGCGGCCCTTGTAGTCGAAGATCGACTCGTCCGCGAGCGCGCCATAGAGCGCCTTGGCGCGCTGGCCCCAGACCGTCGTGTAAGTCTTGTCGAAGAGGTTGTGGACGCCGAAGTTCAGCGTCACGTCGGCGGCCGCGAAGGTGTAGGCCCCGGTTAGGTCGAACAGCGTGTAGCTGTTGATCTTGTAACCGTCGGAATCGCTCAGGTCGAAGACGTGCTGGCTCTCAAGGCGGAGGCTGAGGCCATAGCCCTGCCAGCCGAGGTGGCCGCCGAGCTTCGACACGCTGGCGCTGCCCACCGTGTCGTTGCGCCAGCGCCCGTCGTCGCGGACCTCGGTGTCCACCCAGTGCCCGACCGCGCCGATCTCGAAGCCATGGCCGAGCTGCGCTCCGGCCTTGGCCTCGACGCCGTAGACCCGGCGCTTCTGCTTCTCCACGTCGATCGCAAGCGTCGCGCGGTTCAGCACGATGGAGCGGTCCGACAGCGAGTAATAGGCCGATGTTTCGAGATTGTAGACGCCGTCGTTGAACCGGTAGCCCACCTCGAACGAGTTGGTCTTGATCGCGTCGAGCGCCGATCCGCTGACGCTGGCGCCGTTCAGCAGCGTGTAGTGGCCGCCCGACAGCTGGTACGATCCGACGCCGTAGTACTTGGCCGGATCGGGCAGCTCGAAGCCTTGGCTGAAGTTGGCGTAGATCTGCTGGGCGTCGGTCAGGCGGTAGGCCGCGCCGGCGTTGAGCAGGATGGCGTCGTAGTTCGTCGACCCGCCGGGTATCGAGCCCGCCGAGACGGCCGCCCCCTGCAGGATGGCGACCTGTTGCGCGGCGCCGACGAAGCTTCCCACCTTGGTTCGGACGTACTGGTAGCGCGCCCCGCCGGTGAGCGTCAGCTTGTCGGTGGCGTCATAGGAGGCCTCCGCGAAGCCCGCGATCGTCTGGACGTCGATCTTTGGATAGAGCCCCGTTGTTCCGATCGTCTCGAAGGTCAGGCCCCCGGTCTGAGCCGCGGTGAGCGTGTCGAAGATGTGCTGCTTCGATGCGAGCCGGTCCTTGTCGCCATCAACGCCGTAAGTGATGCGCAGCTTGTCGATCGGCTCGGCGACCAGCGCGGCCTTGAAGCCGTAGTAGTCGGTGTTCTGTTCGCTGCCGCCGAAATAGCTGCCGTAGGGGAAGGGGTGGAAGTTGATTTCTTCCCGCCGATAAAAGCCCTGCAGCAGCAGCTCCTGGCCCAGCACGTTGGAGTCCGTGTAGCTGGCGTTGATCATCGACCGCTCGGTCTTGGGGTCGAAATCCGATTTGTAGCCCTTGCGGGTCTCGAACAGGCTTGGATCGCGCAGAGCGGCGAAGTTCTGGCCGTAGTACAAGCCGTACTTCGCGTTCTGTTCGCTGCTGAAGTGTTGCGCGCCGATCTCGAGCCGCCGACCGGGATCGATTTGGAGGCCGAGCGAGCCCATGACGTCGATGCGCCCGTTGAAGGCGGTCGAGGTCTGGGTGATGTCGGGCACCAGGATCGTGCCGCTTCCGTCGTAGAACGCGCCGGACTTGGAGCCCGCCATCGAGAGCCGAGCGTCCCAGCGCTCGCTGTTGTAGGTCAGCGCCCCCGCGGCGTTGCGGTCAAGGTCGTTCCCCTTGTTGAAGCCGCTCTCGAGCCCGGCCGTCGCCTCGCCGTGGACGCCCGGCGCCGCGTCCTTCCCCTTCTTGGTGATGATGTTGATGATGCCGCCGGTGGCGTTGCCGCCGTAGAGCGCTGTCGCGCCGGAAAGCACCTCGACCCGCGCGATGTTGAATGGGTCGATCGAGTCGAACTGCCGGCTGAGTCCGCGGGCGGAGTTCAGCGACACGCCGTCGATCAGGATGAGCGCCGTGCGGCCGCGCAGATTCTGGCCATAGGAGGTGCGGCCGCCGGCGCTCGCGGCGTCGAAGCTCGGGATGTCCTGGCCGAGGATCTGCTGCAGCGTCTGGCCGGCGCGGGCCTTGGCCTGGATCTTGTCGCCGTCGAGGACGTAGATCGTGCGCGCGGTCTCGGAGATGCGCTGAGGCGCGCGACCGCCCGTCACTGTGATCTCGTCGAGCTGGACGGCGGCGTCCTGCCCTCCGGCGGCGTCCTGCGCCCGGGCCCCTCCGGCTCCCGCAACCGTCGCGGCGCACAAGGCAAGCCATGAGACCTGCGCGCGAAAATTGATGTTCATCATTATCCCCAAAAGCAACCGCGCGCCCGAAAGGCCTCTTCCAGCCGCACCGCACGCATCTCTACTAGATAAGATAAATTCTAATCTAGTAGCGTCCGCTTACATTTAAGGGATGATAATGCTACGCGCTTGGAGAATAGCGAACTGACTGCGGACAATTGCGAACCGGCCGAGGCAGAGATTTGGAACGATTCGAAACCAGCGGCGCGCGAACGTTCGGCGACGCCGGGTCCGCCAGCGGCCAGGGTGACCGGATCTGCAACGCGATGTTGCAGGACCTGTTCGGCGCCGGCACGACGATGCTGACCGAGGGGGCTTTGGGGAGCGCTAAGGGTCTGTTCTGGAGTGATCACGCACTGTCGCTCGCCACATTCTACTTCCAGAAAAGCGCCGTTCGGCTGCAGACGCCCGGCGCCAAAAGAACGAGCGTCGTCATCCTGCGCGCCATGGACGGTCCCGCGGTCGTTCACCAGAAACGGCGGATCGTTGAGGCGGAGCGCGCGGACTACGTGTTCCTGTCGCCGGGCGAGCCGTTGGACATCCGCCTGCCCCAAGGCGGCCGGCTCGACTGCGCCTGCCTGCCACCGCACGCTCCCGGCGTGACGAACCACCGGCTCGCGAGCCTGATGATGCGAACGCTGCCGCACGACTTCCTGCCCCTTCAATTGCTGACAAGCTACGCCGGCTACCTACTTCAGCGCGCCCCGCGCAGTCGGGATGAGGCTAGCTTGATGGTGGCGCACTTCTACGCCCTGCTTCCGTTGGTGGCGGACGTCTCCATTGAGACGCCCGCGCCCAAGCCGGGGAGGGCGGGCTCCGTCAAGGCGCGGATCGAGCGCGGGCTGACAGACGCCGCGTTGTCGCTTCCCGATCTCGCCGCAGAGGAGGGCGTGACCTCCCGTACCCTCCAGAAGCTGTTCAGCCGGGAGGGCACCACCTTCTCGCGCTATGTGCTGGAGCGCCGGCTCGAGCGCGCGAAGGCGGCGATCCTGCTCAGCCCAGCCGACTCCCCGATCCACCGGATCGCCTACGACGTCGGCTTCAACGACCTGTCCTACTTCAACCGGACCTTCCGCCAACGCTACGGCCTAAGCCCCTCAGAACTTCGTTGCTCAACGGCACGGGACCACGGCTGACGGGCGGCGTCGATCCGCTCATACCCTGACAGGGAACGTCCGTCGCGTTGTTGGATCTCGTCTGACGGCTTGACGCGCACGGCGCTTTGATCGCATTGGGCGCCAACGCGTCGTCTATGCCGCCCCCCGCCGCGCGAGGCAACAGGAGGATCGGGACGCTCCCGATCGCGAGTCCCATGACCCGTCTTGTCGCCGAGACCGACATCGCGATGGCGGACGCGGAGGCGCTCATCGGGCCGGTCTGCGAGCATCTCGCCGAGCATGGCGCTACGATAGATCGCGACGGCGACGCCGGGATCCTCATCTGGCCGCAGGCGCGGCTTCAGGCGGGCGGCGGGCGACTAACGGCCCGCGCGGAGGCGGACGACCGCGAGTCGCTCTATCTCCTGAAATTCGGCATCGCGTCGCATGTGATCGAATTCGCGGGCGAGCCTTCGCCGTCGATGGCTTGGTCCGGGGGCGGGCTGGACATCGTCACCCCGCCCAATTTCCGGGTGGCGACCGTCGTCGCGGTCGCCGAACCGCTCTGCCCGCGATTTCGCGCATCCTCGAGACGGCGTCGCCCGAGCTGCGGGGAACCCCGATCATCGAGATCGGAGGGGCGGACGACCAGCAGTCGCTCGTTCGGCCCGAAGGCGTCGAACTGATCTGGCTTCGGCGCGATCGCGGCGACCGATCCCTCGCGGACACGGTGGAATCGACGCCGCTCGCCAGCGGATCGACATCGCGTTTCCTCTGGCGGGATGTGAGTTCGACGGCTTCAAGCGGATCCGCGCCCATGCGCGTAAGACGCTAGGGCTCGCGAAGGCCGAGCATGTCGTCGTCTCCTACTGGCGTCGAGGCGGCACGGGGTCGGAGTCGGAGTGACGCCTCTGCTTCGACGTCGCCGAAGAACGGTGCGCCGGGCGCAAGCCTCTCTTCGGCTTTCTATAATGACGTCGAAACACACTTCGCGCCGCTCGGCGTATTCCTCCCGCCGCCTCGCGTAAGCTGGAAACGATATGTCGATCAGTTTTGCGCCGAAGCATGGCGATGAAGAACGCGCCCCGACGATGCCGGTCACAATCCCAATCGGCATGTCGTCAGGCGCGATCACCGTTCGCGAGACGATGTCGGCCAGCACGAGGAACAACGATCTCAGCCGCGCGCTGGCGCGCAAGATGAGACGGTTGTCGCCGCCAAGGATCAGGCAAGCCATGGAGTGGGCCCCTCAAGCCGGACTGCGGTCAGACTCCGGTTTGGACCGTCTGCCGGGCGTGGTGATCCTCGAACTGGCGCGGGCTGAGGTAGCCGAGCGCCGAGTGAAGCCTCTTGGCGTTGTAGACGTCGTCGATGAAGGCCGGAAGGCTTTCGGCGACGTCGGCGAAGGTCTCGTAGGCCATTGGGTAGACCGCCTCGGCCTTGAGCGTTTTCATGAAGCTCTCCGCTTTGGCGTTGTCGTAAGGTTTGCCGCGCTGGCCCATCGAGCCGACCAGGCCATGAGCGGCCAGCACGTCGTGGTAGACTTGACTGGCGTATTGCGAGCCTCGGTCCGAGTGGTGGATGCAGCCTGCGGGCGGACGCCGGCGCTCGATCGCCACCTCCAGCGCCGCGACGGTCAGGCGGGAGTCGATCGAGCGGCTGATGGCGTAGCCGACGACGGCTCGCGACCAGGCGTCGAGGGCGACCGCCAAGTAGATGAACCGGCCGACCACCGGAACGTAGGTGATGTCCGCGACCCAAAGCTGGTTCGGCCCGGTCATAGCGACGTCCTGGGCGCGGTTCGGGAAGATCGGACTGTCATGGCGGCTGTCCGTGGTCACGACAGTGCGACGCCGGCGCTTCGGCTGCAGCCCGTGCTCGCGCATCAGCCGCCGAACCTTCTTGTTCACGATCAAGCCCTGCTGACGCAGCGCCGCCTGGACGCGCCGCCAGCCGTAGGCTTCGAACGCATCGGAAATTGCAATCATCGCCTCCACCAGTGGGGTGTCGTCCAATACCCGGCGGGGCTCATCGTAGTAGGTCGATCGCGCGATCTCCATCAGCCGGCATCCTTCGGAGACGGAGAGACCGCGGGGCCGATGATCACGGACGTAGGCGCGCTTCTCGGCCGCGCTCCGCTTTGAAGAGCCCCTTTTAAAAACTCGAGTTCGAGCGCCTGCCGACTGACAAGCCGCTCCAACGCGGCGATCCGCGCCTCATACTCCTGGATCCGATCCGCGGCCTCCGCGTCCTCATCGAACGCGCCGGCTTCAAACTTCTGCACCCACAAACGGATGAGGTTGCGCGACAGATCATGCCGCTTCGCAAGGCCATGCAGCGTCTCGCCGGAGATGAACTCCTGCGCGACCTGGCGCTTGAACGCGAAGCTGTGGGATCGATGACGTGTCATGGGCCCTCATCCTCTGAAAGCCCAGTCCACGGTCAATTCCCATAGCGCGACCCGTCCACCCCGAAGGGCCCACTCCAGAATTGACCAGCTCGAGGCCAATGTACAGCCTGACCAGGAGGCTTCGATCGTAGAGCGTCTGAAGACTGAGGGCAGAGCGGTCGCTATGGCCGGCGACGGAGTGAACGACGCGCCGGTGGTTACCAGCGCCGATGTGCGTATCGCCATGGGCTCGGGAGTCGATGTGGCGATCGAGAGCGCCGGCGTGACGCTGCTCAGGGACCTGACCGGCGTCGTCAAAGCGCGCCGCCTCTCTGAGGCAACCATGGCGGATATCCGCCAGAGCCTCGTCTTCGCCTTCATCTACAACGCCGCGGGCGTGTCGATCAGAACTGGCGTGCTCTATCCTGTCTTCGGTCTCGTTCTCTGACCGTTATCGCGGCAACTACGATGACACTGTCTTCGGCAAGCATTAGAATTACTTTAAATCAAGATCTAAAGTAGAATAATTACCGTCGGTCGAACTTGACGGGGGCGGTGATGGTGCGGTTTGCCCCTTGGGGCGGCGGAGGGAGCGGAGAGGCGCGGCGGACGAGGGCGAGGACCTCGGCGTCGAGCTCCGCAAAGCCCGACGAGCGGGCGAGCGCGGCGGAGAGCACCGCGCCGCTGTCGTTGATCGTGAAGCGCACATAGGCCACGCCCCGGCTCTGGGCTCCGGACGGGTAGCGCTTGCGCCGCTCCAGATGCGCCATCAGCCGCGCCTGCCAGGTGGAGGCGGCGGCCGAGATGCCGACGGAGCTGCGGCTCGCCGCGGTGCGGTGCGATTGGGGGACCTGCGCCTGGGCCTGCACGGCGCTCCGGGACTGCGCCTGGGCCTGCTGCGGCATCGGCCGCTCACGGGTGTCGCGCCGGGGCCGCGGCCGGCGGGCCTCGCGGACCGGCGTCGGCGGCGCCGGCCGTGCGCGCGGCCGGGGCCCGGCGACCTCGGCGGCGGCCACCTCCTCCAGCGGCGGCTCGTCCGTCTCCATGGGTTCAGGTTCGATCATTTCCGCGCTCTCCTGCTGGGCCTCCTCCACCGGCTCGGCCTCGGCTGGGGCGGAGGCCTCGGCCGCCGCCGCGTCGGCGGAGATGTCGGTCGTCTCCGTGTTCGCCGCCTCGGGTTCGGGGGCAAGGTCGATCATCACCGCCGGCGGCGGGGCCCCGTCGGCGGGCTGGGCCGGCGGCTGGCGCAACAGCCACGCCGCCACGCCGACATGCAGCGCCAGCACGGCGAGCCCCGCCGCCGGCCACCGCGCCAGCTCCGCGCGGGCGAGCGGACGCGCGCGTGGGGCAAGAAGCGCTTCCGCCGTGGCCTCCCCGTTCATCCGAGGATTTGTCGTGCGAGCTCCTGGACCCGTGCGAACGCCGCCTCCGCTCCCGCAACCACGCCCGCCTCTTCCGCCTCGGACAGCGCCGCTCCATCGAGCGCAGCGACGAACGTGCGCCAGCGGAGGCCACGCCCCACCAGCGCCCCGGCCAAATGGCGCGCACCGAATGTCTCCGACAGCCCACGCGCCGCAGCTGCCTTCAGCAGAAAGGCGGCGCCAAGGTTGGAGCCCTCGGCCACGTAGAGCGAGCCAAGAGCGGCCGGCTCGTCGAACTCGACGTCCGGCGCGAAGGCCGGGGCTGCGGCGTCCGGAGCGGCGCCGACGCCAAGGTCGGCCATGTCCTGCTCGATCAGGCCCAGCCTGCGGCCGCCGGCGAGATCCGGCAGCAGGGCCCCGAGGGCGGGATCTGCGTAAAGGGCGTCGATGTCGCGTTGGACGCTGCGCTGAAGAGCGAGGAATTGGACGTCGCGGTCCCGGCTTTCGAACGGCTGCCCGGCCATGATCGCGCGGTCCAACGTCTCGTGGGCCGCCTCCGTCGCTGCCTTCAGCCGGCGCGCGCGGGTCGCGGCGACGGGCGCATCGGTGATAGCGTTGGTCATCTAGATCCCAGGAAGAACAGGCGAAGGCCGATCCCGCGCGGCTTGATCCCGCGCGCGATCAAGCGCCGCAAAGTCAGAACGATGCAGTGACGCCGAGTCGGAAGGTCCGCCCCGGAGCCGGCATGGCGGTCGTGTTCAGCGCGTCCATGTAAAATCGATCCGTCACGTTCTCGAGGCTGGCGTTCATGCTGACGTGGTCGTTGACCTTGTAAGATCCGAAGAGATCGAAGACGGCGTATTCGTTCCACGTCACCGACCGCAGGCCTGCCGCTGGACCTCCTTTGCGCTCGTCGACGTAAGTCATGCGTCCGCCGACGACGATCCGCTCTTCCAAAAAGCGGGCCCCCAGCGTCAGGCTCACCATGCTCTCGGGGGGCATGTTGAAGACCGCGTAGTCTTGGCTGTAGGAGCCGCCTTCGCATTCAGTGGGTCTGGCGTAGGCCGGGCAGCCGAAGTCCGCTTTCGTATAGTGCGTGTAGGCGAAGTTGGCGAAGGCCCTCCCCATGTCGTAATTCAGCTGAATTTCGACACCCTCGAATTTAGCCTTCGAGATATTGTCCGTGATCCAGCTGCCCAAGGAGTAATTCAGGGACCTGACTATGTAGTTTTTATAGGTATTATTGAAGTATGCGGCCTTAAAGGACAGCTTATCGTCCTCGAAAAGCGTGTCATTGCGCAAGGCGTTGACGCCGACTTCCCAGTTCTGAGCCTCTTCAGGCTTCAGGTTCGGATTGACGAAAGTCACGAACGGGTTCGACAATTCGCGAATGCTCGGCGGGCGGTACCCTTCCGCGTACTTCGCGAAGATCTGCAGACCCTTCCACGGCTCGACCGTCACGCTGGCGCCGGGCAAGGTTTTGGCGCCGTCTCCCCGCACCCCGAAGACCGGCTCGAAAGTCCCAGGCGTAAAGGAGTTTCCAAGCGCGTCGCCCTTCATGTCGTAGCGGACATGCTGCAGATCGGCGCCGACGGTGAGCCAATGCGTCGGCTTGTAGGTCAGGTTGGTGAAGAGGCTGCTGATTTTGCGCGTCCCATCCACGCCTATGATCACCTCTCCGTCGGCGGGATCCGTATCCTCGGCCGCGTATGAGGCGCCGTAGCGCCAGCTCAGTTCGCCCCATGCGCCGGTGAAGAGCGAGGAGTTGTTGAAGTCGACGCCCCAGGTCTGCGTCTTGATGAACGATCGGCTGAACCCGCTGCCCGCGGCGAGATACTGCGTCTCGTCCGCGTTAGCGGACCAGGCGTTGAGCTTGAAATTGATGAGATTGGACGCCGGATCGTAGGCGTAATTGGCTACGAAGCGATTGCTCGTCACGCTGTTCAGCGGCTTCTGCTTCTGCCGGTCGGACGTGGCGCCGACGTCGCTCAGCCACATCTCGCCGTACTCGCTGTCGTAGTAGCCGTAGCTCACGTCGAGACGGTGCTCGTCGTTGAACACCGCGCCTTTCACCAGGGCTGATTGCGTGTCGAACGAGGTGTTCGGAACCTCGTCACCCCGGCTGAAGGCTTCAGCCAGATCTTTCGAGCCCCGGCCGCCGGAGACTGGGGTGAACGACCCCGCCTCGCCCTTCGAGCCGGCGGAGTAGTTGCCGGCTTTGCGACGGCCGTAGGCCGCCAGGACCTCGAAATGATCCCCCTTCGCGGCGCCCGCGATGTTGCCGTAGCCGCTTTCGAAATCGAACAGGTCCCCACGGCCGCTCCTTTGGCCAGTGGCTAGGACGTCGGGGGACATGGCATTGTCGGCGACGCCGCCTTTGATGCGCACGCCGTAGAATTGGCCGTCTCGGAGAACATCCGCCGCGCCGATCGTGCGCATGTCAACCACACCGCCGTTGAAACCTGCGCCTAGGGCGCCCGACGAAGGCCCCTTTGCTATCGAGACGCCGCCCAGGAAGTCCGGATCGACATAGGTGCGGTTATCAACCCCCATGTAGCCGCGATAGGTTGAGAAGGTCTGCTGAGCTCCATCGACCGCCATATTCACGCGGTTCATGCCCTGCATGCCCCGAATATTGACGTTAATCGAAGATCCATTGTGCCCGCTTGCGGAGATCACGCCGGGTGTCGTCTTGAAAATGTCGCTGCCGCGACCAGTCGCGACCCTTTCGATCTGCTCGGAGGAGATATAGGCGCTCGACCCGGACGTCTCGAACGGCGCGTCGGCCATCGCGGTGGCGCCTCCGGCGGTCACGTTGATCGTGTCGAGCACCAGCGAGCCGTTCTCTGGCGGCGCGGTCTCGCCGGCGGCACCCCTCCGGGCCAAGGTCACGGTCGTGGGATCCGTGAAGCGGTAGGTGAGACCCGAGGGCCCGAGAAGCCGGACGAGCGCCTGCTCGGCGGTAATCAGGCCCGACACCGCCGGCGAAGTAACGCCCGACGCGCTCGCGGTATCATAGGCGATCTGGAGCCCGGACCGGTCGGCGAGAGCGCGCAGCGAGCGGGTGAGCGGTTGGCTCGGGATATCGAACCCATATGTCGGCACCGTCTGGGCGGAGGCCGACGTCGCCCCTCCCAGGGCGGCGCCTGCCGCCAGCGTCATCGCCGCGCTCATCAGCGCGGACGCCAACCCGTCCACAATGCCGCGACGCCGTGCGACGCGACCTCCAACCGACCCCTGCATGTCCATCGTCCCCAATGTCTTCGACCTTTGGTCGCCGCCGTGGCGAAGGGACGTGCGGGCGGTCTCCCGCGCCCTTCACGTCATAGACGTGCGAGGGGCACCATCACCTAGAGAGGCTGAAGTCGCTTTTTTTGCCACGAGAGGCGATCACGCGATCAGCAGCACCACGCCCGGAATGCGGCGCGTCGAAAGGCCCTGCGTGGCGGCTAGCGCCGCGACGGCCGCGTGCGGCGCACGGAGGGAGAAGATGGCGCTGACCGCGGCGCGGCCGTTCACGTTCGGGGCGAGAAGCACGCGTTCGGGCAGGTAGCGCGCAAGTTCACCCACGGCGTCCGCGAACGGTCGGCCCTCGAAGACCACCCGCCCGCCGCGCCACGCCAGCTCAGTCTCCACGTCGATCGAGACTGGCGTCGTCGGCGTTCCTCCATCCGGCACCTGGGTCCGCCGTCCCGCTTGCACGAGCACGGCGCCGCCCGCGTTCGGGGGCTCGACGCCAGCGACCCGCACTTCGCCGCGGGCGGACGTCACCATCGCTAGGCCTGGTTCCGTCCGGACGGCGAAATCCGCATCGCTCGCGTCCGCCGAGCCGTTGAGCGTCGAGACGCGAAGCATCTGTGCCGCGCCTGCGCGGACCTGAAACATCGCTTCGCCCTTGAGCAGCCGAACGACGCGTCTCTCCGCTTCGAAGTCCAGCGCGAGCGCCGTGTCGGTGTTGAGGAAGACCGCGGAGCCGTCGGACAGACGCGCTTCGCGCTGCTCGCCCGGGGCTGTCCAGAGGTCTGCGGTCCACGACAGGCCGAGGCGTGGGGCCGCCACCGCGGCCGCGCCGGCGAGCGCGAGCGCACCACCCCCCGCCAGGACGGCGCGGCGGCCGACTGAACGCGCCACAGTAGGGACCGCGTGCGGCTCGAGCCTGCCGCCGCCCAGCATTTCCAACTGCCGCCAGAAGGCCGCCTCGCGCGCAAAGGCGCGGCTGTTCTCGGACAATGCGTCCCGCCAGGCGCGGAAGGACGCCATATCGGCCTCGCCCACGTCGCCGGACGTCAGCCGTACCAGCCAATCGCGGGCTTCAAGCGCCGCACGCCGGTCGACAACCTTTCGCGTCTCCGGATCGTTCATGCTGGAGAGGCTCTCTCGCGAAGCTCTGCGGATTTCGACGCGTTCTACAGGATAGACGCGCGAAAGTCGGTTTCGCCTAAAGGGCCGCAAAAATTTACGGCTGAGAGCGCTGATCGCGCATTTCGGCCAAGCGCTCGATGGCGCGGCGAACGTGGTAGTACACTGTTTCCTCCGTCACCCCGAACTCCTCCGCGATGCGCCGGTGCGACACGCCATCGATCCGGTTGCGTAGGAAAATCCGCCGCGTCCTTTCAGGGAGCGCGTGGAGCGCCTCGCGCACGGAGGCGAGGGCGTCCCGATCCAGCGCCAGCCGCTCGGGTGAGATATCGTCGCTCCGCTCCCACAACGTCGCCGCCAGTTCGGCGTCGATCGCCGACCGCCGGCGTCGCTTGCGCTCATGATCGATGATCACGCGGTCCAGGATGCGCTGGATGAACGTCGTGGGATAGGCGACGGGCTTACTTCGCTCCGCATTCTGAAGACGCAGCCACGTCTCCTGCACCAGATCTTCAGCGACATCGTGGTCTCGGGTCCGCGCACGCGCCACGATTTCGAGGCGGGGACGGAGCCGGAGGTAGGCCTCGCCGAGTTTCGTCAGATAGTGCGAACTCACAGCCGTCCACGCCTGTCGCCGAGCGCCTGATGCGCCGCATCACGCGCCAGCCATAGGTCGGGCAAAATATTGCTGCAACCCCAACGGGTTATAACTATTCCAGCCTTGGCTTGACCAAGGGTCTGGCGCGACCCCCTCGTCGGGAGGCGAGCCTTGCGAACTCAACGCTTTGGCGCGAAATCCCCACCGGGGGCGAGGCTCTTCGCCCCGATCGCATCGGCCCCGGAGCGTGTCTTTCGCGTCACAAGCCAGGGCCCACGGCTTTAGGAACTTGCCGGCCGTTCGCTGTATCGTAGAAGCTTGGCGGATCGACTATAACACTGAACGGCCTCACTCGGCCTTGGGTCACTTGACGCCCAAGGCCTTCGCCCACCAAGCTCAACACGCCCGAAAGGTCGCATCCTGACCGGACCAGAGTTTGGGCAAGACTAGGCTAGCGTACGCTTACCGCGCGGGTTGCAATGAGGTACGTAGCTCTGGCGGGACGCCGTGGGCGATTTCGCGTCGCATAGCGACCAACCGCGACCATTCGAGCTGGAAAGGGCGGGATCATAGGGCGGCTGCGAACTCCACGCCGAATCGTTCGCCCGTCTCCACCAACTCTCGCAGCACGGCGCGGTTGATTGAGATGCCGTTCCTGCGGCGATCCTGTAGCTTGAGGTGCTCTCGCTCCCCCGGAAGATAGATTCGCTCGATGCCCGGAGCCTTCTTGCGGCTCACGACGTCCGCGGCCGCCTTCGCCATGCGCGCCTTGTAGACGTCGACGTCCTCTAACGCCGCTATAGGCAGCACTCCAAACAGATGGCCGACATTCTGCGGCTCGGAAAGCCGATCGTACATGTGCGTGACTTCCGACCCAAAATTGGCACCCGACAGCATGCTGCTCAGCAGACCAACCGTCATGGTCAAAGCGGAGCCCTTCGGGCCGCCGATTGGGAGCACGAAGCCTTTCAGCGCCTCCACGGCGTCAGTGGTCGGCGCGCCATCCTGTCCGCTCGCCCAGTCTGCCGGAATCGGCGTCCCGGCCTTTGCCGCCACAATGATTTTGCCGCGCGCCGCGACGCTGCAGGCCATGTCCAGAACGATCGGGAACTCGCCGCCCGTGGGAAAAGCGAAGGAAAAGGGGTTGTTGCCGAGGATCGCCTTGGCCCCGCCCCAGGGCGTCATGTGGTTGATGCCGCCGATAGTTAACGAGATGCCGATCATGTCCCGGCGGGCCGCCATCTCAGTGTAGTAAGCCGCGGCTCCGTAGTGGTTGCTGTTGCGGACCGCGACGAACGCGGGATCGCCGTCGCTTTTCTCACATAGACTATCTCCCGCTCTTCACATGGGCGGGGTCTCCGCGACCGGACGCCCCTGCGCCGTCAGAACTTCCACCTGCCGCAGCTTCGCGACCATCTCTTCAGCCGTATGCCTCTTCCTCGGCATCGTTCAGTCCTCCACATGGCCAAAAGCCATACCTCAGGGAGGACCACTTCTCAGGGGGCAGACCAAAGCCTTATCATCCGTGGACCAACGGCCAGGCCGAGCGGATGGTCCGGACGATCAAGGAGGCGACCGTCCGCGCCTTCCACTACGCCTCGATCGACGATCTGCGACGCCACGTCCGGGACTGGCTGCTTGCCTACAACTACGCCAAGCAGCTCAAGGCGCTTCGCTTCAAAACACCACTCGAGGCTCTCAAAGCCCTCAACGTCGAAAAGCCGGAGCTGTTCATTCGTCAGCCAAGCCATCACATGCTGGGACTAAACACCTAGCATGACAACCGACGGTTTCCTGCTGGTCGGATTCAACCCCGAGAACGTTGTCGTCCGAGGTCAGCAGATGCGACATGCAAGAACCGAGTGTTCTAGGAGCGCTGAACGAGTCCGTTCCTGGATCGCTTGGTCGTTGGCCGACATACCGCGGCGGGCGAGGGCGTGTCCGGCCGTCACACCGGGCACGCCTGCCCGTTGCCTGGCGCCACCAGCTCAACTCGTTGCAAGGCAGGATCATCGTGCTTTGTAATAGTAGCACGAACGTGATCGGCTGGCGTTCGGCGTCACGCCCATGAGGTAGAAGTGAAGAGGCCTCTAGGGTCTCGGCCGTTCGATCGCTACATAGTCAATTTCTTCTTCGACGAGATTGCGCCAAGTGAAGCCATCGAGACCGAGGATACGGCTTGACTTCTTCAAGACGCACACATCGCTTCAATGCCGACTTCTCCAACCGTCCGCTCGTGGTTCAACAGTTGCCGCCGGCAGGCTGGGGTTGATCCGCCACCACTTGAGAATCCGGTGCAGCCGCTGCTTGGCGCGATCGACGAGCTATCGATTGAAGCTAAACACTTCAGCCGCCTTCTGTAGATATTCTGGAACATACCCGGGTTTCTTTGGTGGGGATCTTGCGAACGATTGTCGGCGTGCCCCCGGCGATCGCGGCCGTTGACGATTAGCGATTCGAGCGGTTGCTCCGGGGCTCCGTTAACCCGCAGTCGGCCCGCAAACATCGCTCCCTTGTCGATGCGAACGGTGCTCGGAGCTACGACGGCGTTCAGCCCCAACTTCATCCATCGCCAATCATATCCGCGCTGGTCACGGCGGCCGATGCCTTGGGGCAGGTCGAGCAGAGTGAGAGGCTCGCGATCCTGTCGCGGACGCAGCAAACCCTTCGCCGTCGGCCGCCATCCGGGAGATGATCCACCGGCCGGAACAGGGGGTTAGGGACGCCGCGCCGGGTCCGCTCGGAGAGCAGGGCCTCGGCTTCCATAAGCGCCGGCGTGTTCCCCAACGCGCCTCGGGCGAGCGTCGTGACATAGTCGAAAATATTGCCCGCATTGCTCCAAAGCACACGGCGCGAAAGGCCGGTCGCAGCCGAAAGGCCGTCGACCAGCGGCTCCAGGTGGCCGTAGACGAGAGCGTCGAAGTGTCCTTCCGCGTCGGAAGCGAACGCTTCTCCGGCATCTCGCAGAACGAGGAGCGTCGTGGCGCCGCTCACGGCGCCGACGGCTATGAGGATGTCGTCGAGAGCGACGGGCAACGCCTGGCCATGAACGAAGGCGACCCCAAGCGTCGGCGGGATCACCGTCGCGAAATGCGCCTTCGACCAGAGAGACGAGACCGCGCGTCGATCGGCCCCGTTCCGCGCGGCCACGGCTCGATCGATAAGCTCAGACAGGACCGTCCGGTCCCGCAGATCTACCCCTGCGACGAGGCCCGGCTCCTGCGTCGTGGAGACACGACCCGCGTAGTCAACAAGAGGGCCGACCAGGAGCGAGGCGAGAGGATCCTCGGTCATCGCCGCGCCTGCTGGAGCCATGTGAAGTAGATCCCGCCAATCGCCGTCGCGATCAGGCCCGCGGGGATCTGCCAGGGAAAGACGACGACGCGCCCAAGCCAATCCGCAACGAGAAGAAGAAGGCCGCCGATCGCGCTTGCGGCCATTGTCTCCGCCAGCGGCCGGCGCGCGCCGGCGAACCGCGCGAGATGGGGGGCCACCAGCCCTACGAAGCTCAGAGGCCCTACCAACAGCGTCGCTGCGGCGGTCGCGGCGGCGGCGACCCCAAGCAGGCCGAGCCGGGCCCTGGCAGCCTGGACCCCGAGGGCCTGCGCCGCCGCCCCGCCCATCGGCAGGATCGCGAGCCAGCGGGCGGTCAAAGGCAACGCCAGCGCCAGCGCGACCGCAGCGACGACCGTGGCGGCCGATTGCGCGGGGGTCACCGCGTAGGTGGAGCCGGCGAGCCAAGCGACCAGCGCCGCGCCGCGCGGATCACCGCTTGCGAGGACGAGCGTCGCGCTGGAGCTGAGCAGCGCTGAAAGGGCCGCCCCAATCATCAAGGTCTGAAGCGGGGCGTGCCCGGAGCGCCAGCCGACCGCGAGCGTCGCGAACAGCGCAGCCGCGGCGCCCAAGGTCGCGAGGCCGAGAGCCGCCGAAGGCGAGAGAGGCGGCAGCAGAAATACGGCGAGTATCAGCATGAGCGCCGCTCCGGCGGACACGCCGAGAAGTTCCGGGCTCGCCATGGCGTTCCCCGTCAGCCTTTGCAGCACGACGCCGGCGGCGCCCAATAGGGCTCCGGCGGCGAGCGAGGCCGCTACCCGCGGCGCTCGCCACGGCCACAGGGCGTCGAACAGGCCGCCTGTCGCCCAGACGAAGCCATCCGGCGTCCGTCCAAGCGCGAGCGCCGCCCAGACGACGACGGGCGTCGCCGCGGCGACCAAGACGAGCCGTACACGCGCTCGATCTGGCATCTTCGTCGCTTTCGCGCTCTCCATCTCCGCAGGACCCGCCGCGGCGCGCATGCGCGCGACGAGCCACAGCAGCAGCGGCGCGCCCAGCAGAGCCGTTGCTTCGCCGGTCGGGACCATCCCCCCAGCTGTCGCCAACAACCCCTGGTCGGCGGCGAGCAAAAGGCCCGACCCGATCAGGGCGCTCCACAGCAGCCGGCCGGCCGCCGTTCGAACGCCAGACGCGCGTGCGATCGTCGGCGCCGCCAGCCCAACGAAACCGATCGCGCCGACCGCGCCGGCGACGGAGGCGGCGAGAGCGACGGCGACCGCGATGGCGGCGACCCGCACCAGCGCGAGCGACGCGCCAAGGCCGCGCGCGACGGCGTCGCCGAGCTCCAGCACGGCGAGAGCACGCGCCAGCAATAGAGCCGCCAGAGCGCCGAGTGCAGCCCGCGGCGCAAGGCGGCGCGCGGCGTCCCAATTGTTCTGGGAGAGCGATCCGGCTTGCCAGACGAACAGGTCCGAGAGCGCTTCGAAGTTCCCGATCGCAAGCATGCGGTTCGCCGCCTCGAGCGCGAGCGAAACGACGATTCCCGCAAGCACGACCGCCAGCGGCGCGAACCGCTGGCGCCGTGCGAGAAGCAACACGAGCGCCGCGGCGGTCGCCCCTCCGGCGAGGGCGAGAGGCTCGTATCCGAACACGAGCAGTCCCGGCGCCCACAGCGTGGCTGCGGCCAGCGCAAACCGCGCGCCAGCGAACACGCCGAGCGTTCCGGGTTCAGCCAGCGGGTTTCGCAGCGCCTGCTGCATCAATGCGCCGGCGAGGCCGAGGCCGGCCCCGCACAGCAGCGCGACGGCGATGCGCGGCAGCAGGCTGTGGTGAAACACAATCTCCGTCATAGCCGTCGGTTCCGGCCCGAAGGCGGCGCCGACCCAGCGGCCTGGAGACGCCACGGAGGCGAGGTTGGCGCAGGCGAGCGCGCCGCCCAGAGCCAGCAAGGCAAGAGCCGGAATTAGGACGCGGCGCCCTGCACGGGCGTCAGCCACGCGGCGGGCCGTCGTGGGGAAGCGTCGCAAGCTGCGCCGCGGCCCGGATGGCCGAGGCGAGCCCGCCGTTCGGATGCACAACGGGCATGGCGTGGGTCCGGCCCATGCGCACCATGGGCAACGCCGCCCAGAGCGGGCTGCGTGCAAGCCGCGCCAGCGCGCGGTCGGTCTCCGCCCCTCGATGGAAGTGCACCAGCCTTGCGTCCGGGACGCGCGCCAGATCCTCGATCGCCGCGACCGCCGTTCCGAAGGCGCTCTGCCGCCCTGTCCAGGCGTTCGGCATGCCGAGCCGCTCCGCGACCGCGCCGACCACGCTTCGGCCGCCAAAGATCGCGACGTGGCGGCCATTCTCCATCAGTCGGCAGAGAAAAGTCGGCCGCGTCGCCGCGCCGGTCCGCAGCGCGTCGATCTCAGCTGCCGCATTCGCCACGAGCGCTTCCGCATCGCCATCACGCCCGACGAGGACGCCGAGCCGACGCGTGGTCTCGTTCAGGCGCTCGATCGGCGGTCGGGCCGAGAGATCGCCGATTGCCTCGATAGGCGCGACGCGCGCGAGGGCGCGGCGCGATCCGCCTATCTCCCATGGCGGCAAAACGATCAGGTCCGGCTTCAGGTAGGTCAAGAATTCGAGGTTCGGCTGCTGGATTGGCCCGAGGTCCTCGACCGAGGCCGGAAGTTCCGGTCGTCCGACCAGGCGGCGGTAGAGCGCATTGTCGGCGGCGGCGATCGGCGGCGCGCCGAGCGCGACCAGCGTCTCGGTGAGCTGCAGTTCCAGCGACACCACGCGCGTTGCCCCGGCGCCGCGGGTGGCTGAAACGGAGAAGGCCGCCATTGCTGCGGCCGTCCCCAGTCCCGTGAGCGCCGCGCGCCGGGTGACGCCGCTCACCATTTGTAGGAGAGCGTGGCGAAGATGGTGCGTGGCTGGCCGTAATTGCAGCCTTGGACAGCGCTTGTGCAGGAGTAGGTTTTTTTGTCCAGGAGGTTCTTGGCGTTGATCTGCGCATGGAAGCCTTTGAGCGATGGCGTCATGCCACCCAGATCCAGACGCGCGACCGCGTCGACCATTAGGTAGTCGGGAACCTCACGGTATCGCTTTCTGATCGGGGCTCCATTTGCGTCCGATATGTAATCTTCGGTCAGGTTCGTTCGGCCGACATAGCGAAGCCCGCCGCCAAGTTTGAGCCATGGCGCGCCGAGCGATGTGAAATCATAGGCCGCCCAGATCGACGCCTGATTGTAGGGGACCAGCGCGACGCGCTCTCCGACAAGCAGCGGATCTTCGTCCTTTCGAACCCGCGCGTCCGTGTAGGCGTAGGCTGCGACGATCTCCCAATCGCCGAGTTTCGTCTTCGCCTCAAGTTCGACGCCTCTTGATCGGACCAAGCCCGTCTGGCGAAAGCCAGAGTCGTCGTCGTTCGTGGGCGCTGCAAACGAGACCGCATTCTTCTGATCGATGGTGTAGGCGGCCGCCGTGATCAGCGTCTTTTCATCCGGCGACTGCCATCGCAGACCCGCCTCGTACTGCTCCCCGGTCGTAGGTTTGGTCGAGGGCTCCAGAAAATTTGCGGCGACCGTCGGCGAGAAAGATTCGCTGTATGACACGTAGGGAGCGAAGCCATGCGGCGCGAGGTAGACGAAGCCTAGCTGTGCGCTGAAGGCGTCGTCCTTCTGGTCTGGCTGGCGACCAAGCCGGTAATAGCTCGTCTCAGTCTTCGCCCAATCCTGCCGGCCGCCGGCAAGAATGACGAAGCGGTCGGCGATCTTGATCTGGTCTTGCGCGTAGACGCCAACCTGACCGATCTGCCGCTTGAACCCATTGTCGCGGCTGTAATCGACCTTGACACCGGAGTTTCCGTAATCGGGATCGTCGAATTCGAGCGAATCTACAACGCCGCGCTGGAACCGGTGGGTGTCGTATGTCAGGCGCGAGTAATCGACCCCGACGACCGCCGTGTGGGATATCGGCCCGGTATCGAACCTGACCTGGAAATTGTTGTCCGAGGTAAAAGTCTTCGAGTGTTCGGTGCGCTCGCTGATGCCGCGCAAGATCTGAGGATCTCCAGGCGCGGTGGTTTTGAACCCTAGGAATGTCAGATAATTCCAGTCCGCTTTCGACTCGAAGTAACGAGTCTTCGAACTGAACTTCACCGTGCCGTTGAAGTCATGCTCGAAGAGGTATCCGATCGCGCCGGAGTTGATTTTGTATTTGTCGAAGTCCGGGTCGCCGATGAACATGTCGCGCGGAACGCGTCCGACACCGGGAGCCCTGAAGACCGTGCCATCGGCGTCCATCGGCGCCTTGAAACGGGTGCGGACCTCCTGATAGTGGGCCAGGACCGTCAGGGATGTACGATCCGTGGGCCTCCAGGTGATCGCCGGCGCAATGTAGCGCTTGTCGTCGGGGACGTAGTCCATCCAGGTGTCGCCGTCGCGAACGAGGCCCGTCAGCCGGTAGGCCCACTCGCCGCTTGAGCCGATGGGCCCGGAGACGTCCGCCGAAACCTGCTTGTTCTCGAAGCTTCCGCCCGTGACGTTGATCTCGCCTTGCGGCGTGAATGTCGGGCGCTTGCTGATCGAATTGACCACACCGCCCGGACCCAGCTGTCCATAAAGGATCGAGGCGGCTCCCTTTAGCACTTCCACGCGTTCGAGGCCGTAGGGCTCCTGGGCGCCGTCGTAGACGTTGGCCTGTAGTTTGAGGCCGTCGCGGAGTTGGCCGAGGTTGCCGGCCGCCGTATCGAACCCGCGGAGCAGGAATTCGTCGAGGACAAGCGAGCGGCCAGAGGCGAAGGACGCGACGCCCGGCGTGTAGGCGAGTGCCTCCTGCAGCGTCGTCGCGCCGCGATCCGCTAATTCGTCGCGCGCGATGACGGAGATCGAGCGCGGCGTCTCGATCAGCGGCGTGTCGGTCTTGGATCCCGTCGCGCTGCGGGTGGCGACGTAACCGTCGACCGGACCCCAGGCATTTTGCAGGCCCGTGCCCTCGACCGCGATTTCGTCCAGCTCGATCACGCCCTCGGCGGCCATCGGCACGATGTCGCCAGGCGCGAAACGCGAGATCGTCACGGTCGACCCGCTTGTGAAGCGCCATGACAGGCGAGCGTCCGAGAGCAGAAGGTCGAGCGCCTCCTCTCGGGTGAATCTTCCCTGGAGTCCACGGCTCTCAAACCGGGCGACGACGTCGCTTGCGAACATCAGGCGCAAGCCGGCCTGATCGGCGAACGCCGTCAGGGCGCCGCCAAGGTCCTGAGGTTGCACGTCGAACGCCACCGTGGAGCCCCGCGCCGTGACGGACGCTCCGCTTTCGGGCGCAGCCGCCGTCGGCGACGCTACAGCCAGAGCCGCGGCGACGCCCAAGGCCGCACGCCGGGCGCGGCTCCCCCATTCAGCTTTCACGATCGCAGTCCCCGTACCCGAGCGGACGCGCCAGCGCGCCCTCATCAGCAAGGACGAGGCGACCGCCGCGATCTTGCAGCGAACCGGCCAAAAAAACGGGTCAGCTGACGATCGCGAGGAAAGGCAGACGCGTGACGCGGGCGGGCAGGGTGTCCTCGACGGCGCGGAGCACGGCGTCGCCGTCGCCGAGATCGAACGTGCCGGTCACGGCGAGAGCCGCAAGACTGCGGTTCGCGATGACGATGCGTCCGCGCCGGTGCCGCTCGACCTCGGCGACCACATCGGCCAGCGGCCGGCCGTTGAAGATGAGCTTGCCGCGCCGCCACGCCGTCTCCGCCTCGACGTCTACCGTCTCGGCCGCGGACGGCGAAGAGCCGGCGCGGAATCGGATTCGCTCGCCGCGCCCCGCCGGCGAAGTCGCTCCGGCCGTCGCGACTTCGACCTGTCCCGACAGAACGGTCACCACCACCTCGGTCGAGCGGATGTCGACGTCGAACGAGGTCCCAAAAGCGCGCGCGGCGCCGCCCGCGGCGTCCACCACGAACGGTCGCGCCGCGTCAGGGCGGACGTCGAAGGCGCCTTGCCCCGCCAGCAGCGTCAGCCGTCGCTCGAACGGCGTGTATGCCACCTGGATGGCGCTGGTCGCGTTGAGCCGAGCTGTCGAGCCGTCCGGCAAGGTGAAGCTCTCGGGACCGCCGGGTCCCGTCGCGTGGTCCGCCTCGAGATGGAGGCGCGCCCAGTCGGAGCCCGCAAGCGCCGTCGCGCCGGCGCCGAGCGCCGCGAGGCTGAGCAACTTGCGACGGGAGACGCCCTTCGCGTCCGCCTGAGCCGCGCCGTGGTCGTCGGGAAGGGCCTCGCCCGCCGCGCCAAGTCCTCGCCAGACGCTCTCCGCTTCGAGCGCGGCGGCTTCATGCTCCGGGCTCTGGCTCCGCCATGCGGCGAAGGCGTCGCGATCCTCGGCGCTCGCGCGCCCGGAACGCAGACGCACGATCCAGTCGATCGCCTCGTCGCTCAGCCGGTCGTCCGGGGGGGACGACGGTTCGTCATCGGTCATGGGAGGCGGGTCCCGGCGGTCCTGCGGCGGCGCAGGCGCGCCGCTCTAGCATCAAGGACGATTCCAGGCGAGCAAAGGCGCCGCGCCAGCCTTACGCCACGGCGCGGAAGCGATCGCGGCAATGGCGAAGCGCCTGCGCCAGATACTTCGCGACCATGCTCTCGGAGACGGCAAGCGCCGCGGCGATTTCAGCGTGGGACAGCCCGTCATAGCGGCACATCAGAAGCGCCGCGCGCGGCTTCGGCGGGAGCTCGCCGAGAGCCCGCACGAGGGCTCTCAACCGATCCCGGTCGATCGTCACGGTCTCGGGCGAAGGCGCGGGATCCACCGCCGAAAGCAATGCGTCCTCATCATGGACGCGTCGCGCGCTGTGGCGGAGATCCTGCCGGGAGAGATCGATCGCGATGTTCGACGCCACGTGCAGAATGAAGGCCTGACCGTCACGGACGGCCGGCGCGCTCTGCTTCAGGCCGGCGAGCCGCAGCCACGTCTCCTGCAGCGCGTCTTCGGCGAGCTCCCGCGAGCCGGTACGGCGCGTGAGGCGAAGCCGAAGGGTCCGCCATTGACGGAGATAGAGCCCGAGTAACTCGTCGTTGGCGTCGCTGGCCGCAAAGGTCATCCGATTGGCTCGCTAGCCGCCCCCAAGAATTCTGCTCGTCATGAGCCATCAGGATTAGGATTGCAATTTCAATTATTTAGAGAGAATCTAAACTGACGCCGTGGGCTTACTCGATACGAGCCACTCGCCCTAGCGAGGAGGCTGCCCGTCCGACAGCAGTCTTCCCTACCGTCCGAAATAGGTTAGGAACGGTGCAGAAGTTCGAAGCTGGCGCGTTCGATGAGGACGCGGAGGCCGGGCAAGTGCTCGAGCTCGAGATTCTTAAAGGGGGCTCTTCGAAGCGGACCACGGCCGAGAAGCGCGCCTACGTCCGTGATCACCGGCCCCGCTGCCTCTCCGTCGCCGAGGGATGCCGGCTGATGGGGATCGCGCGATCGACCTACTAGGACGAGCCCCACCGGGCGTTCGAAGAGCTGGCTCGGCTTATCTGAACAGGTTTGGGGCCTTTGCTGGAGCCCGGACCCATTAACGAGTTTGCGGATTGAGCGAAGCGTGATTCAGAGGCGATCTCAAGGGAGGACGCCGATGGGATCGGATTGCTTCTGGCTTACGGACGATCGGTTCGCCCGGCTCAAGCCGCATCTGCCGACGAAGACGCGCGGCGTTCCGCGGGTCGACGACCGGCGGGTCATCATCAGCGGCATCGTGCACGTGTTGAGGTCGGGTGGCCGCTGGGCCGACGCTCCCGCGGTCTACGGACCGCGCAAGACCCTTTACAATCGCTATGTCCGCTGGGCCGTGAGAGGCGTCTGGCGCAGGCTGTTCCTGGCGCTTGTCGCCGAGGCGGGTCCGGCCGATCACGTCATGATCGACAGTTCTGCGGTGAAGGCCCATCGCTCGGCCGCCGGCGGTAAAGGGGGGAGCGCAACCAGGCGGTGGGCCGATCGCGCGGAGGACGCACCAAGATCCGCGCGCTCACGGATCGCGAAGGACGCCCGATCGCCTTCCTGCTGACCGGCGGCCAAGTCGCGGACTGCTCGGCCGGAGCGACGCTGCTGGCCGAACTTCCCGCCGCCCGGATGCTTCATGGCGACAAGGGCTATGACAGCGACGCCATCCGCCGTCAGGCCGAGGCCGCCGGCGTCAGGCCAAACATCCCGCCGAAGTCCAACCGCCGCTGGAAGCCCTGCTTCTCGCCGGCCCTCTACCGCGACCGCAACGCCATCGAGCGCATGTTCTGTCGCCTCAAGGACTTCCGACGCGACGCAACCCGCTATGACCGTAACGCCACGAGCTTCCTCGCCGCCGTCCACATCGCCGCTATAGTCAGCCACTGGTTATGAGTCCCGGCCCTAGGCTGGGCTGCTCACGCTCGACCATCGTCTTCCGACAGTATGCGCACGCCGTTCCGCGCCGTCAGCTTGTGGGCGATGTCGTCCACGCTCGTCTGCGAGAGCCGCACGAACGAGATGACGATGTCATCATAACCTTCCTGGGCGCTGGGCTTCGCCACAAACTGTCTGACGCGGGAAGCTCGAAGCCCGGCCACTTCGTTCAGCAAATCGATCGTTACTACACCGGACGGACCGGTTAGCCGGAGCTCGCGCGACGTCATTCGATGCCTGTATCGCTCTTCCAGCGGCTTCACCCCCGCGAGGATTGCAACGATGATCACGGTTGCCGCAGTTCCGGCGACATAGAGGCCGCCTCCGATGGCTAGTCCCACCGCCGCCACACCCCACAGGCTCGCCGCCGTTGTCAGCCCGCGAACGACCTCGCCGCGCAGCAGAATGGTCCCAGCGCCGAGGAAGCTCACACCCGAAATCACCTGAGCGGCGACGCGGGACGGATCGAAAGAGACGTGGCTCTGTGACAATACATCGTCAAAACCATAGGCCGAGACGATCATGGCGAGACAGGAGCCAACGCACACCAGCATATGAGTCCGCAAGCCCGCCGCCCACAGCAAGCGTTCCCGTTCGATCCCGACGACACTGCCCGCGACCGCCGCAGCTGCGAGACGCGCGATTAATTCGACGTGGGTCATCTCATCGAACTCCATCCCAGATCGCGAGGGCTAACGTAGCAACCTGGTATTTACCGACTTGTAATAATCCGCGAGCGCCCAGCGAATCGGCATTGGATCGAAGTCGATGGCTTCTGTTTCAGAGTTCCATACCTCACCTTTCAAAATGGGCAGATCGCCCGGTTGCATCACCATCGCTTCGTGCTGGTTGGAACGCAGGCAGCCCGCGGGAGTTATAGGGTACCAACCCTTCCGAGGAGAGACGCCATGGACCACAGCCAGCATGTCCGACTGACGAGCGACGAACTCACCGAATCGACGCTTGATGACGCGGTGATCTACGGTCCCGGCGACGAGAAAATCGGATCCGTCGCTCACGTTCATGGCTCTGGCGCGACCGCCAAGGTCGTCATCGATGTGGGTGGCTTCCTTGGGATTGGCGCGAAGCGTGTCGCGGTGTCGGCGACCGATCTCGATTTCATGCGTGATGAAGGCGGCGATGTTCATGCCGTCACGACATGGACGAAAGACCAGCTGAAGGGCATGCCCGAGCACCACGATTGAGGCATCGGACGTCCTATAGCGAATAGCGATAGCCCGCCGCTCAGGGGCGGCGGGCTATTTTACG
Source organism: Methylopila sp. 73B (assembly GCF_000526315.1). Taxonomy (NCBI): domain Bacteria; kingdom Pseudomonadati; phylum Pseudomonadota; class Alphaproteobacteria; order Hyphomicrobiales; family Methylopilaceae; genus Methylopila; species Methylopila sp. 73B. The sequence continues at coordinate 2,120,677 of NZ_JAFV01000001.1, read as the reverse complement.
GTAAGTCGTCGGTCTGGCCGGCCCCCATCGAGTGGTCCGGTTGGAATGTTAGTTCATGACCGGCGCTGACGCGACGGTTGGCGTGGCCGGCGGAGCTGGTCGGGGTTGCGCAGCCGGCCACAGCGAGACCTCGGGCGCGGGCGGCCTATAGCCGAGCGCCGAGTGTGGGCGGATGGCGTTGTAGTGCCGCCGCCAGGTTTCGATCACGGCTTTGGCCTCGGCGAGCGAGTAGAAGATCTCGCCGTTGAGAAGCTCGTCGCATAGCCGGGCGTTGAAGCTCTCGCAGTAGCCGTTCTCCCAAGGACTGCCGGGCTCGATGAAGGCAGTCCTCGAGCCGACAGCGACGATCCACTCACGCACGGCCCTGGCGGCGAACTCCGGGCCATTGTCGGATCGAACGTGGGCTGGCGCTCCGCGGAGGATGAACAGGTCCGACAGAACGTCGATGACGTCGGTCGACCGGAGCCTCCGCCCGATCCGGATCGCAATGCATTCGCGCGTGAACTCGTCGATCACGTTGAGCATCCTGAACTTGCGGCCGTCGTGAGTGCGATCCTCGACGAAGTCATAGGACCAGACGTGGTTCGGCCGTTCAGGCCGCAGCCGCACACACGAGCCGTCGTTGAACCAGAGCCGCCCGCGCTTGGGTTGTTTCTGCGGGACCTTCAGCCCCTCCCGTCGCCAGATCCGCTCGACCCGCTTCAGATTCACGGCCCAGCCGACGGAGCGCAGCAGCGCCGCGATCCGTCCGTAGCCGTAGCGGCCATACTGGACAGCCAGCGCCACGATGTCGGCGGTCAGCGCCGCCTCGTCGTCAGGCCGGGTCGGGATCTTCCGCTGCGTCGATCGGTGTTGGCCGAGCACAAGGCACGCCCGGCGTTCGGTGACGCCGAGCTTGCTCACCACGCGATCCACGCAGTCGCGGCGACGGGCGGGGCTGATCAGTTTCCCCTGGCCGCCTCCGCCAGGATCATCTTGTCGAGCGTCAGGTCCGACACCGCTCGACGAAGCCGGGCATTCTCAGCCTCGAGTTCCTTCAGGCGCTTCACTTGATCGCCCTTCAGCCCGCCATACTCGGTGCGCCAGCGATAGAACGTCACTTCGGTCACGCCGATCGACCGGATCGCTTCCGCCACCGGCCGCCCCTGCGCGGTCAGAACCTCGACCTGCCGCAGCTTCGCGACAATCTCTTCAGGCGCGTGCCTCTTCCTCGGCATCAGACAGTCCTCCAAATGGCCAAAAGCCATACCTCAGGGAGGACGACTTCTCAGGGGGCAGACCATCCCGCCAAGCTCAGCCAGCCGATTCATCGGCGCAGAGGCGCTCTGTGTTGAATGCGGCAGCACCGGATGCCCGACGGCCACCCCACTCATGCCGATCCCGCCGGTGGCGCGATGCTGACGGTGGTTCACGGAGCCTCCCCAAGTTTGCGGCTCGGCGCTTTCGCGAGCCCCGACCGACATTGCTCGAATGTCGGCGGGTGTCGAGCAAAATGAGACTCATAGTCTGTAGATCGATAGTCGACAACGTCGCACGCCCACCTCATGGATGTGCGACGCCGCGTGGGCCTCAATCTGAAGCGTCTTCGGCTGGAGAAGGGGCTCTCGCAGGAGGAGCTCGCCTTTCAGGCCAAGCTTCACCGCACCTATGTCAGCGGCGTCGAACGTGGCGTGCGCAATCCGACCGTGACGGTGCTAGAAGCGATCGCGGCCGCGCTGGGAGTGGCGAGCTCGAGGCTACTCGAGGAAGCCACCGGTGCCGCAGCGTCGAAGCAAGGCTGAGCTTTTTACCTATCCGCAAGGCGCGAAGGGGCAGGGCGGCGTCACGGCTTCCGGCTCAAGTTCGCGTAGAGCGCTTTGAAGATCTCCCGGATCATGGGCCAGAATGCGAGGAAGCCGATGCCCAGCGCCAGCAGCAGGATCGCGACGAACACATTGACAATGCCGAAGTTCACGGCGTCGCGGGCGACGAACAGCGCGGTGACCCAACTCGCCAGAGCAAGCGAGAGCCTTACGAACCAACCCAGCATGCCCACCTCCAAACATAATCCTTGCGCGCGGCGAAAGGGCCGCGCCGTCATACCACCGTGTGGAATCCGTTGTCGGCATAGACCACGGATCCGGTGAGCGGCGCGCCTGCGTCGCTTGCGAGAAAAGCGGCGATGCCGCCGATCTCCTCGATTGTGACAAGCCGTCCCGCCGGCGTGCGGGCGCGGACTTCGTCCATCAAGTCGTCGAACCGTCCAATGCCGGAGGCGGCGCGCGTCTTCACCGGGCCAGCCGAGATAGCGTGGGCGCGGATATCGCGGTCGGCGAGGTCGGCGGCGACGTAGCGCACGCTCGCTTCCAGCGCCGCCTTCACCGGCCCCATGAGGTTGTAGTTCTCGACGACCTTGTCCGCGCCGTAGAAGCTCACGGTCAGCAGGCACCCGCCCTCCGTCATCAGCGGCGCGGCGAGCTTCGCCATGCGCAGGAAGGAGTGGCAGGAGACGTCCATGGCCAGCGCGAAGCCCTCTTGCGAGCAGTTCACGACGCTGGCATGGAGGTCGTCGCGTTCCGCGAACGCGATGGAGTGCAGGACGAAGTCAAGCCGGCCCCAGTCCTTCTCGATCCGCGCGAACAGCGCTTCGAGCTGGCCGGGGACGCGCACGTCGCAGGGGGCGAGGATGGAAGCCCGCGCCGCTTCGGCTACGGGCTGAACGTAGGGCTTCGCCTTGTCGTTCAGGTAGGTCACCGCCAGCTCCGCGCCGGCTTCCGCGAACGCCGCCGCGCAGCCGGCGGCGATGCTGTGCTCGTTCGCAATTCCGACGACGAGACCGCGTTTGCCGGTGAGATCTGCGATCTTTGGCATGGCTCAGTCTTTCGTGCTCAGGAGAGAGGCCGCCTCGTCGGCGATCACCTGCTCCTCGTCCGTGGGGATGACGAAGGCCGCGATCCTGCTGCCGGTCGCGCTGATCACCTCCGCGTTGGCGGCGTTCGCCGCTTCGTCCAGCGACAGCCCGAGCCACGCAAGTCGCTTGGCGACCGAGGCGCGGATCTGAGGCTGGTGCTCGCCGACGCCGGCGGTGAACACCAGAGCATCGAGCCCCCCCAGAGTGGCGGCGAGCCGGGCGGTCTCGCCGCCGATGCGGAAGGCGAAGAGCTCCAGCGCCTCTTTCGCCTCGGGCCGATCGCTCGCGAGCAGCTCGCGGCTGTCCGCGCTGACGCCGGAGACCCCCAGCAGGCCCGAGAAATGATAGAGCAGGTCTTCGACGTCCTTCAGGCTGCGCTTCTGTTCGCTGAGCAGATGGAGCAGCACGCCGGGATCCAGGGCGCCGCAGCGGGTCGCCATCGGGATGCCGTCCAGCGTCGAGAATCCCATGCTGCTGTCGCGGCTGACGCCGTTCTCGAGAGCGCAGAGACTTGCGCCGGAGCCCAGATGGGCGGCCACGACCTTGCCCTCCCCCGCCGTCGGATGTCGCCGCGCGAGCTCGCCGGCGATGAACTTGTAGGACAGGCCGTGGAAGCCGTAGCGCTTGACGCCGTCCTCGTGCAGCGCCCGGGGCAGGGCGAAGCGCCGCGTCAGCTCCGCGTTGGTGCGATGGAACGCCGTGTCGAAGGATGCGGTCTGCGGGAGCTCGGGGCGCAGGCGCGCGATCGCGCGGATCAGCCGAAGAGCCTGCGGCTGGTGGAGGGGAGCAAGGGTCGTGAGGCGGTCCAGATCCGCGAGCGTCCTTTGGCTGATCCGAACGGCGCCCGAGAACGTGTCGCCGCCGTGGACCACGCGGTGACCGACGGCTTCGATCTGCGAGAGGTTGAAGTGCCACGCCAACCTGCCGAAGGACTCATTGAGCACTTTATGCATTTCGCTCCCGGGCTCGGCTTCGAGCGTTACGTCAAAACGGTCCGGCCCTTCCGAAAGCTCGAAGCGCAGGGGCGCCGTCCGAAAGTCGATCATGCCCCTGCCGACCCGGCGAGGGGCGCCGCCCTCCAGCGCAAACAGCCCGATCTTCACGGTGGAGGAGCCGGGGTTGAAGGTGACCAGAAGCCTCTCGCTCATCGCGGCATCTTTCCGGCGAGCGACTGGCGGGCGGCGATCAGCTTGGCGAGCGCCGCCGAGGCGATCCGCGTCCTGAGCGAGTCCGACCGGCTGGTCAGGACGATCGGGACGCGCGCTCCAAGCACGAGGCCGGCGGCGTCGGCGCCCGCGAAGTGGATCAGCTGCTTCGCCAGCATGTTGCCGGCCTCGAGGTCGGGCACGAGCAGCACGTCCGCCTGGCCCGCCACGGGCGAGACGATGCCCTTGGTCTTCGCGGCGTCCGGGCTGATGGCGTTGTCGAAGGCAAGCGGACCGTCCACCAGCGCGCCGGTGATCTGGTCGCGCGCGGCCATGACGGTCAGCGCCGCGGCGTCAAGCGTCGAGGGCATCTTGGCGTTGACCGTCTCGACGGCGGCGAGCACGGCGACGCGGGGTTTCTCCACGCCGAGAAGCCGCAGCATGTCGACGGCGTTCTGGCAGATGTCACGCTTCTGCTCGAGCGTGGGCTGGATGTTGATCGCGGCGTCGGTGACGACGATCGGCTTGGCGTAGGCCGGCACGTCCATCGCGTAGACGTGGCTGATCCGCCGCTCGGTGCGCAGCCCCGAGCCCGAGCCCACGACGGCGCCGAGAAGCTCATCGGTGTGGAGGCTGCCCTTCATCAGGGTCGCGACCGCTCCTGAGACTGCTAGCTCGACCGCCCGGGCGGCGGCGGCGTGGCTGTGCTCGACGTTTTCGATGGCGAAGCCGTCCATCGAGACGCCCGCCTGTTCGGCGGATGCGCGGATCTTCGCCTCCGGACCGATCAGGATCGGATCGAACAGGCCCTCGTCGCGGGCCTCGCCGGCGCCGAGGATCGCCTCGGGCGAACAGGGATGGACGATGGCCGCCCGGATCGGCGGCAGCCCGCGGGCCTCTGCGACGAAGCCGTCGTAGCGGTCATGCCGCCGAAGCTTCACGTCCGGGAGCTTGGCCCGCGGCCATTCGATGGACCGGTCGGGCGCGATCACGGTGGCGACGCCGGTGAGGACCTGGTCGCCGGTCTGGTTCGTCGCCGTCGTGTCGAGCAGGACGATGCGCTTCTCCGGTCGCTTCTCCTTCACGGTCACGGTCACGGTGATCGTGTCTCCCGGCGTCACGGGGCGGCGGAAGCGGATGTCCTGGCCCAGATAGATCGTGCCGGGTCCTGGCAGCTTGGCGCCGAGCACGGCGGAGACCAGCGCGCCGGTCCACATGCCGTGCGCCACGATGTGGCCGAACAGGTCGGTCGCCGCGAAGGCGGCGTCGAGATGAGCCGGGTTCACGTCGCCCGATACGGCGGCGAAGAGATCGATGTCGTCGCGTCCGACCAAGCGCACGAGCGAGGCGCTGTCGCCGACGGCGAGTTCGTCGAAGGTGCGGTTCTTGAGAAGCGGCTCGGTCATAGGGTCTCCTCAGCGCGCGAACACGTAGACGCCGGGGGCGTCTGCGAGCGGGTCGTACCCCCTCTCGGGAGAGCCCATCGCAGGCGGAGCGACCCGCTCGGACGTCGAATGCCGGTCGAGCCAGTCGAACCACTCGATCCACCAGGAGCCGTCCTTCGGCTCGGCCGCCGTCGGCCACTCGTCCGGGCCGAGGCAGGGATCGGTCGGGCGCTTGAGCGCGATGCGGTAGCGCCGCCCGGGGTGACCGGGTTCGCTCACGATGCCGGCGTTGTGGCCGCCGCTCGTCAGGACGAAGGTGACCTCGGGGTCGATGAGGTAGTGGACCTTGTAGACGGAACGCCAGGGCGCGACGTGGTCTCTTTCGGTTCCGACTGCGAAGAGCGGCGCCCGGATGTTCTGAAGCGCCGCCGGCCGGCCGTCGACCAGGAAGCGGCCGGCGGCGAGTTCGTTGTCCAGGTAGAGCCGGCGAAGATATTCGGCGTGCATGCGGTAGGGCATGCGGGTGGAGTCCGCGTTCCACGCCATCAGGTCGATCATGGGGGTGCGCTCCCCCATCATGTAGTCGTGGACGAGGCGCGACCAGACGAGGTCGTTCGACCGCAGGAGCTGGAAGGCGCCGGCCATCTGATCGGCCGAGAGATAGCCTCGGTTCCACATCATGCTTTCGAGGAAGCGAAGCTGGCTGTGGTCGATGAACAGCGCGAGTTCGCCCGGCTCCGTGAAGTCCGTCTGCGCTGCGAGCAGCGTGAGAGAGGCGAGCCTGTCGTCGCCGGCCCTCGCCATCGCGGCGGCGGCGATCGACAGGAGCGTGCCGCCCAGGCAATAGCCGGCGGCATGGACCCTGGCGCCGGAAACGACGGCGCCGATCGCCTCGAGCGCCGCCATGACGCCAAGCCGGCGGTAGTCGTCCAGGGCGAGATCGCGGTCGTCCGCCGTGGGGTTGCGCCAGGAGATGCAGAAGACCGTGCGCCCGGCCGCGACGAGATGCCGGACCAGCGAGTTCGCCGGCGACAGGTCGAGGATGTAGTATTTCATGATCCACGCCGGCACGATAAGCACCGGCTCGGCGCCGACCGTCTCGGTCTGCGGCGCGTACTGGATCAGCTCGATCAGGTCGTTGCAGTAGACCACCTTTCCGGGCGTGACCGCGACGTCGCGGCCGACCTCGAAGTCTTCCGTTCCTGCGGCTGGTCGGCCTGTCGCGAGCCGGTTCACGTCTTCGAGCCAGTTCCGGACGCCCTGAGCGAAATTGGCGCCGCCCGTTTCGACGGTCTTGGCGACGATCTCCGGATTGGCGAAGGGGTTGTTGGACGGGGAGAACATGTCCAGCAACTGCCGGGCCGAGAAGGACACCATCTCCTCGTGGTGCGGCGTCACGCCCGGGACCTCGTGCGTGACGTTGTGCCACCACTGCTGGTTGAGCAGGAACGCCTGGGCCAGGAGGTCGTAAGGGGGCTTGCGCCAGCCTTCTCCGTCGAAGCGGCGGTCGCCGGGCAGCGGCTCGATGCAGGGGGGAGTCGCGCGGCTCCCTGCGGCGGCGAAGGCGTGGATCCAGAACCGCGCGGCCTTGCGGGCGCCCTTGTCGAGGAGTTCCGCCCGCTTACCGGGAGCGCCGGCGAGATGGATCGACCAGTCGAACAGCGCCAGCGCGCAGGCCGCGGGCGAAATCCCGCCCGTCATCCGAGCGGACAGCGCCTCGCTCATGCGATCGATCGCCGCGAAGGCTTCCCCGCCCAGCGGCTCCTCCGACCGGTCCCTGGACCAGACGGGCCCGTCAGTCCGGCTCGTCATCGTTCGGCCTCTCTTCCCCGCGCCGCCCGCCGGGCGGACGGCTCATGATGTCCCTCAGCAGATCGGCCAGGGCGGACTCCAGCTCTCCGCCGGCGGGCTCCTGCAGTTGCTCGAACGCCAGCACGTTGCGGAACAGGCTGACGCCGGCCATCGCGGCGATCATCAGCGCCGCGCGCATGTCGTGCGGCGGGCCGATCCGGTCCGACAGAGGCGCGATGAGATCGGCGGCGGTCATGTCCTTCAGCACGTCGCGCGCGGTGGCGCTCGACAGCGAGCGCACGGCGATGTCGAAGGCCCTGACGTCTCGCGGGTTCGTCACGTCGCGTGAGAGCATGTCGCGCGCCAGGGCTTGTCCGATGTCGCGCTCCACCACGTCGAACACGCGGCCAAGCTGCAGCGAGGCGTTCAGCGCATGCGCGAACAGCTTCTCCTTCGAACCGTAGCAGCGATGCACATAGGCCACGTCGACCTGCGCCTCGGCCGCGATGTCCCGCAGGCTCGTGTCGTCATAGGACGCCCGCGAAAACAGCCGCGCCGCCGCATCGAGGATGCGCTGCCGCGCCGACTGAGGGACGCTGAAGGCGGATGGGTGCCGATCCATGAGGTGTCCGGAAAATGCGCTCCCACATGATCGTTATCCTATGGCACCACTGAGTCAACACGGGTTGACACAGATCAAAGCCCGCTTCTTCAATGGGATGAACGTGTGGGGGGCGCGGCTTTCGATCCTAGACGGCGATCGGCGCCGCAGGACCGGCTGTTCGGCGAGGGGCGGGGATGTCCGCATCGAAGCGTTGGCTCGCGGCTGCGTTGGCGATTCTGGTCGCCGCTGGAGCCTATGTGTACTGGGCGAAGTTCGCCGACGGCGGCCTGCCGGACGGGATCGCGCAAGGCAACGGCCGCATCGAGGCGGTGGAGATCGACGTCTCCACTAAGACCTCGGGGCGGATACGGGAGATCCTCGCCGACGAAGGCGATTTCGTAACCGCTGGCCAGCCGCTCGCCCGCATGGACACCCGACAGCTCGACGCGCAACGGCGTCAGGCGGCGGCGCAGCTTCAGCGCGCGACGATCTCCGTGGATACGGCGAGAAGCCTCGTGACGCAGCGCGAGGCGGAAAAGGCGGCCGCGGAGGCGGTGGTCGGCCAGCGAGACGCGGAGCTCGACGCGGCCGAGCGGAAGCTCGCGCGGTCCGAACAGCTCGCGAAGACCAACGACGTCTCCCAGCAGGTCCTCGACAACGATCGGGCCACCGAACGCGGCGCGCGCGCCGGCGTGGCGGCGGCCCGCGCGCAGACGGCCGCCTCCGAGGCCGCCATCGGCGCGGCCAAGGCTCAGGTGATCGACGCCGGCGCCGCGGTCGACGCCTCGAAGGCGGCGATCGAGAGCATCGACGCGGATCTGGTCGACAGCGTCCTGATCTCCCCTCGCGAAGGGCGCGTGCAGTATCGCGTGGCGCAACCCGGCGAAGTCCTCTCGGCAGGCGGACGGGTGCTCAACCTCGTGGATCTGGGCGACGTCTTCATGACGTTCTTCCTGCCCACCTCGCAGGCCGGCCGCGTCGCGCTCGGAGCGGAGGTGCGTCTCGTGCTCGACGCGGCGCCCCAGTACGTGATCCCGGCGACGGTGAGCTACGTGGCGGACGTCGCCCAGTTCACGCCCAAGACCGTCGAGACCGAGGAGGAGCGCCAGAAGCTGATGTTCAGGGTCAAGGCGAAGATCCCGCAGGCGCTTCTGAAGAAGCACATCACGCAGGTGAAGACCGGGCTCCCGGGCGTCGCCTACGTGAGGCTGTCGGGCGACGCGGACTGGCCCGAAAACCTGAAGAACGTCGCGCCGCAATGAACGCCGGCGCGCCTGTCGTCGCGCTTCGTGACGTCACGCTCGTCTACGGCGCGACGCGGGCGCTCGACGCCGTGTCGCTCGAGCTGCCAGCCGGCGTGATGGTCGGTCTGATCGGTCCGGACGGCGTGGGCAAGTCGAGCCTGCTGTCGCTCGTGTCCGGCGCCCGCGCGATCCAGTCCGGCGTCGTCGAAGCGCTCGGCGGCGACATGTCGGACGCAAAGCACCGGCGGCGGAGCTGCCCGCGCATCGCCTATATGCCGCAGGGCCTCGGCAAGAACCTCTATCCCACGCTGTCGGTGTTCGAGAACGTCGACTTTTTCGGCAGGCTGTTCGGCCACGACAGACGCGAGCGCGAGCGGCGCATCGCCGAACTGCTGGATAGCACCGGCCTTGCCGCCTTCGCCGATCGGCCCGCCGCCAAGCTTTCCGGCGGCATGAAGCAGAAGCTCGGCCTCTGCTGCGCGCTGATCCACGACCCGGACCTGCTCATCCTCGACGAACCCACCACCGGCGTCGACCCTTTGTCCCGCCGCCAGTTCTGGGAGCTCATCGACGAGATCCGCCGCGGCCGCCCAGCCATGAGCGTGATCGTCGCCACCGCCTACATGGAGGAGGCGGAGCGCTTCGATTTCCTGGTCGCGATGGACGACGGGCGCGTGCTGGCGACCGGCTCTCCGGCGGAGCTGAAGGCGCGCGCCTCGGCGACGACGCTGGACGCGGCCTTCATCGCCCTCCTGCCGGAAGCGAAGCGCCGAGGGCACGCGGAGGTGGTCATGCCGCCCCGCGCGGCCGGGATCGACGAGGCGGCCGCCATCGAGGCGCAAGCCCTGACCATGCGCTTCGGCGACTTCACCGCGGTGGACCGGGTCAGCTTCCGAATCCCCCGCGGCGAGATCTTCGGCTTTCTCGGCTCGAACGGCTGCGGCAAGTCGACCACCATGAAGATGCTGACCGGCCTGCTCCCGGCGAGCGAGGGAACGGCCCGCCTGTTCGGGCGGGAGGTCGACCCGAACGACATGGCCGTGCGCCGGCGCGTCGGATACATGAGCCAGGCGTTCTCGCTCTACGGCGAGCTGACCGTGCGGCAGAACCTCGACCTCCATGCGCGGCTGTTCGGCATGCCGCCCGAGGCGATTCCCGGTCGGATCGACGAGATGGCGCGGCGCTTCGATCTGACCGACGTCATGGAGACGTGGCCCGAGGCGCTTCCGCTCGGCGTGCGCCAGCGCCTGTCGCTCGCCGTCGCCATGATCCATGCGCCCGAAATCCTGATCCTGGACGAGCCGACGTCCGGCGTGGACCCGATCGCCCGCGACAACTTCTGGAGGATTCTCGGGGAGCTCTCGCGCAAGGACGGGGTGACGATCTTCGTCTCGACGCACTTCATGAACGAGGCGGAGCTCTGCGACCGGATCTCGCTCATGCACGCCGGCAAGGTCCTGATCAGCGACACCCCCGCCGAAATCATACGCAACCGGAACGCGGCCACCCTCGAGGAGGCTTTCGTCGCCTACCTCGAGGACGCGTCCGGCGAGCGACCGAAATCGCCTGCCCTTCCCCCGGCGCAGCGCGAGGCGGCGGATGGGACGGTCCCGCGACCCCCCGTCCCATCCGTCCGCCACCTCTTCGATCTTCGCCGCATGTTCGCCTACAGCCGACGGGAGGCGCTCGAGCTTCGGCGCGACCCCATTCGGGCGGCGCTCGCGATTCTCGGAAGCGTGCTTCTGATGTTCGTCATCGGCTACGGCGTGAACCTGGACGTCGAAAACCTGACCTTCGCCGTGCTCGATCGCGACGACACGACGATCAGCCGGGATTACGTCCAGCAGATCGCAGGATCGCGCTACTTCGTCGAGCAGGAGCCCCTGCGCGACTACGACGACCTCGACCGCCGCATGCGCGAGGGCGCGCTCAGCCTCGCGCTGGAGATTCCGGCGAACTTCGCGCGCGACGTCACGCGGGGCCGCAGCGTCCAGCTCGGCGCCTGGATCGACGGGGCGATGCCCACGCGCGCCGAAACCGTGCGCGGCTACGTGCAGGGCATGCACGCGAGCTGGCTCGCCGAGAAAGCCCGCCAGCTCTACGGCTCCGCGGCGACCGTCGGCGACCACCAGATCGCGATCCGCTACCGGTACAATCCCGACGTCCGCTCGATCGTCGCCATGGTCCCGGCGGTGATCCCGCTGCTGCTGATCATGATCCCCGCGATGCTCGCCGTCCTGAGCGTGGTGCGGGAGAAGGAGCTGGGCTCGATCATCAATTTCTACGTGACGCCGGTCACGCGGTTCGAGTTCCTGCTCGGCAAACAGCTCCCCTACATCGCGCTCGGCATGCTGAACTTCGCGCTGCTGCTCGGCTCCGCGGTGTTCGTCTTCGGCGTCCCGCTCACGGGCGGCCTCTTCGCCTTCGCCTCCGCCGCGCTGCTTTACGTAACGACGACGACCGGGCTCGGCCTGCTCCTCTCGAGCTTCATGAGCAGCCAGATCGCGGCGATCTTCGGCACCGCCCTCATCACGCTCATCCCCGCCGTGCAGTATTCCGGCATGACCGATCCGGTCTCGTCGCTGCAGGGCGCGGGCGCGCTCATTGGGCAGATCTACCCGACGACCTATTTCATCACGATCTCCCGCGGCGCGTTCTCGAAGGCTCTCGGCTTCGAGGAGCTGTGGTCGGCCTTCGTGCCGCTCGCCATAGCCGTTCCGGTCGTGCTCGGCGCGGCGGCGGCGTTTCTCCGGAAACAGGCGAGCTGACGGATGCGGGCCGCCAACGTCCTCGAGCTCGGCGTGAAGGAGTTGCGCGGCCTCGCGCGCGATCCGATGCTCCTGCTCCTCGTCGTCTACGCCTTCACGCTCTCGATCTACACCGCCTCCCGCGCGATGCCCGAGACCCTGAACCGGGCGGCGATCGCGATCGTCGACGAGGACCAGTCGCCGGTCTCCGCACAGATCGCGACGGCGTTCTATCCGCCGCTGTTCACGATCCCGAAGCTGATCTCCCAGCCGGAGATGGACGCGCGGATGGACGCCGGGCTCGACACCTTCGCGCTCGACATCCCGCCGAACTTCCAGCGCGACCTGCTCGCGGGCCGATCGCCCACGATTCAGCTCAACATCGACGCCACGCGCATGACGCAGGCGTTCAGCGGCGGCGGCTACGTCCAGTCGATCGTCTCGGGGGAGGTGACGGCCTTCCTCGCGCGCAACCGGGCCGCGACCACGACCCCGGTCGACCTGGCCTTGCGCGCGCGGTTCAATCCGGAGCTCGACAAGGGATGGTTCGGCGCGATCAGCAACGTCATCCAGTCGATCACCATGCTGTCGATCGTGCTCACCGGAGCCGCGCTCATCCGCGAGCGCGAGCACGGCACCATCGAGCACCTGCTCGTGATGCCGGTGACCGCGGTCGAGCTTATGCTGAGCAAGATCTGGTCGATGGGGCTCGTAGTGCTCGTCGCCTCCGCCGTCTCCCTGATCTTCGTGGTCCGCTGGCTACTTGCCGTCCCGATTGAGGGCTCGATCCCGCTCTTCCTGACGGCGACGGCGCTGCATCTCTTCGCCACCACGTGCCTGGGCGTCTTTCTGGCGACCGTGGCCGGAACCATGCCCCAGTTCGGCCTGCTGCTGATGCTGGTGCTTCTGCCGCTGCAGGTGCTGTCCGGCGGCATGACGCCGCGCGAGAGCATGCCGGAGATCATCCAGATTTTGATGGTCGCGGCGCCCAACACCCACTTCGTCATGCTCGCGCAGGCGATTCTGTTTCGCGGCGCCGGGCTCGGCGTCGTGTGGCCGCACTTCGCGGCGCTGCTTCTGATCGGAACGGTCCTGTTCGCGCTGTCGCTCCGGCGCTTCCGGTCGTTCCTGCGGTGAAGGCGAAACCAAGAGGAGGGCAATGCATGCCGAACATGATGAAGGCCGCCGTCGCGCGCGCTCTCGGACAGCCTCTCGTCATCGAGGAGCTTCCTGTCCCGGAGCCCGCGCCGGACCAGATCCTTGTGCGGATCGAGGCCACGGGCGTCTGCCACACCGACCTTCACGCGGTGAAGGGCGACTGGCCCGTGAAGCCCACGGTTCCGTTCATCCCCGGCCATGAAGGCGTCGGCGTGGTCGTCGGCGTCGGGCGGTCGGTCAAGCGCGTGCGGGAGGGCGACCGGGTCGGGATCCCATGGCTGCACACCGCCTGCGGCTACTGTCCGCACTGCCGCACGGGATGGGAGACGCTCTGCGGCGAACAGCGGAACACCGGCTATTCCGTGAACGGCAGCTTCGCGGAATACGCCCTCGCCGATCCCAACTATGTCGGCCGCATTCCCGACGGGCTGGACTGGGGGCCGGCCGCGCCGATCCTGTGCGCGGGCGTCACCGTCTACAAGGGTCTCAAGGAGACCGAGGTGAAGCCCGGGGAATGGGTGGCGGTGTCGGGCGTCGGCGGCCTCGGCCACATGGCCGTGCAGTACGCCAAGGCGATGGGCATGCACGTCGCCGCCATCGACGTGCATCCGGACAAGCTCGACCTCGCCGCCTCGCTCGGCGCCGACATCGCCCTGAACGCCAAGGAGGTCGATCCGGGCGCCGAACTTCAGAAGCGCATCGGCGGCGTCCACGGCGTGCTGGTGACGGCGGTCTCGCCCGCCGCGTTCGAACAGGCCTTCGGCGTGCTGCGCCCACACGGCACCATGGCCCTGGTGGGACTGCCGCCCGGGCGGTTCGCGATGCCCATCTTCGACACGGTGCTCAAGCGCATCACCGTGCGCGGCTCGATCGTCGGCACCCGCCAGGACCTGGAGGAGGCGCTCGAATTCGCCGGCGACGGCGCGGTGGCCGCGCATTTCAGCTGGGACTCTCTCGACAACATCAACACCATCTTCGACCGCATGGAGCAGGGCGCCATCGACGGGCGGATCGTGGTGCGGACGAGCGCATGATGGGCGCCGATGGCAGAGTGAGCCGTCTACGCCGACAATGGCTCCACGTCGCGGCCGGCAAACTTGTCGGTCGCTGAAGTCATCAAAGGATTCAACGATGACAGTTAAACAGACGCTCGACGCCAAGGCTCTCGCCCGCCATGAACGCGTGGTGGCAAACTGCGAACTTTCTGTCGGTCGGCCAGATCTACCTGCTCGACAACCCGTTGCTCCGTCGGCCGCTCACACGCGAGGACGTCAAGCCGCGGCTGCTTGGCCACTGGGGCACGACGCCAAGCCTCAACTTCATCTACCTCCACCTCAACCGGGTCATCCGCGAGCGCGACGTGGACGTGCTCTATGTGGCGGGTCCTGGCCACGGCGCGCCGGGCGTGGTGGCGAGCACCTATCTAGATGGGACTGACCTCCCCCCGAGATTCTTCTCCATTTTGAATGAGAGTTTTCCGGCTTTCTGACCCTGATGAGGAAGGAGCTGGCGATGAAGAAGTCGAAGTTTACGGAAGAGCAGATCTCGTACGCGCTGAAGCAGGCTGAGACGGGCACGCCTGTAGCCGAGGAGATCCGGCGGATGGGGATTTCGGAGCAGACGTTCTACCGCTGGAAGAGCAAGTACGGCGGCCTGGGCGTGGGCGAACTGAGGCGGCTGAAGCAGCTCGAGGACGAGAACCGCAAGCTGAAGCAGCTCGTGGCCGACCTCAGTCTGGATAAGCACATCCTGCAGGATGTCCTGGCAAAAAAAGCCTGAGGCCTGCCCGGCGGCGCGAGATCGTGCGGTATGTGCAGTCCGCCCATGGGGTGAGCGAACGGCGGAGCTGCGCCGTGCTGAACGCTCACAGGCGGATGGTGCGCTACCGCTCGGTCAAGGCCGATCAGACGCCTCTTCTGATGCGCATCCGCGATCTCGCGCGGGTCCGGGTGCGGTACGGCTATTTCCGGATCTACATCCTGCTGCGACGGGAGGGTTGGATCGTGAACCACAAGCGGGTGCATCGGCTCTATCGCGAGGACGGCCTGAGCCTCCGGCTCAAGCGGCCGCGCCGCCACGTCACGGCGGCGACGCGGGAGGGCAGGCCACCGGCCGGCGCGCCGAACGATCTCTGGTCGATGGACTTCGTATCCGACGCCCTGTTCGACGGCCGGCGCCTGCGGGCGCTGACCGTCGTCGACGCCTACACCCGCGAGGCTCTGAGGTCGAGATCGACCAGGGGATCAAGGGCGAGCAGGTCGTGTTCGCCATGGGCGAGATCACGGCGATCCGCGGCACGCCAAAGACCATCCGGCTCGACAATGGGCCGGAGTTCGTCTCGAAGGCGCTGGACCGCTGGGCCTACGAGAACAACGTCACGCTCGACTTCTCGCGGCCGGGCAAGCCGACCGACAACGCCTTCGTCGAAAGCTTCAACGGAAAGTTCCGGGCGGAGCGCCTCGACGCCCATTGGTTCTTGTCGCTGGACGACGCCCGAGCCAAGATCGAGGCGTGGCGGCGGGACTACAACGAGAGCCGGCCTCACACGTCCCTGGGCTGGCTGACGCCCAACGAATTTGCTTCATTGGCCGGGGTTAACCCCGGCCAATGAAGCCCGGAGCCTCACATTCAGACCGGATACAAATCCGGGGGACCCTCACGCCTGCGTCGAGGCGGCGCACCTTAAGCGCGGGTTCGTCGACATCAAGACCTCGGTTGAGCGGGCAGGTGTCAAAGCCAGTACCGAGCACCGTAAATCAGCGTCATGCAGATCCCGGTGATAACGACGACAGTCCGCACGACGTGTTCCGGTAATACCGCAACCAGCTTTGCCCCAAGAAGGCCGCCTGTGACCGCTCCGGCCAGCATGACCGCGGTCGCTGCCCAACTGACTAGGCCGATGGTGGAGAAGATCGCGACCGTCACGACGCTAACCGCTGAGGCGAGAAGGTTCTTCATGGCATTGGTCGTCCGAGCGTCTTCGGGCCCGGTGACGGTAAGAATGGCGAGCAGCATGACGCCAAGCCCCGCGCCGAAATAGCCGCCATAGATCGAACTTGCCGCAAGGAGCGGACTGCGCGAGCCGCCGTCCGCGAGCTTTGGCAACGCGCCTTGGATGCGCTTGCCGCAAGCGAAGACGAAAGTAGCTAGGCCAATCAGGCCGGGCACCAGCAGCGTGAACAGCTTCTCGGGGGTGACGAACAGGGCGACAGCGCCCAGACCGCCGCCGATCACCGCCGATGCGGTCGTGAGTGCGAAACGGCGGTCCATGCGCGGAAGCTTTCGGCGGTCGGCGATGGCCGCGACCAGATGACCGGGCGTGACGGCGACGGCATTGGACGCGTTGGCGACGATTGGCGGCAGGCCGGCCGCTAGCATGGCCGGGAAGGTCAAGAGCGTCGCCCCGCCGGCGATGGCGTTCGCCACGCCGCCCGCGACGCCGGCGGCGAAAAGCAAGATACCGATCATCAGATCCATTTCCGCGTCCTCAACTCTCCCCCTCCGGGCGGGGGACGGACGCTATCCCCAACAACATAGAGATTTCTACCGGCTATAAAGTTCGGGGCAGCTCCAGTGCGCTTTTCTACCGGTGCTTCCCCGGCGGATTGACGACAAAGTGTAAATTTGTAGATCGATCCTGGCGGAGATCACGCTGAGAGGAGGTCGCTCCGGCCATATACCCGGTTAGTCAGCCGACAGAGAAAGCAAAGAGATCATTTATTGCCACTGATCAAGCTCTATCATCTTCGACAAAGCGTCATCAGTCGAACGGGTGCACGGTCGAACGGGTGCACTAGCCGCGCTGCTTCAGCAAGACAATGAAGGCTATGAGGTTGCCGCCGCCGCAAAATGTACGATCGCGAAGTTGTTTGTAAATGCTATTTGTGGCCGGCTGATTAGGGCATTCTGGAGCCAGAGCGACAATTTCCAGGGCCATGACATCCATGAACTTCAGTCACATTACAGTGATTATGATCCTATTGTATCAATGTAATCGTCAAAAATCGGGATAAATCAAAATGTTAATCCCTCTTATATGGTAGTGTTCGTTCAGTTAAGATTTACTATCCGATGCGATACGACCATACACAAGCCGTAATACCTATAACGACGCCAAATTCATAGGTAGATGGATTTTTATAGATACCTTGAAATGAAAACATGCAGAACTTGTCAAACGAGACAATCTCCATATGAGCTAGAATGAATAATTATTATTTGAAAGAGCTTGCACTTTAAGATCGGTTGCCCTGAATCTGCGGGATAAAGTCGCCTCAACCCAAAAATAGTATTGGAATACGTCCAAATCATAATGCTTTCGGATAAGCATGCATCCTGCTAGAGCGGGTTTTGCTTGAGGCGGCGCACGCCTGAGGGGAAGCCGCTCTGGATGAAGCAACATGACGTGGGACGTCCAAGCGCTGTTTCGCCGTCATGCGCAGGAGATAGCGAGATCTCTCCGGCGCCGCGGACTGACGGAGGACTGCGCCGCCGACATCACGCAGGACACCTTCGTCCGCGTGCTCGCGACGCCGCCTGCGGAGACGGCGGAGACCCACAATCCGCGGGCCTATCTGCACCGCGTCGCGCACAATCTTGGCGTCAACCACCGCCGCCGGGAGCGGCTGCTCGAAACCACCTCCCTGGACGCGGACGACGCGCCCGACCTTGTGGATTCGGCGCCGTCCCCGGAGGCGTCGCTTCACGCGCGGCAGCGCCTCGCCCTGACGTTCGGCGCGCTTGCGGAGCTTCCCGAACGCACGCGCCGCGCGTTCGAGATGCACCGCCTCGGCGAGCGGACCATCGCGGAGATCGCCGACGAACTCGGGCTTTCGACCACGCGAACCTGGACCTTGATCCGGGACGCCTACCGCCACCTCGTTGATCGGGTCGGCGAGGCTTGATTTTATTTGGACTTAAGAGCGAAAACCCGAGCCGCCCGTTTGTAGTAGCAAGCGACAGGCACGGCGCGCCTTCCCCGGCGGCCCGCCGGCAGGGCCGCCCATGACCGACACGCAGCACGATCCGAGCCGCCTTATCGACGAAGCGATCGATCTGGTCATCCGGCTCCAGAACGATCCCGGCAATCCCGTCGCGCAGGACATGGCGCGCGCCTGGCGCGCGCGCGGGCCCGAGCACCACGCCGCCTGGGAGCGCGTCGCGCAGGTCCACGACGCCACGGGCCGCATTCTCACTGAAAAGCGACGCCGGGAGCGGCGGGACAGCCTGGGGCTCAGCCGTCGCAACCTGATGGTCGGCGCCGGACTCGCGATAGGAGCCGGTGGGATCGGTTACGGCGTAGCGCCGGAGCTGGCGCTGAAGGCGCGGGCCGATCACATGACGGGCAAGGCCGAAGTTCGGAACGTCACGCTGCCGGACGGCGGCGCTGCAACGCTCGGCCCCGAGACCGCTATGGTGGTCGACTACGGCCAAGCGGCCCGGCGGATCGAACTGCTCGCAGGCATGTCCTACTTCGACGCGCCGGCCGGCGACGCGCCGTTCTCGGTCCGGACCGCCTCGCTGACGGCGCAGACGACGCTCTCCGCCGCATTCGACGTCTCGAACGACGCCGGCATCCTGTCCGCATCGGTGGCGCGCGGGGCGGTGGAGGCGCGCTCCGACGGCGTCCCCACTGGTAGGACGCTGCGGGCGGGCGGGTGGCTGATCGTCGATCCCGCCTCCGGCGGCTTCGATTCCGGCGTTCGGGAGCCCGATCAGATCGCGACCTGGCGCGACAAGGTCGTCGTCGCCGAGAAGGAGACCGTGGCGGCCCTCGTCGCCCGCATCGGCCGCTGGGTTCCGGGCCGGATCGTGATGGCCGATCCCTTCATCGCCAACCTCCGCGTCAGCGGCGTGTTCGACCTCGGACATCCGCAGCGCGCCCTCGAGGCGGTCGTGTATCCGGCGGGTGGCCGGTTGCGCCGCATCTCATCGTTTCTGACGGTCGTGTCGCCGGTCTGAAAAAGCCCGCCGCGCCGGAGAAAAAATCCGCTCCCCGTTTGTATCAGCATGAGGGATGCGCTCGGGGCCTGATGCCGCCGCCGCCTCCTTCGGGCGTAACGGGCGGGAGCGTAGGCGGACATGGGGTGCGGGGACGATCGGTATGGACGGCGCGGCCGAACCGGGGCGCTCATCGCGGCGCTGACGGCGTCGGCCTCGGCGTTCGTCGGGGCGACGGCGGCTCCGTCCGCGGCCTGGGCGCAAAGCGCCGCGCAGACGACCTTCTCGGCGCCCGCCGGCCCGCTGTCCCGGACGCTCGCGACGTTCGGGCGACAGGCGGGCCTGCAGGTCACCTATCTGACGGCGCTCGGCGCCGGGAAGACCTCGGCCGGCTTCACCGGAACCGCGACGCCGCAGCGGGCGCTTGCGCAGATCCTGCGGGGCACCGGCCTGACCTACGCCTTCACAAACGCCAGCACAGTGTCGATCCGCGACGCCGCAGCGGACGGTGGTGCGCCTGAGGGCGCCCCGGCGGCGGACGGCTCGCTAGTGCTTGATCCGATCGACGTCACCGGCCGGGGCGGCACGGCCGCCGCGGCGGCCGACGCGCCGTACGCGACGCCGGGCTCCGTCTCCCACATCTCGCGGGAGCAACTCGACCGCGCGCCCGGCAACTCGACGGGCGACGTGTTCGTCTCCACGCCGGGCGTCATCGCCGCCGGCAACCGGGTCGGAGCCTCGATCGACCCGAACATCCGCGGCCTGCAGGGCAACGGGCGGGTGAACACCACGGTCGACGGCGCCCGCCAGACCTCGAGCTCGTATCGCGGCTATGTGGGCAGCCGCGATGAGACTTATGTCGACCCGGACATGATCGGCGGGATCGACATCAGCAAGGGGCCGAGCACGGGCGCCGGCGTCGGCGGCGTCGGCGGAACGATCAACTTCCGGACCCTGTCGCCGGAGGACCTGATCAAGGACGGCGAGAGCTGGGGCGGCAGGATCAAGGCGAGCCTGAGCGGGAACGCCTCCGGCGAGGGTGAGGAAGGAGTCCGTCCCCCGAACGGCGACCGTCCGGGCCTCTTCGACGGGGACGGGCGGTCGGGCAGCGTCGCGGTCGCAGGCCGGACCGAGACCTTCGAGGCGATCGCGGCCTACTCCCGGCGGCGCCAGGGCAACTACTTCACGGGCGAGCACGCCAAGGACGGGATCCGCTTCACGGCGGGGCCGGACGGCGCCGCCAACACGATCGTCGGGCCGAAGTCCGAGGCGCCGAACACCTCGCAGGACGTCGAGTCGGTGCTGCTCAAGGGCAAGGCCAAGTGGGGCGACGGCCAGTCGCTCGAACTCGGCTACATGCGCTACGACAACAGACATGGCGAGATCAGCGAGCTGCAGTTCGCGCCGTGGCTCGCGTCCGCCCAGAATCCGCTGTCGCACACCAAGGTCGACACCTACACCGCGAAGTACCGCTACAATCCTGACGACAACCCACTGCTGAACGTCCGCACAAACCTCTGGTACTCCAACCTCGACGTCGAGCATGGGCTCGGGCGCGGGCCAGGGCTGAACGGCAACCGCGACCACAGCATGAGGACGGTCGGCGGCGACATCGGCAACACGGCGGTGCTCGACACCAGCCTCGGCGCGCTCACGATCGACGGCGGCGCCGAGTTCGTGCGTGAGAACAGCGACGCCGTGGAATTCCAGGGGGCGATCGCGCTCCCCGGAGGAGGTTTCGATTTCAACGGGCGGCAAAGCTGGAACGTGCCCGGCCGACGGAACATGTATTCGGGCTTCGCGAGCGGCAATCTCGCGCTGACGGACTGGCTGTCGGTCGGCGGTGGCGGGCGTCTCGACGGCTATGACTCCCGCGGCGAAGGTTACGCGGCGGAGTTCCGCGAGCGCAGCGGCTCCCGCTTCAGCCCGAACGCCAACGTCACGGTCACGCCGCTCGAGGGCGTGCAGCTCTACGCGCAGTATAAGGAGGGCTACCGCCCGCCGACGCTGCGCGAAAGCTACTGGCGCTACGGCACGACCGTGACGCCCAATCCCGACGTCAAGCCGGAACTGTCGCAGACCCACGAGATCGGCCTTAACGTGCTGCGGAACGACGTGCTTCGGGACGGCGACAAGGCGCGGTTCAAGGCCGCCTACTTCTTCAACCGCTACAAGAACTATGTCGTGCGCTCGCCGACCGATCCTCTCCAGCCTTTCGGTCTCTATTCCTTCAACAACATCGACAGGGCGGACTTCGAGGGCGTCGAGCTTTCAGGCGGATACGACGCCGGCGTCTTCTTCGTCGAGGCCGCCGTCACAAAATACGTCGACATCAAGTACTGCGACGGCGGCAAGGGATGCAGCCTGCCCTCGATCAACTTTTTCTCGCCGGATCCGTCGCTCGGAGCCGCCGCGAATTACGTGCCGCCGGAGTATTCCGGCAGCGTGACGGCGGGCGTGCGCCTGTTCGACCAGGCGCTGACGCTCGGAGGCCGCTTGCACTTTGCGTCGGAGCGCTTCGGCGACAAGTGGAAGGACGCGAAGAACGTGCCTGGCCAGGTCGGGTATCAGTTCACTTGGCCGTCCTACCAGGTGTTCGACCTGTTTGCGTCGTACAAGTACAAGGATGATCTGGTCATCGACCTTGGGATAGAGAACGTGACCGACCGGTACTATTTCGGCGGTCTGTCGTCGGTCGGCATCGCCTCGCCCGGCCGGACGGCGCGCGGCTCGGTCACATATCGGTTCTGATTTTTAGGGTCGCGGACGCGCACGTTCGCCACGGAGCGCGCGCCTCGCCCAAGGAGCATTCATGACGACGCTCGACCTCTCGCACTCCCGCCCCGGGCTTACGGCGCGCCTCAAGGGCCAGACGCACGAGGCGCACGGCGGGCTCGACGCCGCGATCATGGCCAAGCGGCCGTTTGCGGACCGCGAGCGCTACGGGCGGTTTCTGGCCGTCCAGCACGCCTTTCACCGGGACGTGGACGCGCTCTACGTCGATCCCGCGCTCGGCCGGCTGTTGCCCGGACTGGCGACGCTCCGGCGGCTGCCGCTCGTCGTCCAGGACCGCGCCGATCTCGGACCGAGCGGCCCGGAGCCCGCAGGCGAGCCCGTCTTCCGGGAAGGCCAGCCCCACGACCTCGCCGCCTCGCTCGGCTGGCTCTATGTGGCGGAGGGCTCGAACCTGGGGGCGGCCTTCCTGCTCAAGGAAGCGGCCAAGCTCGGCCTGTCGGACACTTTCGGGGCCCGCCACCTGGCGCCCGCCGCCGAGGGCCGGGGGCTGCACTGGCGGACCTTCGCGGCGGCGCTCGACGACGTTCACCTGTCGGAAGACGAGGGCCGCCGGGCGACCGAGGGCGCGGCGGCGGCGTTCGAGAGAGTTCGCGTGCTGGTCAAAACGACGTTTGCGTGACCGAGCCGTCGCTCGCAGTCCGGCCAGGACGGCGGACGGCCAAGGGCGCCTGATGCAGGCCGACCCCGCGCTTCCCGTCGTCGGCTTCAACGGCCGACCCGCCAACGTCGCGCTGTGGGCGGGGGCCGGGATCGTCGCGCTCGCCGCGCACGTCGGCGTGTCTGTCTGGTTCATGCACGAGGCGCCACGGGCGCCTCCGGCCGCCCCGCCGCCAACGATCATGATCGACCTTGCGCCGGAGCCGGAAGCGGTAGCGACCGAGGAGACCGAAATCTCTCCCGATCGGGAGGTCTCCGAACAGAGCGAGGCCGCCGAAGCGCTGGAGGCTCCGCAGGACACGCCCGAGACGCCGGTCGAGACCGTCGCGGAGGCCGAGCCGGAGACCGCGGCGCCCGAACCAACCCGGGACGAGGTCGTTCCGGCCGTCGAGAAAGTGGAGCTCCCGCTGCCTCCGCTGGAGCGGCCTCGGCCGCAAAAGCCTCGCGTCGAGTCAAAGCGCGAGACCAGGCCTGAACGACGGCAGGAGCCCCAGGCCGCCTCGCGCGCGGCTGCGGCGGCGCAGGTCCAAGCGCCGGCGTCGAACCGCACGGCGGCGCAGCAGACCTCGTCGAGCCTGTCTTCGGCATCCGTCTCGCCCACGACCTGGCGCTCGCGCCTCATGGCGCATCTGGAGAAGGGCAAGCGTTATCCCGCCGGCGCGCGGGGCGAACGCGGGGTGGCCTACGTGCGCTTCTCGATCGACGCCGCCGGCAAGGTCCTTTCCGCCTCGCTCGCCGGCTCGTCGGGTCATCCGGCGCTCGACGGCGAGGCGCTGTCGCTCGTCCGCCGGGCCTCGCCGGTCCCTGCGCCGCCTTCCGGCGCCAACAGGACGATCACGGCGCCGGTCCGGTTTAATGCGCGATGATCAGCTCACCTCGAAGCCGCCGGAGTCCGTGGTCCTCGGACCGCGAAAGCCGCAGGCCTCTAAGGCGAGCGGCCATTCGGCTATTCACAGTTGGGGATTGGGCTCGGCGTAGGGACCAGCTTCGTCAATTTTCTGAGGGTCTGGACGGTGGCGGCGAGCAGAAACTCGTCGCGGGAGCCAGAGGGTCCTCGAAGTCGTAGGCGGTCGAGCCGCAGGATGCGTTTCAAGTGCGCGAACCGTATCTCGACCTTCCTTCGCTCACGCCGCGAGACGACATAGGCGTCGGTCTTGGCTATGCCCCTCGCCATATCGCGAGCGCCTTCGTGGATCGAGCGCGGGATCTTCGAGGCCGGCGTGTTGGGGCAGCACTGCGGTTTCAGCGAGCAGGCGTCGCAGTCGAACTTGCTGGCGCGGTAGCGGATCATGCCGTCGTCGTCGACGAGCGGAGCCGAGCTCCGGTAGACCCTCTGGCAGGGTCTGAGCTCCTTCCCGGCCGGGCAGGCGTAGAGATCCCGGTCATGATCATAAGGGAAGTCGGAGCGACTGAACGTGCCATCGGTCCGGGCGCTCTTGTCGAACACCGGGATGTGCGGCTCGATCCCGCGATCATGGACCAGCCACCGGCTTCGAACGGTCGTCGCAACGCTACCGGTCGAAGCGTGATCCTCAGACAGCCCTGCGGATCCGGTTGAAGGACCTGGCCGCGGTTCGAGTCCGCTACGGCTATCGCCGCCTTCACGTCCTGCTACGCCGGGAGGGCTGGGCGGTGAACCACAAGCGTGTCTACAGGCTCTACAGCGAAGAAGGGCTGTCGATCCGCACAAAGCTGCCCCGACGCAAGCGGGCTGGCGCTACCGGATCGGACGCCCGGATATCACGGAGCCGAACGACGTCTGGGCTGTCAATCGGCGCTGAACTTTGGCTCTGACTCACTCTCGATGAAGTTTGCTGGTGGCCTTCGCCTCTGATTTGAGGACGAGGAGAGCCGCCATGACCGCCTGCTTCCAAGCGAATGCGTTGACGCCCGCTGGGCTCATCGTGGATCGGGTGAAGGTCGAGGCGAACGGCATCGAGGTCTTCGCTCGGTCGAAGGCGGCGGACGCCCGGTGTCCGCTCTGCTCTTCGCCGGCGCGGCGCATCCACAGCCGCTATGTCCGCCGGGTCGCTGACCTGCCCTTCGGGGGCCGACCCGTTCGGCTACGCCTGACGGCGAGACGGTTCGTGTGCGAGCACGCGCGTTGTCCGCGCCGGATCTTCGGCGAGACCTTCGCCGGCCTCCTGGGCCATAGAGCTCGGCGGGCCGAACGGCTGGAGATCATCGTCCATCATCTCGGCCTCGTGCTGGGCGGGCGGCCGGGAGCAGGCCTTGCCCGACGCCTCATGCTGCCGGTCAGCAACGACACCTTGCTGCGGGTCGTGAGGAGACGGACGATGAGGCCGGACGCGCCGCTTCACGTCGTCGGCGTCGACGATTGGGCGTTCCGACGCAACCGCCGCTATGGCTCGATCGTGGTCGACCTCGAGCGACGGCGCCCGGTCGCCCTGCTGCCGGATCGTGAGATCGCCACCGTGGCCGCATGGCTCGGTCGGCATCCCGGGATCGCGGTCGTCGCCCGCGATCGTGGCGCAGGCTACGGCGAGGCGACTACACGTGCCTTGCCTCGCGCCGTTCAGGTCGCGGACCGCTGGCACTTGATGGAGAATGCAAGCGCCGCCTTCCTCGATGCCGTGCGCGGCGCAATGCAGCCGATCCGCCGGGCGCTCGGCGCGACCCGCATCGATCCAAAGCTACTGACAGCCGCGGAGCGGCTGCAGTACGAGGGCTATCAGCGCCGCGCGAGAGCCGATGACGCCGTTCTCGGCATGGCTTGTGAACGGCTGACAATCAAGGCGATCGTCCGGCAGACCGCGCTCGCACGCGGCACGGTGCGCCGGATCCTGCGCGGCGAGCATGCCGATGTCTTCCGGACGCGGCAGAGCTCGCTCGAGGCCTGGCTGCCGATCCTCGACGCTTGGTGGGTTGAAGGCTGCACGAATGGCGCTGAGCTTTGGAGGCGCCTGCGGCGGCAGGGCTTCCAGGGCTCGCTTCGCGTCGTGGCGGATTGGGCGACCAGGCGGCGACGTGCCGAGGCGACAGAGCTTCGCCAGATCCAGCGGGCGCCATCCGCGGAGACGATCGCCAAAGCGATGACGACCGAGCGTGATCGGCTCACCAAGGGTGACGCGATCCTCGTCGCTTCGATCGAAGCCGCGGCGCCTGACCTCGCCAAGGCGCGCGTCTTGCTCGAACGCTTCCACGCGATGGTCCGGCGCGACGCCAGCCAGGAACTCGATCCCTGGATCGCGGACGCATCGCCCAGCCCGCTCGCCCCGTTCACGCGAGGCATCGTTCGCGACCGTGCCGTTTCCTCCGGTGCGGCCGAGACTGCGCTCGCGGCGCGCCGCGTCGATGTTCGGGTTGGTGGTGAGCGCTAAGGTGCTTGAACGTCCGAGATCGCTCGCAAAGCGGCCTTCCGCAAGGGCGCGTTAGAAAGGCCGCATTGGGTCGATTGCGTTGAAGAAGTCGGTTGCTTGGCGGGGCATCCGAGCTGACGGCCGGAAGACGAGCGGCCTTTCCTCTTTTCAGGCCGGGATCGGGCTCGGCGCTGGGACCATCTTTGCGAGCTTCCTGAGGTTTTGGGCAGTGGCGGCGAGCAGGAACTCGTCGCGGGCTCCGCATGGCCCTCGAAGGCTTAGCCTGTCGAGCCGCAGGATGCGCTTCAGGTGCGCGAACAGCATCTCGACCTTCTTCCGCTCACGCCGGGAGGCCGTGTAGGCGTCGGTCTTCGCAATGTCCCTCGCCATGTCGCGAGCGCCCTCGTGGATCGAGCGAGGGATCTTCCGGGCCGGCGCGTTTGGGCAGCACTGCGGTTTCAGGGAGCAGGCGTCGCAGTCGAACTTGCTCGCGCGGTAGCGCATCATGCCGTCGTCGTCGACGAGCGGAGCCGAGGTTCGGTAGACCCTCTGGCGAGGTCTCAGTTCGTTCCCGGCCGGGCAGGTGTAAAGATCGCGGTCATGATCATAAGGGAAGTCGGAGCGACTGAACGTGCCATCGGTCCGGGCGCTCTTGTCGAACACGGGAATGTGCGGCTCGATCCCGCGATCATGGACCAGCCAGGCGAGCATCTCGGCCGAGCCATAGGCGCTGTCGGCGGCGAGCCGCTCGGGCCAGAGCCCGAAGCGGTCCTGGGCCCGCTCAACCATCGTTCGCGCGGCGCCGACCTCGGCCTGCCGGATCGCGCGGCTGGGCTCGACGTCGACGATCACCGCGTGGTCGAGGTCGATCAGGTAGTTGGTCGCGTAGGCGAAGAAGGCGTGGCCCTTGTGTGCGCCGGTCCACTGCGCGGCCGGATCCGACCGCGACACGAACTTCGGCCGGGTCTCGCTCGCCGCGCCCCAGGCCGCATCGTCAAGCGTGTCGAGGTACTCGCGGACTGAGCGCCGCGTCGCGGCCAACTCTTCCCAGTCGACCTCGTCCGTGCCGTCCGCCGAGCGCTGACGGTTGGCGTCGGCCCGGATCAGGCTGGCGTCGACCGCGAAGCCGTCGCCGCCCACAAGCCCCTCAGCCATGCAGCGCCGGACGACCGTCTCGAACAGCTTGCGCAGCAGGTCGCTGTCGCGGAAGCGGCCATGGCGGTTCTTCGAGAAGGTCGAGTGGTCCGGCACGTCGCCGTCGAGGCCGAGCCGGCAGAACCAGCGATAGGCGAGGTTCAGATGAACCTCCTCGCACAGTCGCCGCTCAGACCGGACGCCGAAGCAGTAGCCGACCAGCAGCATCCGGATCAGCAACTCCGGGTCGATCGAAGGACGACCGGTCGAGCTATAGAAGGGAGCCAGATCCCGCCGCACCTCTGACAGGTCGACGAACCGGTCGATCGCCCTCAGCAGGTGGTCTTGCGGCACATGCCGCTCGATAGAGAACTCATAGAACAGCGCCGCCTGGTCGACCTGCCGCTCGCCCATCATCGCCGTTGCCCTCCGCTCATCGAGCTGAGTGAATCAGCGGCGGCGCCTCGCTTCAACGACGGAGTTTTTCAACGGAATCGGTCAGTAGCGGCTGTGGCCACTCAGCCGGACCGCCTTTAGGGGCGCCTCACACTCAGAAAGGACTTCACTTCCTTCGCCACCAGAGCGTTGGTGTCGTCGTGGCGAACGAGGGCGTAAACGATGTCGCGGAAGCTAGCGAAGGCCTGCCTGAGGTCGATGTTCGAGCGTGTGGCCGAGTGCGGGGATCAGGCGCGCGCGGCGAGAAAGCTTCTGGCGCTCGGACGCGTCGATGAGGCGATGAACATCGCCTATGAGATCGAGCCGCTGCTCTACGAGGCGAACCACCTCATGCAGAGCGCGAGCCTGCTCAGGCGCGAGGGCAAGGAGGGCTAGCACCCCGCCGCGGCGTCTGAGTCGAGGCAGAGCTGAAGGAGACCTTCGCCCCGCGAGTGCGGGGTCGTGTCGGTGGCGGCGACAGGCCGTCCTATCGAACGCGGAAGGTCTCTCCCATGTCGAACGTAGCTTCCTCGAACGCTGTCCGCCTGAGCGACGCGCAGCTCGTGATGCTGTCCGCGGCCTCGCAACGAAAAGACGCTCTGGTCGTCCTGTCGGAGCCAACGGCCGCCTCGCGGACGGTGGCTGCCCTGATCCGACGTGGTCTGCTGGCCGAGGTCCCGGTCGCTCGCCGGCAGCCGTCCTGGCGAGAGGACGCCAATGGCCCCGTTGGCTTGCAGATCACGAAAGCCGGCTTCGCCGCGCTCGGGCTCGATAAGGAGCCGCCTGCGGTCGTGCAGACGCCACCAAGCGGCCCTCTGAGAAGCACCGTCGAGGTGCGGGCCGGCACCAAGCAGGCGGCGGTGGTGGAGCTGCTCGCCCGAGAGCAGGGAGCGACCTTGCGCGAGGTCGCCGCGGCGATGGGCTGGCTTCCGCACACTACGCGGGCGGCGTTGACCGGCCTCCGGCGACGGGGCTACGCGGTCGCCTCGTCAACCATGGCATCCGGCGAGCGGTCCTACCGCATCGCCCAGGCGGCCGCCTGATGGCGCCTCAGGCGATGGCTCGCATCGAGGTCGAGGTCGCCCGGCTGGGCGACCTCGACCTCGCCGTTCTTCAAGCGCGATGGCGAAGCGTGACGGGGAAGGCGGCGCCGGCCGCCGTGTCGAAGGGCCTGCTGCTGCGGATGCTGGCGTATCGCCTGCAGGCCGACGCGCTGGGCGATCTCGACGCCGACACGGCCCGCTTCCTGGATCGCATTGCGTTGAGCCCGACCACGGCGGCCGTCCCGCTGCCGGACCGCGAGCGGATCGGCGGCGGAGGCATTCTGGTGCGGGAGTGGGAGGGCGTCACCCACCGCGTGATGGCGTTGAAGGATGGCTTCGCCTGGAACGGAGGGACCTATCGCAGCCTGTCGGAGGTGGCGCGCGCCATCACTGGCGTGCGCTGGAACGGCCCACGCTTCTTCGGACTGCGCGACAAGGTAAGGGCGTCGTGAGCCGGCCTATCCCGACGATCCGACGCTGCGCGGTCTACACCCGCGTTTCGACCGACCATCGGCTGGAGCAGGACTTCAACTCGCTCGACGCCCAGCGGGAAGCGGCGGAGGCTTACGTCCGCAGCCAGGCGGGGGAGGGGTGGAAGCTCGTCAAAAGCGGCGTGTTCTCGGACGGAGGCTTTTCCGGCGGCTCGATGGAGCGTCCGGCGCTGCAGCGGCTGCTGGAACTGGTGCGGATGCGCGGTGTAGACGTCATCGTCGTCTACAAGGTCGACCGCCTGACGCGGTCGCTCGCGGACTTCGCCAAGCTGGTCGAGCTGTTCGACGCCAGCGGCGTGTCGTTCGTGTCAGTGACCCAATCTTTCAACACGACAACGAGCATGGGGCGGCTGACGCTCAACATGCTGCTGTCGTTTGCGCAGTTCGAGCGCGAGGTCACGGGCGAGCGCATCCGCGACAAGATCGCGGCGTCGAAGAAGCGCGGGATCTGGGTCGGCGGCGTCGTGCCGCTCGGCTACCGCGTCGAGGCGAAGAAGCTCCAGATCGATGAGAAGGAGGCGGCGACCGTCCGGTTGATCTTCGAGCGCTACCTGGCGCTCGGGTCGCTCTCGTCCCTGCAGAGAGAGCTGAGGGAGCGGGGGATAGTCACGCGCATCCGCACTCTCGCATCCGGCGCCACGGCCGGCGGTGTCCCGCTGACGAACGGACCTCTCGCGCATCTGCTGGCGAACCGGGTCTACCTCGGCGATATCAACCACAAGGGCCGCAGCTATCCCGGCGAGCATCCGGCGATCGTGGACGCGGGGCTCTTTGAAGCGGTGCAGACGAGAATCGCCGCCAACCGCAGCGGCCGGAAGGCGAACCGGGCGGCTTCGGGCGCGCTGCTGCTCGGAAGGCTGTTCGACGATCGGGGGCATCCGATGACGCCGAGCGCGACGAACCGGAAGGGCGTGGTCTACCGCTACTACGTCTCGTCGGTAATCGCGCAGGGCAGGGGAGCCGAGGCGGGATCGGTGAAGCGCATCTCCGCGCCGCAGATCGAGCAGGCGATCCTCGCCGCGCTGCGGCTAAGGGACGTCGCGGGCCTCGACGACAAGGCGCTGGTCGCGGAGCATCTGCGCCGCGCGATGCTCTTAACGGATGCGATCGAGCTCACGCTCGCGGACGGCGACGTGATTCGTTTGCCTTCAACGCGCCGGACCAGCGGCCGGCAGATTCTCGTGACCTCCGATGCGACCGCCCGCCCGATGAAGGCGGAGGCGCGCGCGGTTCTGCTGCGCTGGATCGCGCTCGGTCGAAAGTGGATCGGGGAGCTCAGCCGCACCTCCGCGCTCGACCTCGATCAGGTGGCGCTGCGCCATAGCTGCACGAAGCGGCATGTGGAGCGGATGATCGGCTACGCTTTCCTCGCGCCTGACATCGTCACAGCCATCGCGGAAGGTCGTTTGCCCCGCGGCGTCACCGCAAGCGTGCTCGCGGATGCGCCTATGGTCTGGGCCGAGCAGTGGCGGGCGATCGGACTCGAGCAGCCCGAGCGATAGCGCCCGCGATCCTCAAACTCCGAATCAATACGCCGCCGGTCGACGATGCCGGCGGCTTTTTTGCGTCTGCTTGTCCGCTGAGAAGCTTTGGCGATGGCGCCATCAACCGTCCGGTACGACATGGCGCGACGGGAGCAGAGACGGGCGCCCCAAAAGGGCCAGGAAGCGCGAATCACGCGGGACAGAGACGCGCTCAGGCCGGGCGGGCCGAGCTAAGTCGCGGACAGTCCGCAGACATTGCCGCAGGCGTCAAAACGAGGAGTTTTCAGGGAGTGATTGGTGGAGCCAGGCGGAATCGAACCGCCGACCTCTTGAATGCCATTCAAGCGCTCTCCCAACTGAGCTATGGCCCCACCGGGCTGTCGGTCCTTGGTTGGCGGCGTTGGGAAACGCTATCCGCCGGACCGGGCAGTTCTGGCTCGCCGCCCCGTCCGGGGAGGCCGCCGTCCGGGTCACCCCCGGCTGGCGCCGCCGCCTCGGCGACCCGAAGCGGCGCATCTCAAACCATGTTTCGGAGACCGGTTCAAGTCTCTTCGTCTTTTTCCCGGTCGCCGATGATTTCCGTCATGTCGTCGTCGGAATCCTCATCAGGCTCAAGGAAAGTTTCGTCGTCCGCGTCATCGTCGTCGTCCGCCTCGACCTCGTCGATGTCCACATCGACGTCGTCGTCGTCAGCGCCCGCGACCTTCTTCGCGGGCGTCGCCTCCTCGTCGGCGTCCTCCAGCGAGATCGCCTCGACGTCGGCCTCTTCGTCGGTCTCGACCTCGTCCTCGTCGGCCGCCGCCGCCGTGGCCTTCGCCCGGGCCGATTCGGCCTTGGCGGCGCGCACCGCGGCCGCGCTGGAGACGAGAACGGTCGCAACGTACTGCGTCCCGCATTTCGGGCAGAGGATCGGATCGCGCGCCAGGTCGTAATATTTTGCGCCGCAGGCCTGGCAGGTCCGTTTGACGCCGAGTTCGGGCTTAGCCAAGGGGATGGATCCCTGCTGTCGAGAAACGAGGCGGTGGATTGACGTGGCGGGACCGGGCTGTCAAGAGCCAATGCGCCGCCGCGGCCCATCCCGACGCACCAAGCGCCGCCCCGCCGTGAAAGTTCCCTCAAGCCCCTTCGAAAGCCTGAGCCCCCGTGTCGTCCGCCGTCGCCGCACAGCCCGCCGTCTCCCGTTCGAACGGTCCGCTCCGGGGCCGCGTCCGGGTTCCCGGCGACAAGTCGATCTCGCATCGCTCCCTGCTGCTTGGCCTGCTCGCCGTCGGCGAGACCCGCATCGAGGGCCTGCTCGAGGGCGACGACGTGCTCGCCACCGGGCGGGCGTGCGCGGCGCTGGGGGCGACCGTTGAGCGGCTGGGCGACGGGCGCTGGAGCGTGCAGGGCGTCGGCGTCGGCGGGCTGAAGAGCCCCGACGCGCCGCTCGACTTCGGCAACGCCGGCACCGGGTCGCGCCTCATGATGGGCGTCGTCGGCGGCCATCCCATCCAGGCGACCTTCGACGGCGACGCCTCGCTGCGCTCGCGTCCCATGCGCCGCATCCTCGATCCGCTCGCCCTGATGGGCGCGACGGTGGTCTCCGCCGCCGAGGGCGGCCGCCTGCCTCTGACGCTGAAGGGCCCGGAGACGGCGCTGCCGCTAACCTACGAGACGCCGGTCCCCTCCGCGCAGGTGAAGTCGGCGGTGCTGCTCGCCGGCCTCAACGCGCCGGGCGAGACCGTGGTGATCGAGCGCGAGGCGACGCGCGACCACACCGAGCGCATGCTGAAGACCTTCGGCGCCGAGGTGACGGTCGAGCCCCATGGCGAGCACGGGCGGCTGGTGCGTCTCGTCGGCCAGCCGGAGCTCACGCCGGCCCACGTCGTGGTGCCGGCCGACCCGTCCTCCGCCGCCTTCCCGCTGGTCGCGGCGCTGATCGCGCCCGGCTCCGAGGTCACGCTCGAGGGCGTGATGACCAACCCGCTCCGCACCGGCCTCGTCGCGACGCTGCTCGAGATGGGCGCCGACATCGAGCTCACGAACCTGCGCGAGGAGGGCGGCGAAGAGGTCGCCGACCTCGTGGTGCGGGCGAGCGCGCTGAAGGGCGTCGACGTGCCCGCGGCGCGCGCGCCGACGATGATCGACGAGTACCCGGTGCTCGCGGTCGCGGCCGCCTTCGCGCAGGGCGAGACGCGCATGCGCGGGCTGCACGAACTCACCGTCAAGGAAAGCGATCGCCTCGCCGCGGTGCATGCGGGCCTGGTCGCCTGCGGCGTCGAGGCGCGGATCGAGGGCGAGGACCTGATCGTCGTGGGGCAGGGGCGGGCGCCCGGCGGCGGCGAGGTCGTGCAGACCCATCTCGACCACCGCATCGCCATGAGCTTCCTGGTGCTCGGCTTCGCCGCCGACGCGCCGGTCGCGATCGACGACGCCGCCATGATCGCGACGAGCTTCCCCGCCTTCGTGGACCTCATGCGCGGCCTCGGCGCGGACATCTCGCTGGAGGCCGGCGCATGATCGTCGCGATCGACGGGCCGGCCGCGTCCGGCAAGGGCACGCTGGGGCGGCGCATCGCGGCGCACTACGGACTCCCGCACCTCGATTCCGGCCTGCTGTACCGGGCGGTGGCGCTGGCGCTGATCGCCCGCGGCGGCGACGTGAACGACGCGGCGGCGGCGGCGGCGGCGGCGCAGGCGCTTGATCCGCAGGTGCTGGGCAATCCCGCGCTGCGTGGTCCGGCGGCCGGCGCCGGCGCGTCCGTGGTCTCGGCCGTGCCGGAGGTGCGCGCGGCGCTGCTCGATTTCCAGCGCCGGTTCGCCGCCGAGCCGCCGGGCGCCGTGATCGACGGCCGCGACATCGGCACGGTCATCTGCCCCCACGCCGAGGCGAAGATCTTCGTCACCGCAGCGCCCGAGGAGCGCGCGCGGCGCCGCGCGCTGGAGTTCGCCGGCCGCGGCGAGCCCGCGGACGAGGCCTCGATCCTCGCCGACATCCTGGCCCGCGACGCCCGCGACATGGGGCGCGCGGTCGCGCCGCTGGCGCAAGCCGCGGACGCGGTTCTGCTCGACACCACGACGCTCGACGCCGACCAGGCCTTCGCGGCGGCGCTCGCCATCGTGGAAGCCCGCGTCGGCGCGCCGTCCCGTCGCGCGGGCTGAAGCCTGAGGCGCTTCGGCGCGTCGACGACTTATCCACGCGGTCATGCCCGCGTCTTGCGGGTATCCACGACCTGGGCGTCGAGATCGACGGTCCCGGAAAGTCGCGGATACCCGGCTCCGCCGGGCATGACGGCTGTGGCGGGATCGACGGATCGCAGGTTTGCTTTACGACGCGACGCTCAGATCGACGACGTTCGCGCCAGCCTGAGCCGTCACTGCGCGGCGGCGCCCTTGGTCTCGTCCAGCTTCTTGAACAGCGCCTCGAACTTCTTCTTGGCGACGCCGGTCTGCTTGACGCCCTTGGCTGCGTCGAGGTTGGGGTAGCTCGCGCCGACGGCGACCAGCGCCACCATGCCCATGCCGGCGTGCGGCAGGCACTTCACGCCGTAGACGCCGTCCTTGTCGAAGGTCACGGACACGTCCGTGTTGAACTCGCCCTTGAAGGGCTGGGCTCCGTCCGGGAGCATGCCGGGAATCGTTTCGGCGTTGTGGCTCTTGTCGGTCGCCACGAACTTCACGGTGTCGCCCGGGTTGATCCGCACGAAGCTCGGCTCGAACACCATGCGCCCTTCGGCGCCCTGGTTAAGCATCTTGACTTCGACTTCAGCGGCCTCCGCGCCGGCGACCATCGTCATCAACGCGGCCGCGGCCAGCACAAAGCCTCTCCACATCGTCCATCTCCCTGATATCGCGTCGCCGGCGGTGTCCGCTCGGCGGCGCGATAAGTAGTGGAAGGACCTCCCGCTCGGAAAGAGCTTTCTAGGGCGGCGCATTACTTAGGAAGTAGTCTAATTCGACACTGTCCACCGCGCGGGCGGCGTGATCAGCTTTGAACGAGCCGAAGCGACGCGCGAAAGCGTCGCCGCCGCGTAACGTTGGGCGCGGCCGCCGATCCTGCGCCGGACGCCCGACGTTCGGGGCGCGACCGGGGGGAGCGCGCTTCGGCGCGTCCCTTGGTCGCGTCCCTCGGTCGCGCCGCGCGTCAGAGCTGGCGCTGGTTGAAGGTGTCGCAGGTCTTCGGATCGCCTGAGGCCAGCCCGGTGCGGAACCACTTCACCCGCTGCGCGGAGGAGCCGTGGGTGAAGCTGTCCGGCACCACCTCGCCGCCGGAGCGCTTCTGCAGCGTGTCGTCGCCGATCTGGGTGGCGGCGGTCAGCGCGGACTCGACGTCGCCGTCCTCGAGGATGTTGAAGCGCTTGTTGGCCCAATAGCCCCAGACGCCGGCGAAACAGTCCGCCTGCAGCTCGATCCGCACCGAAATGGCGTTCGCCTGCTCCTCGGAGCGCGCCCGCTCGCGCTGCTGGTTCGCCCAGCGCATGATGCCGAGCTCGTTCTGCACGTGGTGGCCGACCTCGTGCGCGATCACGTAGGCGCGCGCGAACTCGCCGGGCGATTTGAACTTGCGGGCGAGCTCGTCGAAGAACTCGGTGTCGAGATACACGCGCTGGTCGCCGGGGCAGTAGAAGGGCCCCATTGCGGAGGCGCCCATGCCGCAGGCGGTGCTGGTGCGGCCGGAGAACAGCGTCAGCCGCGGCTTGTCGTAGGCCTTGCCGCTGTCCTTGAACAACGGCGTCCAGACGTCCTCGGTCTGGGCCAGCACGGCGCGCACGAACTCGCCTTGCTTCTTCTCGTCCTCGGAGAGCTGGCCCGGGTCGCCCTTCGGCCGCTCCTGCTGCGAATAGCCCGAGCCGCCGCCCTGGACGGTCTCGAGGCCCGCCAGGATGACCCGGGGGTCGACGCCCAGCGCCCACGAGACGAGCCCCACCACGATCAGGCCGCCGATGCCGACGCCGCCGCCGCCGCCGGGAAAGCGGAAGCCGCCGCCGCCCCCGCCGCCACGCTCGTCGTCGACGTTCTCGCTCCGGCGGAAATCCTCCCAGCGCATGGCCGTTCCCCTGCAAATCATCGCCCGTCAGAGCGCGTATCTAGCGCCCTTTTCGCCGCTTGGTACGCGCGATCGTGATCGCTTCGAACCGTTCAAAAGACGGTCTGTGCAAGCCGGGCCGCGGCGCCTATGGTCGGCCGACCAAGCGGACGCCGGCGACGCGACGCATCCGGCGCCTGGACGGGAGACGCCGGATGGACTTCGACCCCACCTTCCTCGCGCGGCTGCAGTTCGCCTTCACGGTCTCCTTCCACATCGTCTTTCCGGCGTTCTCGATCGGGACCTCGGCCTACATCGCGACGCTGCTGCTGCTGTGGTCGAAGACCGGCGCGGAGCGCTACCACCGGCTCGCCCGGTTTTGGACCAAGATCTTCGCGGTCTCCTTCGCCATGGGCGTCGTGTCCGGCATCGTGCTGAGCTACCAGTTCGGCACCAACTGGAGCCGGTTCTCCGAGGTCGTCGGCAACGTCATCGGCCCGCTGATCGGCTACGAGGTGCTGACCGCCTTCTTCCTGGAGGCGACCTTCCTCGGGATCATGCTGTTCGGTTGGACGCGGGTGCCGCCGTGGCTGCACGTGCTCTCGGCCTGCGTGGTCGCCTTCGGCACCGCGATCTCCGGCTTCTGGATCCTGTCCGCCAACAGCTGGATGCACACCCCGGCCGGCTTTGAGATGAAGGACGGGATCGCCTATCCGACCGACTGGGTGAAGATCATCTTCAACCCGTCGTTCCCCTACCGCTTCGCCCACATGATGATCGCGGCCTACCTCACCACGGCGGTGGTCGTGCTGGCGGTCGGGTGCCGCTATCTCCTGCAGAAGCGCTTCGGCGAGGACGCGCGCACCATGGTGCGCATGGCGGTCGGCATGATCGCGATCGTCGCCCCGCTCCAGCTCTTCGTCGGCGACGCGCACGGGCTCAATACGCTGGAGCATCAGCCCGCGAAGATCGCCGCCATGGAGGCGCACTGGGACGGCTCCAAGCCGGTCGCGCTGTCGCTGTTCGGCTGGCCGAACGCCGAAGCCGAGCGCACCGACTTCGAGCTCGCGATCCCGAACCTCTCCAGCCTGATCCTCACCCACAGCTGGGACGGGCGCATCAAGGGGCTGAAGGACTTTCCGGCCAACGAGCGGCCGCCGCTTATCACCACTTACTTCGGCTTCCGGCTGATGGTCGCGATCGGGATGCTGTTCATCGCGACCGGCCTCATCGGCGCCTGGCTGTGGCGGCGGGGGACGCTGTGGGAGGCGACCTGGTTCCAGTGGCCGGCCTCCTGCATGTGGCCGCTCGGCTTCATCGCGATCCTGTCGGGGTGGATCACCACCGAGACCGGCCGCCAGCCCTGGGTGGTGC
Source organism: Methylopila sp. 73B (assembly GCF_000526315.1). NCBI lineage: Bacteria > Pseudomonadati > Pseudomonadota > Alphaproteobacteria > Hyphomicrobiales > Methylopilaceae > Methylopila > Methylopila sp. 73B. The sequence continues at coordinate 2,084,035 of NZ_JAFV01000001.1, read as the reverse complement.
ATGGGGTGCTGCGCACCGCCGACGCCGCCTCGCCGGTGGCGGCCGCCGCGCTCTGGACCTCGCTCGCGCTGTTCGTGCTGGTCTACTGCGTCGTGTTCTCGATGGGCGTCTACTACGTGAACCGCCTCATCAACCGCGGCCCCGACGCGACCGTCACCGCCCCGCCGCGCCACGGCCAGCCCAGCCGCCCCCTGTCGGGCGCGGGCGAGGCGGTGGGAGAGGTCGTCCACGACGGCGCAATGGAGCCCGCGCGATGAGCGACGCGCCGCGCACGGTGACATTGTGGCGACCCGTTGGACCGCAGGAACTCGCCCTCATACGCGAGGCCGGGTCCCGCGCCTTTCCGCCCCGGCTGCCGGATCAGCCGATCTTCTACCCGGTGCTGACGCAGGAATACGCGGCGAAGATCGCACGGGACTGGAACGTGCCAGCGAGCGGAGCGGGCTACGTCACGCGTTTCGAGGTTCGCGAGGATTTTCTCCAGGCCTATGCGCCGCAGGAGGCCGGCGGCCGCGACCATCTTGAGTACTGGATACCAGCGGACGAACTGCTGGCGTTCAACGCGGCGATCGTCGGCGAAATCGCGGTCGTCCAGTCGTTTCCATGATCCGCCAGCGCCGCTGGCGTGCGAAAAGCTGAGGGAGCGTCACGTCCATGGAATGGTATCTGCCGCTCGCCTGGGGGCTGATCATCGGCGGCGCCGTCGCGATGTACGTGGTGCTCGACGGCTTCGACCTCGGGATCGGGATCCTGTTTCCGTTCACGAAGACCGAACACGAACGCGACCAGATGATGAACACGGTCGCGCCGTTCTGGGACGGCAACGAGACCTGGCTGGTGCTCGGCGGCGGCGGCCTGTGGGTGGCTTTTCCCAAGGCCTACGCGGTCATCATGCCGGCGCTCTACCTGCCGGTCATCGTCATGCTGCTGGCGCTGATCTTCCGTGGCGTGTCGTTCGAGTTCCGCTGGGTGGCGAAGCCCAACAAGGGCGTCTGGAACGTCGCCTTCGCCGGCGGCTCGATCGTCGCCGCCTTCTGCCAGGGCCTGATCCTCGGCGGCCTGCTGCAGGGGATCGACGTGCGGCCCACTGCGACGAACGGGCTGCAATTCGCCGGCGGGCCGCTCGATTGGCTCACGCCGTTCGCGCTGGTCTGCGGCGTCGGCGTGGTGCTGGGCTACGCGCTGCTCGGCGCGACCTGGCTTAACATGAAGACCGACGGTGAGGTCGCCCGCCGCTCCCGCGCGCAGGCGCCCGGCCTTCTGCTCGCGATGCTGGCGGCGATGGCGCTCGTCAGCCTCTGGACGCCGCTCGCGATCGACCGGATCTGGGACCGCTGGTTCTCGTTTCCCAACATCCTCTATCTGTGGCCGGCGCCCGTGCTGACCGCGCTCGTCGCTTTCGGCGTGTGGCGAGGGCTGGCCGCGGGCCGCGAGATCCTGCCGTTCCTCGGCTCGATCGCCCTGTTCCTGCTCGGCTTCGTCGGCCTCGCGATCTCGACCTGGCCCTATCTGGTGCCGCCGACCATCACCTTCTGGGACGCGGCCGCAGCGCCGGCCTCGCAGATCTTCCTCGGCGCCGGCACCATCGTGCTGTTCCCGATCATCATCGGCTACACCGTGTTCGTGTACTGGCTGTTCCGCGGCAAGGTCCGTGAGGGCGAGGGGTACCACTGAGCGATCGCGCGACGCCCGCGGCGCCGGGCGCCGGCGGGCGTCGGCTCAGGCGCCGTCGAGCACGCGGCGGATCGCCTTCAGGTCGCGCCAGGCGAACTTCTTCTGGCCCGGGCTGCGCAGCAGATAGGCCGGATGCAGCGTCGCCATGGCGCGGATCGAGCGGCCCCCAGCGTCATAGTCCAGCCATTTGCCGCGCAGCTTCAGGATGCCGTCCTTGGCGCGGAACAGGCTCTGCGCCGCGGATCCGCCGAGGGCGACGAGCACGTCGGGCTGCGCCAGTTCGATCTGCCGCCGGATGAAGGGCAGGCAGGTCTCCGTCTCCTGCGGCGTCGGCGTGCGGTTGCCGGGCGGCCGCCACGGAATGACGTTCGCGATGTAGACCTCCGAGCGTTCCAGCCCGATCGCGGCCAGCATGCGGTCCAGCAACTGGCCGGACCGGCCGACGAAGGGAAGGCCCGACAGGTCCTCCTCGCGGCCCGGGGCCTCGCCCACCAGCATCAGCCGGGCGCCCGGCGCGCCGTCGGCGAAGACGGTGCGGCTCGCGGTCGCCTTCAGCGCGCAGCCGTCGAAGCGCTCCAGAATCGCGCGCAGGTCGTCGAGCGTCGCGGCGCTGGCCGCCGCCTGCCGCGCCGCGGCGGCGGTCTCGTCGGGCGCCGCCGCCAGCGCCGCCGCTGAAGCGGGCGCCCGCGCCGCGGGCTGCGCGGGCAGGGGCTCAGCAGCCGGCGGCGGCCTTAGTCTCGTGGCGCTCTCCGCAAACCGATCCTGCCCGACATCCTCGAGCGCGGCGTCGACGCCCATGGCGACGTACCAGTCGAGCAGCGCCTGGGCGTCGTGGGCGGTGAGGGAAGGGCGGGGATCCATCGAGCCACTCTATCCGCTCCCGTGTCGCGAGTCAGGCGGACGCGAGCGTTAGACCTGTTTCGGGCCGCCGCGGGAGGCCGTTTCGGCGAAAGGTCGACAGCCCCCGCCCGATTTGATGTAACTCGCACCGAGGCCTCGCGGGGAGGCCGGCTTTTCGGACGGGGGACGATCGGGTGCAACCCGGGGCGTTAGACACAAGCGAGGGGCCGGCGCGCCGACCGATCGCGAGCCGCTCGTCGGGCTGGGCGATACGGTTGGCCGGCGGCCTCGCCCGCACCAACGTCACGCCCAACCAGATCTCCGTCGCCTCCGTCCTGTTCGCGGGCCTCGGTTGCGCGCTGATCGCCGCCGGCCACACGCCGCTAGCCTGGCTCGCGGCTGCGGGCTGCGTCCAGCTCCGGCTGGTCTGCAACCTGCTCGACGGCATGGTCGCGGTCGAGGGCGGCAAGAAGTCGGCGGTCGGCGCGATCTACAACGAGTTTCCCGACCGGATCGCCGACACGCTTTTGCTCGCGCCGCTGGGCTACGCCGCGGGCGTTCCTTGGCTCGGCTGGGCGGCGGCGCTGGCTGCGGCGCTCACCGCCTATGTCCGCGTCTTCGGCGGCTCGCTGGGACTGCCGCAGGATTTCTCCGGCGTCATGGCGAAGCAGCGGCGCATGGCGGCGCTGACCGCGGCGCTGGTCGCGCAGAGCGTGGAGTGGACGTTCAGCGACACGCGCTGGTCGCTGCTGGTCGCCGTGGCGCTCATCCCCGCGGGCAGCCTCGTCACATGCGTGACGCGCACCGCCGCCATCGCGACGAAGCTCCGCGCGACATGAGCGCCACCGCTCTCGCCCGGCAGATCCTGATCGTGCTCGTGCGCGTCCTCGTGGGCGCACGCGGCGAATGGGTGGGTTCGACGCCCGAGACCCGCTCGAGGATCTATTTCGCCAACCACACCAGCCACTTCGACACGCTCGCGGTGATCTCGGCGCTGCCGCCGGAGCTGCGCCGGCGGACCCGCCCGGTCGCAGCGCGCGACTACTGGGGCGGCTCGGCGCTCAAGCGCTTCGTCTCTGAGAAGTGCCTGCGCGCCGTGCTGATCGATCGCGACGGCCGCGGGGAGGGCGACCCGCTCGCCCCGGTGGACGAGGCGCTCGCCCGGCGGGAGTCGGTGCTGATTTTCCCGGAGGGCACGCGCGGCGCCGGCGAGGAGGTCGCGGCCTTCAAGAGCGGGCTGCATCGCCTGGCCGAGCGGCATCCGGAGGCCGAGCTGATCCCCGTGCATCTCGACAATCTGGCCCGCGTCATGCCGAAGGGCTCGTTTCTGATCGTGCCGCTCACCTGCACCGCCCGGTTCGGCGCGCCGCTGACGACAGTGCCCGGCGAGCCCAAGGCGGAGTTTCTCGCCCGCGCCCGCGCGGCGGTCGAAAGCCTCGCGCCGCGCCGCAAGGGAGCCTCCACGTGAGCGCGGCCTTCGGCTGGGTGCTCGTCGGCGTGATCGCGATCCTCGCGGCCGCCACCATCGTCGGCCGCGCGCTGGAGCGCCGCGCGACGACGCCGGAGGGCCGCGCCACCATCCAGAACCTCAACGCCCGCACCCGCTCGTGGTGGGTGATGGCGATCGTCTTCGGCGGCGCGCTGGCGCTTGGGCCCGTCGCGACCACGCTGCTGTTCGCCGGCCTGTCCTTCATGGCGCTGCGGGAGTTCTGGTCGCTCGCGCCCTCGCGCGCCGGCGACCATCGGGCGCTGTTCCTGTCGTTCTTCGTGGCGCTGCCGATCCACTACCTGCTGCTCGGCACCGGCTGGTACGGCCTCTTCGCCGTGTTCATCCCGGTCTACGCCTTCCTGATCCTGCCCGCGATCTCGACGCTTGCGGGCGACGTCACCGACTTCCTCGCGCGCCAGGCCAAGGTGCAGTGGGGGCTGATGCTCACCGTCTACATGCTCAGCCACGCTCCCGCGCTGATGATGCTCGACACCGGGACCGACCCGGCGATGCTGGTGCTCTATCTCGTGGTGGTGGCCCAGCTCTCCGACGTCGCCCAGTACGTCTTCGGCAAGCTGATCGGCCGCACGCGGTTCTCCCCCAACGTCAGCCCGTCGAAGACGGTCGAGGGCCTGCTCGGCGGCTGGGCGACGGCGGTCCTGATCGGGGTTGCGCTCCATGGGCTCACCCCGTTCTCGCCGCTGCAGGCCGCGGGGATGAGCCTCGTCATCGTCGTCGCCGGCTTCTTCGGCGGCTTCGTGCTCTCGGCCGTGAAGCGCGACCTCGGCGCCAAGGACTGGGGCTACGTCATCGCGGGCCATGGCGGCGTGCTGGACCGCGTGGATTCGATCATCTTCGCCGCGCCGATGTTCTTCCACCTCACCCGCTACTGGTTCACGGGGTAGCGAACGGGGCGGCCCAGGTCGGTCGGAACGACGCTCTCGCGTCGGGTCAGGACGCGCATCCTTGCCTATTATCGATGCAGGGTCGTTTTTGCCGCAGCCGTCGCGGCGGAAGGCTCCGACGCGATTAACCTCTGACTAACCCGGCGATCCTTCACTCGGCTCAGTGATTGTACTTAGTCGGGGAACCTTGGCGCTATGGCTACGCAGGCGGGGCAATCCTTGGGAATCGTGGTGGATCAGGCGGCGGAAAGCCTGAAGGAGGCCGCCCGCTCCAACATCGCGGCGATCCAGAACATCACCCGGCGGATGCGGCTGCTGGCGCTGAACGCCCAGATCGAGGCGGCCCATGCCGGCCAGACCGGATTCGCGGTGGTTGCGGAGGAAGTGAAAGGGGTCGCGCGGGAGATCGAGACGCTTGCGGCGAGCCTCGGCGGCGACGTTGGCGCCCGCGTCGACGATCTTCGCGACGCGGTTTCAGGTCTCGCCTCAGCCGCGCGGGGCGACCGCTTCGTCGACCTCGCTTTGAATGCGGTGGAAATCATCGATCGCAATCTCTACGAGCGCACCTGCGACGTGCGCTGGTGGGCCACCGACAGCGCCGTGGTGGACTGCGCCGCGGCGCCGCGGGCGGAGGCCGTCGCGCACGCCGAGCGCCGGCTCGGGGTGATCCTGTCGGCTTACACGGTCTATCTGGACCTCTGGCTCTGCGACTTGAACGGCCGGGTCGTCGCAAACGGTCGGCCGCAGCGCTTCGCGGCCCGCGGCGCGGACGCGAGCCGGACGCGTTGGTTCGCCAAGGCGAAGAGCCTCGCCTCGGGCGACGATTTCGCGGTCGCCGAGATCGACCGCTGCGCGGAGCTCGGAGGCGCGCAGGTCGCGACCTACGTCGCCTCGGTGCGCGAAGGCGGCGCGCCGCACGGCAAGCCTCTGGGCTTCCTCGCGATCCACTTCGACTGGGAGCCGCAAGCGCGCTCCATCGTGGAAGGCGTAAGGCTCACCGCCGAAGAGGCGGCGCAGAGCCGCGTGTTGCTGCTCGACGCCGGCCATCGCGTGATCGCCGGCAGCCGCGGGTCAGCCCTCGGAGAGGCGTTTCCGCTCGCGACCGGCGGACGCGACTTCGGCCTCTACGCGGACGCGTCCGGGCGTCTGATCGCCTTTCACAAGACGCCGGGGTACGAGACCTACCGCGGGATGGGGTGGTTCGGCGTCATCGAATACGCGCCGCTCGCCGCGCGCGCGTCAGCTCCAGCGCTTGCCCGCCCCGAACGGGCGTGGGGTTCGGCGTCGTCGGCCACGGCCTGAAACGACGATCAACGTCCCGCGAGACAGCCTTGGAGTTAATCGGCGGTTAACCCCAAGGCTGTCTCGCGCGTTATCTCGGCGTCCAGTTCCGCTCGCCGCGGCAGCGGGGGGATCGCGCCGTAACCGCGGGTGGACAGCGCGGCGGAGACGTTGGCGCGCCGCGCCGCCGCGAAAGGGTCTCGCCCATTGAGGTAGCTCGTCAGGAACGCGCCGTCGAAGGCGTCGCCGGCGCCGGTCGCGTCCACCGCTCGCACCGGGTGCGCCGCGATCCGCTCCCGCCGCTCCGGCGTCGCGACGAGGCATCCGTGGGCGCCGAGCGTCAGCGCCACCACCTTGGGGCCGAGCGCGAGGATGGCGTCGCAGATCGCGTCCGGATCCTCGACGCCGAACAGCAGCGCCGCGTCGTCGAGGCCCGGCAGCGCGACATCCGTCAGCGTCAGCGCCTCGCGGATCGTCGCGCGGGCGCGGGCGAGCGGCCAGAGCTTGAGCCGGAGGTTGGTGTCGTAGGAGACGAGGACGCCGGCGTCGCGCGCCTTCGCCAGGGCCGCGAACACGCCGTCGGCGGCGGTGGTCGAGATCGCCTGGCTGATGCCGGAAGCGTGCAGGACCCGGGTCGCGGCGATCGCCTCCGCCGGGATGCGGTCCGGCCCGACGAGGCTCGCCGCCGAGCCCGCGCGGCGGTAGCTGAAGCGGTGGCCGTCGGGACCATGCGTCACGAAATAGAGCCCGGTCGGCGCGTCGCGGTCGCGGCTCATGTGGGTGCGGTCTACGCCCTCGGCGTCCCACAGCGCGGTCAGCGCCTCGCCGAAGGCGTCGTCGCCGATCGCGCCGAGAACGCCGGAGCGCGCGCCGAGCCGGGCGGCGGCGATCGCGACGTTCGAGACGTCGCCCCCGCAGCCGAGAGTGAAGCGGCCGACCTCGGTTTCGTTCAGTTCCGCCAGGGGTTCGCCGAGGCAGAGGATGTCGAGAGCGGGCATGCGCGGACCTCGGGTCGAGGCGATCAGGGTCCGCCGTCATAGCAAGCGAAGGGCGGGGCGCGCCATCCGTTGCCGAGCCGACCGCTCGCGCCGTATGGTCCGGCCCCCGGCGGCGACGGAGCGTGAGGCGGATGCAGACCTTCTACGTGCAGATCAAATGCGAGCTCGGCCGCACCTACGAGACGGCGGAGCACTTGGCCGACCTCGAGCTGCACTCCGAGATCTATTCGACCGCGGGCGACTACGACCTGATCGTGAAGTACCACGTCGACGACGGCGTCGACGTCGGCCACTTCGTCGGCGCCCACGTGCAGACCGCGCCGGGCGTGCGCGACACCCACACGCTGATCACGTTCAAGGCGTTTTGAGCGCTGTTTTCCTTGGAGAGGGGGCGCTTCAACCGGGTGCGTGCTTCGAGACGCGCTTTTGGCGCTCCTCAGCATGAGGAGGTTGGTGGAGGCTCAAAGCCCCTCATGCTGAGGAGCCTCGCGCCAGCGAGGCGTCTCGAAGCACGCACTCGGGTTGGGCGCGGTGCGGTTAGAGCTTGACTGGGTTACGACCCACTGCGTCATGCCCGCGCTTTCGCGGGTATCCACGACTTCGGCGTAGAGCCCGACGCCCCAGTCGTGGATACCCGGCTTCGCCGGGCATGACGGCGAAGCGGTAGGAAACGTCCGCGCTCGATGCGCTCGCCCGCCTCACTCCGCCACCGCCCGCGCGCCCTCTCCGCGTTCCAGCTCCAGCGTCACCAGCCGCACGCCGACGTCGTCGGGGTCGACCTTCACCGCAAATCCGAGCGCGCGGCACATCGACAGCATGGTCGAATTCTCGGCGAGCACCTGCCCGGTGATCCGCCGCAGCCGCTCGGTCTCCGCAAGGCGGATCAGCGTGCGCATCAGCCGCCAGCCGAGGCCGCGGCCCTTGAGGTCGGAGCGCAGCAGGATCGCGTACTCGCCCTCGACGCCGTCGGCGTCCGCGTGGATCTGGGCGAGGCCGAGGATGCGCTGCCGCTGGTCGATCGCGAGCAGCACCATGGTCCGCGCGTAGTCGATCTGCGTCAGGCGGGCGATGAAGGGCCGCGGCACCTCCTTCACCGGCGTGAAGAAGCGCTGGCGGAGGTCGTCCGGCGCGACAGCTCGGAAGAAGGCCGCGACCTGGGGCTCGTCTTCCGGCCGCACCGGGCGCACCAGCACCTCCGAGCCGTCGGCGAGGGTGAGGCCGGTCTCGAACTCCTTCGGATAGGGCCGGATGGCGAGCCGGAGGTTGGCCGGCCCCGCGCGCCGGTTGCGCGGCGCGAGGCGGACGCGGATGCGGGCGTCGAGCGCGACCGCGCCCTGCGGCGTCACCATCAGCGGGTTGACGTCGAGCTCGGCGATCTCCGGCATGTCGGCGGCGAGCTGCGCGAGCTTCACCAGCGTCTGCGCCACGGCGTCGACGTTCGCGGCCGGGGCTCCGTCGTAGCCGGCGAGCACCGTCCCGACCCGGGTGCGGCCGATGAGTTCGCGGGCGAGCCCATGGTGCAGCGGGGGCAGGGCGAGAGCGACGTCACGCACGATCTCCACCGCCCCGCCGCCCGCGCCGAAAGCCACGACGGGGCCGAAGGTCGGGTCGTCGAACAGGCCGGCGAAGGTCTCGACGCCGTCGTCGGGCCGCACATGGGGCTGCACCAGTAGCCCCTCGATGCGCGCCTGCGGCGCCCGCGCGGCGACGCGGGCGAGCATGGCCCCCGCGGCCTTCTCGACCGCCTCCGCCGTGTCGAGCGCGAGCCTGACGCCGCCCACAGCCGATTTGTGCGAAAGGTCTGGCGAGACGATCTTGATCACCGCGGCGCTTCCCGAGCGGATGAAGCCGCGCGCCACCTCAGCCGCGGCCTCGGGCGTGTCCACCACCGCGTGCGGTAGCACGGGGATCTCGTAGGCCCGCAGCACCTCCGCGACGTCGGTCGGCGACAGCCACTCCCGCGCGTTGTTCAGCGCGTCGTCCATGGCGGCGCGGGCGCGGGCCGGGTCCGGCGTGAAGCTCTCGGGCGCGGAGGGCGGCGTCTCGACCAGCGCGGCCTGCGCCTCGACGTGGCGGACGAGGTGCATCAGCCCCGCCAGCGCGCTTTCCGGGGTGCGGAAAAACGGCACGTGCGCCGCTTCCAGGATCCGCCGCGGCGCGGTCTCCGAGCCCATGAAGGCGGCGAACACCGGCTTCGGCGGGTAGGTGCGCCCCCGCGCGCGGCCTGAGGCCGCGGCGATGGCGTGGGCGCAAGGAGCGGCCTCCGACAGCATCGTCGGCGCGTGGATGGCGACCACCGCGTCGACCTGGGCGTCGGCCAGCGCCGCCGCCACCGCGGCCTCGTAGCGCTCGGGCGTGGCGTCGCCCGCGATGTCGATCGGGTTCGCGCGCGACCAGTCGGGCGGCAGCGCCGCGTCGAGGGCGTCGATGGTCGCGTCGGACAGTTGCGCCGGGCGGCCGCCGAGATCGATCAGCCGGTCGACCGCGAGCACGCCGAGGCCGCCGCCGTTGGTGACGATCGCGATCCTCTTGCCTGAGGTCGGCGCGACATGCGCGAGGGTTTCGATCGCCGCGAACAGGTCCGCGAGGTCGGCGACGCGCAGCAGGCCGGCGCGGCGGAAGGCGGCGTCGTAGACCGCGTCGGAGGTCGCAAGCGCCCCGCTGTGGGTGGCCGCGGCGCGGGCGCCGGCCGCGTGCCGGCCGCCCTTGATGACGACGACTGGCTTGGCGCGGGCGGCGGCGCGGGCGGCCGAGAGGAAACGCGGCGCATCCGACACCGCGTTCAGGTACATCACGATCGCCCGCGTGCGGCGATCGATCGCGAAATGGTCGAGCAGGTCGTCGACGTCGACGTCCGCCATGTCGCCGAACGACACGATCCCCGAGAAGCCGATCTCGCGGGCGGTCGCCCACTCGATGGTGGAGGAGACGAAGCCCCCGGACTGGGAGAGCAGCGCGAGGTCGCCGGCGAGCGCCTGCGGCGCGAAGCTTGCGTTTAGCTTCACGTGTGGGCTGAGCACGCCGAGGCACCCCGGCCCGATCAGCCGCATGCCGTGCTTGCGCGCCGCCTGTTCGGCGTGGTCCCTGAGCGAGCCCGGTCCTCGGCCGAGGCCCTTGGTGATCACGGCCGCCGCCCGCGCCCCGGCGGCGCCCGCGGCGTCGATCACGCCCGCGATGGTGTGGGGCGGGGTGGTGACGACGATCAGGTCCGGCGGTTCGGGCAGGCTTGCGAAATCGGGAGAGGCGGGAACGCCGTCGAGGTCGGGGTAGTCCGGATTGACCAGCCGGAGCGGGCCCTTGAAGCCGCCGTTCCGCAGGTTCTGCAGCACCGCCCGCCCGACGCTGCCCGGCCGCGGGCTGCCGCCGACGAGGACGACGGAGCGGGGCGCGAACACGGCGTCGAGGTTGCGGGTCGACATGACGCTCCGGTTGAAGCCCGATCCGGCGCCGTCCGCAAGCGCGATAGGCTGCGCTCGTTAAAGAGCGCGATGCGGCTCAGGCGAAATGCGTGCTTCGAGACGCCTCGCGTTCGCGAGGCTCCTCAGCATGAGGAGGTCTCTTGGTCCGTCTCAAGGCCCTCACCCCCGTCTCCTCGTCGACCTCCCACCTCCTCATGCTGAGGAGCGCCAAAGGCGCGTCTCGAAGCACGCAGGTCAGCGGAGAGCGTCGACCCTCAAGGCTGCGTCTGCGAGGGCGGGTCGCTGGCCGGAAAACTCTCGTCCAGCGCTTCGTCGAGCTTGGCGTCCTCTTCCGCCGGCGTGTGCTTCGGCTCGTGCGCCCGCTTCAACGTCGCAGGCTCAGGCCCGTCCGCCGGCGGCGTCGGCGCGCCGCTCTCCGGAGCTTCGGGATCGAGCGCGAGCGTGTCGCCGACGCGGGGCTCGGCGGGGGTCGAGCCGGCCGGGACGGGCTCCCCGGCGAGCTTGGCGTCGTCGGCGGCATGGGCCGGGTCGATGAGCACGATGTGCAGCCGGCGCGGCCCATGTGCGCCCATGAGCAGAATCTGCTCGATGTCGGCCGAGCGGGACGGACCCGTGATCCAGTTCACGGTGCGGGGCATGACGCCCGCGCCGTAGCGCTGGCGCACCTGTCTCCAGACGTCCTCGTAGGTCGCGGCCACGTCGCTGGCGTCGAGCACCACGATGTGGTTGTCCGGCAGGAAGTTCAGCGTGGTCGGGTTGTCGGGACCGGACGCCATGATCAGCGTGCCGGTTTCCGCGACGCCGGCGAAGGCGGCGCTCACGCCGGCGGCGTCGTCGCCGAAGGAGCGGCCTTCCGTCACCGTCAGCGTGGTCTGGCCCCAAGGCAGGTCCGCGAGGCGGGGATCCGCGCCGCGCCGGACCTCCGGCGCGAGGTTGTGGGCGCGCAGGAAGGCCGCGATCGCGGCCGGCGCCTCGGCGGTCGAGGAGACTGTCGAAACCGTGGCGGCAGAGGCCTCCGCCATCTCCACGAACAGCCGGACGCGCTCGGCCGGCGACTTCGACGTCGCCCGCGCGGGCAGCACGCCGGAGGGATGGGCCTTCAACCGCTCGGCCACCGCGAAGCGCCGCGGCGCCTCCTGACCGGTGACGCCGAGCGAGCGGCGGATGGTGCCCAGCACTTGGTCGCGGGCGCTCAAGGTCGGGGTCTCGGTCATGCGCGCTTGTCCTGCTGCGCCTTCCAGCGGGCCTGGAAGGTCTTGCCCTCCGGCGCGGGGAAGTCGCGGTAGGCGGTCCAGCCTCCGGCCAGCGGCAGCTTGGCGAAGCGGCCCTTGTTGCGGCCGAGCAGCGACAGCGTCCCCATCGCCGCGCGGGTCGCGAGCCGGTAGAGCGCCGGCCGCCGCGCGAAGAAGCCCCAGGCCTTCAGGCCATAGCGCACCGGGGCGGGGGACAGGTTCCGCTCGAACTCGCGCTCCCGCCAGTGCCGCATCAGCTTCGGCAGCGGAATGCGGACCGGACACACGCTCTCGCAGCGGCCGCAGAAGGTGGAGGCGTTGGGGAGGTGGCCCGCCTTGTCCACGCCGATCAGCGAGGGCGACAGCACGGCCCCCATGGGGCCGGGATAGACCCAGCCATACGCGTGGCCGCCGACCGCATGGTAGACCGGGCAGTGGTTCATGCAGGCGCCGCAGCGGATGCAGCGGAGCATCTCCTGGAACTCGCCGCCGAGCATCGACGAGCGGCCGTTGTCCAGCAGCACCACGTGGTACTCCTCCGGTCCGTCGACGTCGCCCGGCCGGCGCGGGCCGGTGGAGAAGGTGGTGTAGACCGACATCTCCTGGCCCGTGGCGGAGCGCGCCAGCACCCGCAGCATCTGGCTGACGTCGTCGAGGGTCGGCACCAGCTTTTCGAGCGAGGCCAGCACGATGTGGACCTTCGGCAGGGTCTGCGTCAGGTCGCCGTTGCCTTCGTTGGTCACGATGATCGAGGTGCCGGTCTCCGCCACCAGGAAGTTCGCCCCGGTGATGCCGACGTCGGCCGCGAGGAAGCGCTTGCGCAGCACGCCGCGCGCCTCGGCCAGCAGCGACTCCGGCGCCTGGAGGTCGCGATCGTCCGGCAGGTCGGTGTGGACGCGGCGGAAGTCGGCCTCGACCTGGTCGCGGTTGAGATGGACGGCGGGCGCGATGATGTGGCTCGGCGTCTCGCCGCGGAGCTGGATGATGTACTCGCCGAGGTCGGTCTCGACCGCGGCCATCCCCGCCGCCTCGATGTGGGTGTTGAGGTCGATCTCCTCGGAGATCATCGACTTGCCCTTGGTGACGACCTTCGCGCCGACCCGGCGGCAGATGTCGAGCACGATCTTCGAGGCGTCCGCGGCGGTGGGCGCGAAGTGCACGTGGCCGCCGGCCGCGGCGACCTTCGCCTCGTAGGCCTCGAGGTAGAGATCGAGGTGGGCCAGCGTGTGGTTCTTGATGTCGCGCGCGGAATCCCGCAGCGCCTCGAACTCCGGCAGCTTGTCGGCGACCTTCTTGCGCTTGCCGATGAAGCCCTTCTCGACGTTGGTCAGCGCGCGCTGCAGCGCCTCGTCGGAGAGCGCCTCGTGGGCGTTGGCCTTGAAGGCGGGGGAGGTGACGTGGAGGGTCATCGGATCACACCTTCTCCGCCGGCTCGCCGATCGCGGGGTCGTCCGTCATCCCCGCCAGCACCTCGGCGACATGGCGGGCCTTCACGTCGCGGCCCTGGCGCTGGAGCTTGCCGGCCATGTTCATCAGGCAGCCGAGGTCGCCCGCGAGCAGGGTGCCGGCCTCGGAGGCCCAGACGTTCTCGGCCTTCTTGGCCACGATCGCGTCGGAGATCTCGCCGTACTTCACCGCGAAGGTGCCGCCGAAACCGCAACACACGTCGGGATCGCGCATCTCGGACATGGACAGGCCGTCGACGCTCTCCAGCAGCTTGCGCGGCTGGGTCTTCACCCCGAGCTCGCGCAGGCCGGAGCAGCTGTCGTGGTAGGTGACGGAGCCGTCGAACCGCGCCTCGACCGAGGTCACGCCGCGCACGTCCACCAGGAACGACACCAGCTCGTGGACCTTCGCGGAGAACGCCGCGGCGCGGCGGGCGAGGTCGGGTTCGCCCTCGAACAGCTCGGGCACATGCTTCTTCAGCATGCCCGCGCAGGAGCCGGAGGGCGCGACCACGTAGTCGACGCCCTGGAACGCGTCCATCACCTGAAGCGCGATCGCCCGCGAGGTCGCCCGGTCGCCGGAGTTGAAGGCCGGCTGGCCGCAGCAGGTCTGCGACGGCACGACCACCTCGCACCCGGCGTCCTCGATCAGCTTCGCCGCCGCGAAGCCCACAGAGGGGCGGATGAGATCCACCAGACAGGTCGCGAACAGGCCGACGCGGGGCTTCGTATCAATCATCGTCGCCACTTGAAACGACTCCAGGGACGCGAACAAATGTAAAGCAGACGAACCGGATGGCGACCATGGGCCATCGGCGGCGGCTGGCGCAAGGGCGTACGACACGCCTCCGAAAGTCGAACGACCCAATCCGCCTTCTGGGCGCATATGAAGACAGCGCGTTCCGCGGCCGCGGCCGGCGCGCACGACGGGAACAGCGGCGAGGGAGACGAACGTCCATGAGCGGCATCGCATTGCTCGCCCCCGATCCCGCGATCCTGGCCCGGCGCGACGCCATCGTCGCGGGGCTGCGGGCGATCGTGCCGGGCGAGGGCGTCATCGTCTCCGAGGACGAGCGTCGGGCCTTCGAAAGCGACGCGCTTACCGCCTACCGCCGCGTGCCCATGGTGGTCGTGCTGCCGTCGACCACGAAACAGGTGGCGGAGGTGCTGGCCTTCTGCAGCCGCGAGGGCGTGCCGGTGATCCCGCGCGGCGCCGGAACCTCGCTCGCCGGCGGCGCGCTGCCGCAGGAGGACGCCGTCGTGCTCGGCGTCGCCAAGATGTCGAAGGTGCTCGACGTCGATCTCGCCAACCGCACCGTGCGCGTGCAGACCGGCGTCACCAACCTCGGCGTCTCCGCCGCCATCGCGCATGAGGGCTTCTTCTACGCCCCGGACCCGTCCTCGCAGCTCGCCTGCACCATAGCCGGCAACGTCGCGATGAACTCCGGCGGCGCGCACTGCCTGAAGTACGGCGTGACCACCAACAACCTCCTCGGCGTCACCTTCGTCACGCTTCAAGGCGAGATCGTCGAGATCGGCGGCGACGCGCTCGACGCGCCCGGCCTCGACATGCTCGGCCTGATCTGCGGCTCCGAGGGCCAGTTCGGCGTCGTCACCGAGGCCACGCTCCGCATCCTGCCGCTGGCCGAGGGCGCGCGGCCCATCCTGTTCGGCTTTCCCTCGCCCGAAGCCGCCGGCGCCTGCGTCGCGGCGGTGCTGGGCGCCGGCATCGTGCCGGTCGCGATCGAGTACATGGACAAGCTCGCGATCGACATCTGCGAGGACTTCGCCAAGGCCGGCTACCCCCGCGACGTGGGCGCCATGCTGATCGTCGAGGTTGAGGGCTCCGCCGCCGAGATCGACGAGCAGCTCGCCCGCATCGGCGCGATCGCCGAGGCGCATGGCGCGACCTACGCGCGGCAGGCCAAGACGCCGGCCGAAGCCGCCGCGATCTGGAAGGGCCGGAAGTCCGCCTTCGGCGCCATGGGCCGCGTGTCGGACTACATCTGCATGGACGGCACCATTCCGACGGGGAAGCTGCCCGAGGTGCTCACCCGCATCGGCGAGATCTGCGAGGCCCAGGGGCTGAAGGTCGCCAATATCTTCCACGCCGGCGACGGCAACCTGCACCCGCTGGTGCTCTACGACATGAACGACCCCGTCTCGCTCGCGAAGGCTGAAAAAGCCGGGGAGGACATCCTCCTCGCCTGCGTGGAGGCCGGCGGCTGCCTCACCGGCGAGCATGGCGTCGGCATCGAGAAGCGCGACCTGATGACGGCCCAGTTCACCCGCATCGAACTCATGCAGCAGATGCGCGTGAAGTCGGTGTTCGATCCCGCCTGGCTGCTGAACCCCGCCAAGGTGTTCCCGCTGGAGAACCGCATCGCGAAGGCCGCGGCGTGAGGGAGATGGCGGTTCCGGCCTGCGGCGCCTTATCCGGCGCCACCCCCACCCCTAACCCCTCCCCGCAGGGGGGAGGGGGACCGATGGAGCTTGGCTCAGCGGATGAGAATTATCTGCAGCGTCAGGGTCCCACCTCCCCCTTGCGGGGAGGGATGCGGGGTGGGGGTGGTTTCGCATGACCCGCGACAGTAACGACAGCCGCCCCTGGGCCGCTACCGACCGCGCAGTGTCGGGTGCCCGCCTGGACGATTTCGCCCGCGCCAACCGGCCCAATCCTACCGACGCCGAGCGGAAGCTCTGGCGCCGTCTGAAACAGCTCGATTTGGGCGCCACGCATTTCCGACGACAGGTCCCGATCGGCCCCTACATCGCGGACTTCGCCTGCCGGCCCCTTCGCCTCGTGATCGAAGTTGATGGCGGCCAGCACGCCGAAAGCGCCCGCGACGACGCTCGCACGGCCACGATCGAGGGGGAGGGCTGGCGGGTGCTCAGATTTTGGAACAACGACGTGTTGCGGAACATCGAAGGCGTGATGGAGGCGATTGTCTCTGAGGTCGGCGCTCCATCCTGCGCCACCCCCACCCCTGGCCCCTCCCCGCAAGGGGGAGGGGGATCGGTCGCGCTTGGCTCGAACGATGAGATCCATCTGAAGCGTCAGTGTCCCCCTTCCCCCTTGCGGGGAGGGGTTCGGGGTGGGGGTGGTTCCGCATGACCCACGAGAACCCCATGGAGACCGTCTCTCCCTTCGACGAAGCCGGCATCGAGGCGACCATCCGCGAGGCCGCTGACGCAAAGACGCCCATTCTTGTCCGCGGCGCCGGCAGCCGTTCGGGGTTTGGGCGGCCCGTCCAGGCGGCGCTCACCTTGTCGACCGCGCGCCTGACCGGCGTCACGCTGCTGGAGCCGTCCGAGCTGGTGGTCTCGGCCAAGGCCGGCACGCCGGTGGCGGAGGTCGAGGCGGAGCTCGCCCGCGTCGGGCAGCGGCTGGCGTTCGAGCCTCTCGACCATCGCGCGCTCTATGGAACGACGGCGGACCCCACCATCGGCGGCCTGGTCGCGACCAACGCGTCCGGCCCGCGGCGCGTCATCGCCGGCGCGGCCCGCGACGCGCTGATCGGCGTCCGGCTGACGACGGGGCGCGCCGAGACCATCCGCTCCGGCGGCCGGGTGATGAAGAACGTCACGGGCTACGACCTCGTGAAGTTCGCCTGCGGCTCGCACGGCGTCCTGGGCGTCGTCACCGAGGCGACCTTCAAGACGCTGCCGATCGCCGAAACCGAGGCGACGCTGGTGCTCGAAGGGCTCGACGACGCCCATGGCGTCGCCGCGCTCTGCGCCGCCATGGGGACGCCGTTCGAGGTGTCCGGCGCGGCGCATCTGCCGGGGCGGAACGGCGCGCCGTCGCGCACCTGCCTCAGGCTCGAGAACTTCGAGAGCCAGGTCGCCTACCGCGCCGTCCAGCTCGCCGCCCGGCTCAAGGGTTTTGGAACCGCGTCGCGGCTGGACGCTGAGGCCTCCCGGACGCTCTGGCGCGAGATCGGCGCGGCGGCCTCGCTGCTGGGAGCGCCCGAGCGGGCGGTATGGCGCATCTCCGTCGCGCCGACGCGGGGGCCGGGTGTGGTCGCGCGGCTGGGGCCGCTCGCGGAGGCGCATCTCTACGACTGGAGCGGCGGGTTGATCTGGGTCGCGACCTCGGCCGAGGGCGACGCCGGCGCGTCGACGCTGCGTCCGATCGTGCGCGAGGCGCGCGGTCACGCGACGCTGATGCGGGCGCCGGACGCAGTGCGCGCCGCCGTCGACGTGTTCGAGCCGGAGGCGCCGGCGCTCGCGCGCCTCACCGCCGGCCTCCGGGCGAGCTTCGATCCCGCCGGCGTGCTGAACCCAGGGCGGATGCATGTCCGCTGAGGCCAGCCTGTCCTCGCGCCCGGTAGGCTTCAGCGCCGTGCGGGCCGGCGTCGCGCTCGCGCTTGTCGCGGGCTTCGCGGCGACGCTGCTCGCCATGGGCCGGCCCGCGATCTGTCCCTGCGGGACGGTCGAGCTCTGGCACGGCGCCGCGAACGACGCCGGCACCTCCCAGCACGTCGCGGACTGGTACTCGCTCAGCCACGTGATCCACGGCTTCCTGTTCTACGGACTGGCCGTTCTCGTCGGGCGTTTGCGGGGAAGACCTCTCGCGCTCGTGACGGCGCTGGTCGCGGCCGTCGCGATCGAAGGGTTTTGGGAGCTGCTGGAGAACTCGCCGATCATCATCGAGCGCTACCGCGAGGGCACCGTCTCCGACGCCTTCGCGGGCGACAGCGTGCTGAACTCGGTCGCCGACATCGGCTTCATGGCGCTCGGCTTCACCATCGCGCGGCTCGCGCCGACCTGGACGATCGTCGTCGCCGCCATCGCGATGGAGCTGATCGCGCTCTATGTGATCCGCGACAACCTCACTCTGAACGTCATCATGATCCTGCACCCGCTCGACGCGATCCGGGACTGGCAGGCGATGCGCGGTTAAGGCCCACACGCATGCAAACCTCCTTCGCTCCCGAGCGCCTGGCCGCGGACCCGCAGCTCGCCTCGTCCGAAAAGATCCTGCGCACCTGCGTGCATTGCGGGTTCTGCACCGCGACCTGCCCCACCTACGTGCTTTTGGGCGATGAGCTCGATTCCCCGCGCGGCCGGATCTACCTGATCAAGGAGATGCTAGAGGCGGACAAGCCGGCGACCGAGGAGGTCGTCCGCCACGTCGACCGCTGTCTTTCCTGCCTCTCCTGCATGACGACGTGCCCCTCCGGCGTGAACTACATGCACCTCGTCGACCACGCCCGTGCGCATATCGAGAAGACCTACCGGCGCCCCTTGCCCGACCGCGTCCTGCGCGCGGTGCTGGCGGCCGTGCTGCCTTATCCCGGCCGGTTCCGGCTGGCGCTTGCGGGCGCCGTCTTCGCCAAGCCCTTCGCGGCCCTGTTCGGGCGGGTCCCCGGCCTGAAAAGCGTCAGCGCGATGCTGGCGCTGGCGCCGGCGAAGTCCGAGCCGCGGTCGGCGCACGAGGGCCCCGGCGTTTTCCCGGCGAAGGGGGAGCGTACGGCGCGCGTGGCTCTGCTGCAGGGCTGCGCCCAGCAGGTGCTGGAGCCCTCGATCAACGACGCCACGATCCGCCTGCTCACCCGCTTCGGCGTCGAGGTGGTGCACGCCGAAGGCGAGGGGTGCTGCGGCTCGCTGGTGCATCACATGGGCCGGGAGGAGGAGAGCCTCGTGAGCGCCCGGCGCAACGTCGACGCCTGGACGAAGGCGATCGAGGCCGGCGGGCTCGATGCGATCGTGGTGACGACCTCGGGCTGCGGCACCACCATCAAGGACTACGGCTTCATGCTGCGCGAGGACCCGGCCTACGCCGAGAAGGCCGCGCGGGTGTCGGCGCTGGCCAAAGACATCTCGGAGGTCCTCGCCACGCTGCCGTTGCGGCCGACGCGGGAGACGGGCCAGACGGTCGCCTACCATGCGGCCTGCTCGATCCAGCACGGCCAGCAGATCAAAGAGGAGCCGAAGGACGTGCTCCGCGCTCTGGGCTTCACGGTGAAGGAGCCGGCCGAGGGGCACCTCTGCTGCGGCTCGGCCGGCACCTACAACATCCTCCAGCCCGAGATCGCGACGCGGCTCCGCGACCGGAAGGCCGCGAACCTCGCGAAGACCGGGGCGGATGTGGTCGCCGCCGGCAACATCGGCTGCCTCACCCAGATCCGCTCCGGCCTCCCGACGCCGTGCGTCCACACGGTGGAGCTGGCGGACTGGGCGACCGGCGGTCCGCTGCCGGCTCCCCTGCAGGGCAGGGGGTTTGAGCGGCGGCCGGAGGCGGCGGCGTAAGGGCCTGCGACAAGCCGCCGCCCAGTATCGACGCTTCGTCAAACAATCGACACGGCGAAAACTGGAACCCGCCACAACCAATCACCAGCTTCGGCGTTGTTGAGGTTTGGGATCTCGGGAGGGTTCCGCCATGAACGCCGAAGAACGCAAGCTGATCGCCGACCTGTTCGACCGGGTGCGCGGCGCCGAGACGGCCTATCGCGATCCGGAGGCCGAGGCCTTCATCGCCGAGCAGGTCGAGCGTCAGCCGCACGCGCCCTATGCGATGGCGCAGACCATCGTGATGCAGAACCAGGGGCTCGAAGCCGCCCAACGCAGGATCGAGGCGCTGGAGCGCGAGCTGGAGGCGGCGCGGCCGGCGCCCGAGCGCGCCCAGCCGTCGCCTTGGGGACCGCGCGCGGCGGCCGCCACCGGCGGCGGCTTTCTCGGCGGCCTGTTCGGCGGCGGGGAGCGCTCCCGCGAGCCGGAGCCGCTCGCCTATGGCCAGCGCCCGGCCTACGATCGCCAGCCCTACGCCCAGCCGGGCTATGGCCGCGACCCCTATGCGCAGCAGGTCCCCGGCCAGCAGCAGCCGCAGCCGTCGCGCGGCGGCGGGTTCCTGAGCGGCGCGCTGCAGACGGCGGCCGGCGTCGCGGGCGGCGCGCTGCTGTTCTCTGGCATCCAGTCGATGTTCGGCGGCCATGAGGCGCAGGCCTCCGCCGCCGAGCCCGCCAAGATCGCGGAGACGCCGGCCTCGGACGGCGCGGCCGACGACCACGCCTCGAACGCCGACGGCGGAGGCTGGTTCTCCGGCTTGACCGGCGCGGAGGACGCCGGCGGCGGCGACGATCTGTCCGACGACGACTGGGCCTGACAAGGACCGATTTTTTCTGAGGGGCATCACCCGCGACCGGCGCCGCCGGTCGCCGTTACAGGAGTTCAGCCATGGCCGCTGAACGTGATTTCGACACCTTGACCATCATCCGCCCGTCCCACCTCGACGCGGCCGACGAGGCCCGCGCCGTTTCGGCCTCGCCGGAGAGCGATCTCGACGACGGCGAAACCGAGGTGGAGGATTCCGGGACCGGCTCGTTCCTCGATCGGTTCGTGCCGCCGGCGCCGGGGCGCCGCTGACCGTCTCCGCCGCGCGGACGACGGCTGGAGACAATACAAAAACCCCGCACGGCGAACCGTGCGGGGTTTTTCAATGCGGCGGGCGAGCGCGCCCCTCAGGGGTGGCGGCGGGCGCCCGCGGCCGAGGCGACGACGCTTTCGATCGCGCGCTGGGTGTAAGGCTTGGGGATGAACGCCGCGTCGCGCAGCGTCTCCGGGCAGTCGTCCTGCATGGCGCCCGAGACGAAGGCGAACGGCAGCTTGCTGCTGCGGAGGCTCTCCGCGAACTCGTAGGACTTGCCGTCCACCACGTCGATGTCGAGCAGCGCGAGGTCGAAGCCGTCGGTCATCGCCTTGCGGGCCTGCGCGATCGAGCGGCAGGCCGTCACTTCGGCGTCGGTCCAGCAGCACACGATCGTCTCGAGATCGAGGGCCAGGATAGCGTCGTCTTCAAGGATGAGAACACGAAAGGGCGCCATGACAGGTACTCCGGCGGTACAAAACTCGAGCACCCAACGCGCGACGGGCCAATCGGTTTCATGGTCGACCGAACGTAAACGGCCGACGTCGCTTTTTTCGACGCCGGCCGCAACTTAATGTTTCTTAAAGGTTTTAAGCGCCGTCAGATCACCTTGACGGTGGTCCCGACACCCACCCGTTCATAGAGATCCGTCACGTCTTCGTTGGTCATCCGGATGCAGCCCGAGGAAACGGCGTGGCCGATCGTCCAGGGCTCGTTCGAGCCGTGGATCCGGTAGAGCGTCGAGCCGAGGTACAGCGCGCGGGCGCCCAGCGGGTTGTTCGGGCCGCCGGCCATGAACACCGGGAGCTCCGGCCGACGCTGGCGCATCTCCGCAGGCGGACGCCAGTCCGGCCATTCCTTCTTCTGCGAGATCGTCTCTGTGCCCTTCCAGCCGAAGCCTTCCTTGCCCACGCCGACGCCGTAGCGGATCGCGGTGCCGTCGGCCTGCACGAAGTAGAGGTAGCGGGTCTTGGTGTCGATCAGGATGGAGCCGGCCGGTTCGGGCCCGTTGAACGGCACCGTCGCGCGGGCGAACTTCGGGTCGACGCTGCGGCGAACCGAGCTTCCGGCGCCGGCGGCCGAGGGCGGCCCTGCGAGCCGCTGGCGCGGAGCCACGTAGCGCGGATTGTCCTGCGCGTAGGGGTCGTTGAAGTCGTCGTCGAGGTACTCGTAGCGCTGGTACGTCGGCGCGCGGACGGCCCGGCGTTCGCCGTAGCGGTCGTAGCCGCCGTCGAGCGCCATCCGGCCGCGGCGGGTTTCCGCCTGCCGCTCGCGCTGCGTCGGAACCCGGCGGACACGGTAGGACGGCGCGTCGTCGTCGCCGAAGATCTCCTCGATGAAGCCGCCGCCGAGGTTGCGGCGCGACTCCATCGGACGGACGTAGCGCGGGGCTTCCTCGTCGTAGTAGCGGCGCTCGACCACGCGGCGTTCGCTGCGGGGAACGTAGTCCGGGGCTTCGATCACGCGGGACTGCGCGAGGGCCGGGGCGGCGGGAGCCACGCCGAGCACCCCGAAAGCGACGGCGAGCGACGCTGCTGTGCGGGAGAACACGGGACTTCTACTCCTCGAAAGATGGCGGCGGCCTTCTGCCGGCCCGCCTTCGACGGTCATTACACGCACAAACCGCCTTACGCGACGTGAACGAGTCCGTGAGACTTCGGGCCGAACCAAGGCGAAACAGTCCATGGCGCCGCTCCTCGCAGGAATTTGCGCGGCCGAGACCGCCGCGCGCCAGAGGTTTTCGTTGGGCCGGCTCGCCTTGTGAGCGCCATCGCCCCATGACAGAACGGCCGCGGGCCGATCCGCGGCCGAACGCAGGGAACGACGAGGGCCTATGACGGACGTGCTGATCCGCGAGGCGACTGACGCCGACGGGCCGGCGCTCGGCGATTTGATCGCGAGCGTCTTCGCCGAACTCGAGGGCAAGGCCTTCGACGCCGAGGCGATACCCGGGCTCGACCGGCCGGCGAGCCACTACGCCGAGCGCGGCGGCCGGATGTGGGTCATGGCGTCGGGGGAGGTGATCCTCGGCGCTCTCGCGCTCGAGGCGCACCACCGCCCGAACGAGTTTGAGATCGACAAGCTGTATTTCGCACGAGAAACGCGCGGCCAGGGCTTCGCTGCCGCCCTGCTCGCTGGCGCGGAGGCCTTCGCCGCGGCGTCCGGCGGGGGACGGCTGTCGCTGTGGATGGACTCGCGCTTCGAGGAAGGCCGCGCGTTCTGCGAGCGCCACGGCTTCCTGCGGCTTCCGGGCGTGCGCGCGCTTCACGACGCGAACGGCACGCTTCAGCATCACTATGCGCGGGACGTGGCCGAGGTTTGAACGGGCGCCCGCGGTCAGCTCACCGCGCGGCGGAGTTCGCCAAGGCGTCTTCGCGTGACCTGCCAGGAGCCGAAGCCGAGGCGGGACTCCATCTGGTCCTGGGCGGCGCGCCAGAGCGGAAGCGCGGAGTCGAGCGCCGCGCGGCCCTGCGGCGTCAGCGTCGGCTTGCGACGGCCGTTCGCGCCCTTCAGGGGCGCGACGAAGCCGTCCTTGCGCAGCAGCTGCAGGTTCCGCACGAGCGTGGTGCGCTCGATTTCGAGGCGGTCGGCGAGATCGGTGATCGATCCGGCCTCGTCGGCCTCGATCGCGGCGAGCAGCACGAACTGGGTGCCCTTCAGGCCGGCGGGGCGCAGGGCGTCGTCGTAGAACCGCGTCACCGCCCGCGCGGCCATGCGCGTGTGCGAACAGGCGCAGAGATTGTGGATGTCCAGGATCTGTTCGCGTGTCGCCATGCCGCGAGGATCGTCCGAAAGCCCTTGGGAATCAAGCGTCCAGAGCGCTGACGGCGGGGATCTCCGGTCGCTCTCGCCACCCGTCGTCGGCCTCGCCTCAACGGCTTGAGCGTCGCGCGGCCCGGCGCTCAGGGAGGCGGGTCTGATTTTTTGCATGGCCGCCGTGCGTCGCGGCCTTGACACTCCGTGAGCTCGTTCGTATCTCGCCGTCGCGTTGGCACTCTCCGTTTAAGAGTGCTAACAACGGGGCCTCACGGTTTCCCGTGTCGTCTTTTATGGATCGCGAAGCGTCAACGCACGCGCTCGAGAGGATATTCACCCATGGCATTTCGTCCGCTGCACGACCGCGTGGTCGTCCGCCGCCTGACCGCCGAAGAGAAGAGCAAGGGCGGCATCATCATCCCGGATACCGCCAAGGAAAAGCCGCAGGAAGGCGAAGTCGTCGCCGTGGGCCCCGGCGCCCGTGACGAGGCCGGCAAGGTCGTTACGCTGGACGTGAAGTCCGGCGATAAGATCCTGTTCGGCAAGTGGTCGGGCACCGAAGTCAAGATCGACGGCGAAGACCTGCTCATCATGAAAGAGTCGGACATTCTCGGCGTGATCGCCTGAGACTGACCGGCTTTTCTATCCCCGGCGAGGCCTGACGCGCGTCCGCGCGTCGCGGCGAGCCGGGTTGTTCTGACACTCTGCTCAAAGGAGCAATCACATGGCTGCGAAAGACGTACGTTTTTCTGCTGACGCCCGCGAGAAGATGCTGCGCGGCGTCGACATTCTCGCCAATGCGGTGAAGGTCACGCTCGGCCCCAAGGGCCGCAACGTCGTGATCGAGAAGTCCTTCGGCGCGCCGCGCATCACCAAGGACGGCGTCACCGTCGCCAAGGAGATCGAGCTCGAGGACAAGTTCGAGAACATGGGCGCCCAGATGGTGCGCGAAGTGGCCTCGAAGACCAACGACCTCGCCGGCGACGGCACCACCACCGCGACCGTGCTCGCCCAGGCGATCGTCCGCGAGGGCGCAAAGTCCGTCGCCGCCGGCATGAACCCGATGGACCTGAAGCGCGGCGTCGATCTGGCCGTCGCCAAGGTCATCGAGCACCTCAAGGCCTCGTCCAAGAAGATCGCCACCTCCGCCGAAGTCGCGCAGGTCGGCACGATTTCCGCGAACGGCGACAAGGAAGTGGGCGACATGATCGCTCACGCCATGCAGAAGGTCGGCAACGAGGGCGTCATCACGGTCGAGGAGGCCAAGAGCCTCGAGACCGAGCTTGAAGTCGTCGAGGGCATGCAGTTCGACCGCGGCTACCTCAGCCCGTACTTCATCACCAACGCCGAGAAGATGATCGCGGACCTCGAGGACCCCTACATCCTCATCCACGAGAAGAAGCTCTCCGGCCTGCAGGCGATCCTGCCGGTGCTCGAGTCGGTCGTGCAGTCGGGCAAGCCGCTCGTCATCATCGCCGAGGACATCGAGGGCGAGGCTCTCGCGACGCTCGTCGTGAACAAGCTCCGCGGCGGCCTGAAGGTCGCGGCCGTGAAGGCTCCGGGCTTCGGCGATCGCCGCAAGGCGATGCTCGAGGACATCGCGATCCTGACCAACGGTCAGGTCATCTCCGAGGACCTCGGCATCAAGCTCGAGAACGTGACCCTCGACATGCTCGGCCGCGCCAAGAAGGTGACGCTCGAGAAGGAGAAGACCACGATCGTCGACGGCGCCGGCGACAAGGAAGCGATCGAAGGCCGCGTGGCCCAGATCAAGGCGCAGATCGAAGAGACCACTTCCGACTACGACCGTGAGAAGCTCCAGGAGCGTCTCGCCAAGCTCGCTGGCGGCGTCGCGGTCATCCGCGTCGGCGGCGCGACCGAGATCGAAGTCAAGGAGAAGAAGGACCGCATCGACGACGCGCTCAACGCGACGCGCGCCGCCGTCGAGGAAGGCATCGTGCCGGGCGGCGGCGTCGCTCTGCTCCGCGCCAAGGCTTCGATCCGCGACATCAAGAACGAGAACGCCGACATCCAGGCCGGCTTCAACATCGTCCTGAAGGCGCTCGAGGCTCCGATCCGTCAGATCGTCGCCAACGCCGGCGTCGAAGGCTCGATCGTCGTGGGCAAGCTGCTCGAGAACGACTCGGCCACCTCGGGCTTCAACGCCCAGACGGAAGAGTACGTCGACATGATCGAGGCCGGCATCGTCGACCCGACCAAGGTCGTGCGCACCGCTCTCCAGGACGCGGCGTCGGTCGCGGCTCTGCTCATCACCACCGAGGCGATGGTCGCCGAGCTTCCGAAGAAGGACAGCGCCGGCGGCGGCATGCCGGGCGGCATGGGCGGCGGCGGCATGGGCGGCATGGACTTCTGAGGACGTCCATAAAAGCCGCCCATCTCCCGGGGATGGCCAAGTCGGCAGGCCCGACTTGGCCCGGCATGGACTTCTGACCAGCCGACCCGCACTGCGAAATGACGAAGGCCCCGGAGCGATCCGGGGCCTTTTTCGTCGAGGTGGCTGTCCGAGGCGTTTGACGGGCTTACCGCCGGCTGTGCGTCACGCCGTCAGGCTGAACTGCACGGTGCCCTTGCGGCTGCGCTTGCCCCGGTAAAGCGCGGCGTCGGCGACCTTGATCAGTTCGAGCGTCTCCCGCCCGTCCGCGGGCGAGACCGCGACGCCGATCGTCGCCCCGACCCGCACCGTGACGCCGCCGGCGTCGATCGGTTCGCTGACGGTCGCGATCACGCGTTCGGCCAACTGCCGCAGCGTCGCGGCGTCGGACAGGCCGGGCAACAGGATGGCGAACTCGTCGCCGCCGAGCCGCACCAGGAGATCGATCTCGCGGACCGCGGAGGCTATGCGGCGCGCGGCCTGCCGCAGCACCTCGTCGCCGAGCTCGTGGCCGTGCTCGTCGTTGACCTGCTTGAAGCCGTCGAGATCGAGATAGGCGAGGGCGAAGCTCGCCGGCGGGGCCGCGCCGACGAGACCCTCCACCCGGGCGTACAGCGCCAGACGATTTGGCAGCCCGGTCAGTGGATCGAGCAGGGCGCGGCGCTCGCTCTCGCCGAGCCGGATCGTCGCCGCCTTGCCTTGGCGCAGCACATAGGCCGTCATCCCGGCGAACGCGAACAGCAGGACGATCATAAGCGGCAGGAGATCGCGGAGCAGCGCGCCGCCGGGATCCCCGCCACGCCAGGCGAGGACGAGGCGACGGCGGCCGTCGAGGGTGTTGAGCGGAAGCGTGGCGTCGTCCTCGGCGACAGGGACGACCCGCAGGTCCGGAAGCAGATAGGCCTTCGCCAGCGCATCCATCTGCGACGGGCCCACCTGGTCGGCCAGCACGAGGATCAGGGATCCCAGGTCCGCGCCGGCGGCGGCCGTGGCCGTGTAGGGCCGGATGCGGGAGACCGCGACCAGGGTTGGCTCGCCGTCCAGCAGCAACAGCCCCGACTCGGTGGCGTCGGCGCCGGTGGCCGCCATGCGGTCGATGAGGGCGCGGAAGCCGCCGACCAGGATCTGATCCAGAGGCCCGGAAAAACGCGCGCCGCCGCGCGTTCCGAACAGGGCGTTTCCGGTCGGGTCGGCGACAGCGACGAGCGCAAAATCGTACTCGTCGGCGGCGGGGCGCGCGATATTGGCTTCGAACCACCCCTCGTCCCTGCGGCGCACGACGCGCTCGAAGGTGTCGTCCCACAGGGCGTAGTCGTTGGTGGTCTTCTCGAGCGAGGCGGACCGCGCGGCGATCGCGCTGCCCACCAGGCTGCGCTCGCGCGCCCTCAGATCGGCGGTCTGGTGATGGGCGATCCAGATCGCGGCCGCGATGCTCGCGAGGATCATCGCGCCGACGAGGGCGCTCACCGGCGCGACGACGTTGCGCGCGAACGCGGCTCCGGTCTGGTCGGCGCTTCGTCTCACTCCGAAAACTCCACCTCCGTCACCTTGGGTTTGATCATCCGCGCGAGTTCCGCCGCGTCCCAGTTGGTTAGCCGGACGCAGCCATGGCTCGCGGTCTTGCTGATCTGCGACGGCTCGGGCGTGCCGTGGATGCCGTAGGTCGGCTTTGACAGGTCGATCCACATCGAGCCCACCGGGCCGTTGGGTCCGGGCGGCAGCGTCAGCTTGCTGCGGTTCTTGCCCTGCTGGAAGTTCTTCTTTGGGTCGTAGATGTAGTGCGGGTCCGGGAACGCGCCGTTGATCGTCATCTTGCCCTCCGGCGACGGCGTGTCGGGCGAGCCGATCGTCGCCGGCGCGATCATCACGATCTTGTCGGCGTCGTCGTAGGCGCGGAGTTCTCCCAGCTTCTTGTCGACGGTGACGCGGCGCACCGTCCCCTCGGCGAAGCCGCCGACGTCCGCCACCTGGATCGCGACGCCGGCGGTCTTGAAGTCGACGCCGGGATTGAGGGCGCGGAGCAGCGGCGGATCCATGTGGAAGCGTTCCGACAGCATTTCGACCGCATCGCGATATCCCAGCCATTTGAGCTTCGCGAGCTTGGCGTAGTCGGCAGGCAGCTTGTCCTCGTAGCGGCCGTTCACGTCCTCGGAATAGATGACGTAGGGCTTCAGCGCCGGGGCCTTGTCGGCGGCCAGGGCGGTCCAGACCTCCGGGTCGAGCCCGCCTTCGATCGGCATCCCGCGCATCTCGCGGAACGCCCGCACCGCCTTCTTGAAGTTGTCGCCGTCGCGCCCGTCGATGACGCCGGGGGAGGCATGAACGCGGTCCAGCAGCACCTGGGCGCGGACGAGGAACGGATCTGCGCCGTCGTCCGGCTTCGGCAGCTTGGCGAGGCGATCGCGCGCGGCCGCCTTGTCCTTCTTCTTGCGCGCCTTGGCGACGGCCTCCACCGCGGTCTTGCGTTCGGCGTCCGCCTTGGCGCGCGCGTCCGAGCGCGCCCGCCAGCCGTCGAAATCGGCGGAGTCGACCGCCTGGCTCGTCAACTCCGTGGGGGGAGGCGGCGCGGGCCGCGGCTCCGCCGCCGCGGCGCTCCACGACACGAGAAGACCGAGCGCGACGGCCGCGCATTTTGAAACCACGCTCATGGAACCGACTTTCGCTGACGACGCGAAGCGACAACGCGCGAGCCGTCGCATCGCTCCATCGCGTCAAAAAGCGTGTTTCCTCGCGTTCAAACGAACGTTTCCTCCTCACCCGTCGCCGCGCGCGCTATGTGCAGGGGATGCGTCTGAGGAAGCCTGTCATGAAGCTCGGAACGGCCATCGCGATCTCGGGCCTGCTCATGGCGACCGCGGCTGCGGCGGATCCCGTGCGCGACGAGGCCACGGGCCTCGCGATCGACGCGCCGGCGGGCTATGTCGCGGAAAAGATCGACGGCGGCGCGCGCTACGCCGCCTCGTTCGCGATCCGGAAGGGCGACGGCGCCGAGCCCGGCTGCCGTGTCGGCTTCCAGGCCGCTCCGCAGAACGCCGGCCTGTCGCAGGCGGAGATCAACGCCTTCACCGCGAAGTCGGAGTGGAGCGCTCTGATCAAGGCGACGCTCGCGCTGTATTACGACGTCGTCAGCGTGGCGCCTTTCGAACACGCGGGGCTCGCCGGCTCGGCGGTCGTCGGCGACGTCAAGGCGGCGGACGGGCAGCCTGCGCCGGACGCGCGCTCCTATTTCGTGCTGGTCGACACGCCGAAAGGCCGCACCACGGTGGTCTGCGTCGCCGAAAAGGCGGCGTTCGACGCGCGCCGCGCCGAGTTCGAGGCGGTCGCGCGCTCGGTCCAGCCGCCGCGGTGACGGCGACGTGAGACGCGAACCGCGCCGGTTCTCGTCTAAAGTCCTGCAGGATTCGTCCGCCGCGCCCTTCGCGGCCCAAGCCGAGAGCGACGCCATGCCCCCGCGCCCCGATCAGAAGGCCATCGCCCTCTACGACCGCTACACCCATGGCGACCTCGACCGCCGCGGCTTCATGGAGAGGCTGGCGCTGCTCGCGGGCTCGACCGCGGCGGCCCAGGCGCTCCTCGGCGCCTTGTCGAACGACTACGCCCAGGCCCAGATCGTCGCGCCGGACGACAAGCGGATCGTGACGGAGACCCTGTCCTTTCCCGGCCCGGACGGCCCGGTCACCGGCCTCCTCGCCAAGGGACGGCGCGAGGCCAAGCGTCCGACGGTGATTGTCATCCATGAGAACCGCGGCCTCAACCCGCACATCCAGGACGTCACGCGACGGCTCGCGGTGTCGGGTTTCCTGGTCTACGGCGTCGACCTCCTGTCGCCGCTGGGCGGCACGCCCGCGGACGAGGACGCGGCGCGCGAGATGATCGGCAAGCTCGACCTCGACGCGACGGCCTCGACCCTGGCCGCGGCTATCCCGGTCCTTGCGGCGCGGCCGGACTCGAACGGCGCGGTGGGCGCGCTCGGCTTCTGCTGGGGCGGGGGCATGGCGAACCGCCTCGCCGCCGCGGCGCCCGACCTCAAGGCCGCCGTCGCCTACTACGGGCAGCCGCTGGCCGACGACCGGGTGCCACAGATCAAAGCCGCGTTGCAGCTGCACTACGCCGGGCTCGACGAGCGCATCAACGCCGGCGTGCCGGCGTTCCAGAAGGCGCTGCAGGCGAACGAAAAGGAATTCGAACTCTACATGTACGAGGGCGCGAACCACGCGTTCAACAACGACGCCAACCCCGCGCGTTACGAGCGGAAGGCCGCCAACCTCGCGTGGGACCGTACGATCGCTTTTCTCGAAAGCCACCTCGGCGCGGCCGTTCCGCCGACCTGAAGACACGGCGCATTTGGGCGCATCTCGGCGGACGAACGCGATATGATGTTTTGAGGGCCGGCGATCCAACAAATCAAAAAATTCGCGGAAACGTGGAACCAGCCGTGGGGCTCCACGTTATGTCCCCGAAAGCTCCCCCGAGCTTTTCGACTGGCCGCTGGCTCCCCCGACCGGCAGGCCGTTAAAGGGCGGAACCGCTACCCCCGAAGCGGTTCCGCCCTTCCTATTTTCAGCCCAATGCGCCGAACAGATCCGCGACCAGTCGCGGGTTGGGTTCGAACACGTCTTCAAGCGTCGCGACGGTGATCGTGCCGGCGCCGGCGGTCGCGAGCGCCTCGACGAGCGAGAACACCGCCTTCTTCGGGGCATGCAGCACCAATGGCGTTCCCGGCGGCGGCGGGCCGAACGGCGCGCGGGCGTCGTAGCGGGCGGCGAGATCGACCAGCGTCCGGCCCACGCCCTCGTCGAAGCGGCACCGGATTTCGCGGACCTCGCGGGCGCGCACCTCCGCCGCGATCCGCGTAAGGATGGTGCGCACCGCGGCGCGCGCGCCGTCGTGCCAATCCGCGCCGAGGCTCGCGACCAGCTGCGCCTGGCTCCGAAGCATGACGCCGTCCTCCAGCACCTTGAGCGCGTTGGCCTCCAACGTGGCGCCGGTGGTGGTGATGTCGACCACGATGTCGGCGACGCCGGCCGCCGGCGCGCCCTCGGTCGCGCCGAGGCTTTCCACGATCCGGTAGTTCGAGACGCTGGTGCGCGCGCCCCGCCGGTCGCCGGGCTCTGTCCAGGCGAAGAAGTTGCGCACCAGGTTCACGTACTTGGTCGCGACCCGCAGCCGCCGGCCGTGGCGGCGCTGCATGTCCGCCGCGACGTCGTCGAGGTCGGCCATGGTGGCGACGTCGATCCAGGCCTTCGGCACGGCCACCACCACGTTGGCGTAGCCGAAGCCGAGCGGCTGCAGCAGCTTCACGCGCGTCGCGGCGTCCGGGATCTCCTCGCGGACGAGGTCCTCGCCGGTGACGCCGAGATGGACGGCGCCGCTCGCGAGCTGGCCGGCGATGTCGGAGGCGGAGAGATAGGCGATCTCGACGTTCGGCACGTCCGCGATCGCGCCGCGGTAGTCGCGCGCCCCGCCGGGCTGCACGAAGTTGAGGCCGGCGCGTGCGAAGAAGGCGTGCGCGTTCTCCTGCAGGCGGCCCTTGGAGGGAACGGCGAGGATCAGCGGTCCGGACATGGGCGTCAGGCTCCGGGGAAGCGGTCGAGCCACAGGGCGAAGCCGACGCCGGGGGCAGGGCGCGTGGCGCCGAGCGCCGTCAGGAGGCCGTCGTAGCGACCGCCGCCCGCGAGCGGGCCGGGCGCGCCGGGGCGGCCGAGCTCGAACACGAGACCGGTGTAGTAGTCCAGCCTGCGGCCGAAGCGGGTCGAGAACCGCATGCGGTCGACGGGCAGCCCCGCGCCGGCGAAGGCGTCGAGCCGCCGGCCCAGCGTTTCGAGGGCGGGCCCGATGGCGAGACCCTCGCGGGCGAGGGCGCCGAGGCGCGTTTCGGCCGCGCGGGCGAGGTCGTCCACCGCGAGGAAGTCCTGCAGCGCCTTGCGCTGGGCGGCCGGAAGGCGCGCGGCGGAGCGGGCGGCGTTCTGCTCGATGAAGCGCTCGGCGATCTCGCCCGGCGTGCGTCCGCCGACGGTCGCGATGCCGGCGAGCGAGAGCAGATCCTCCACCACCGTGCGGGCGGCGTCGGGGCCGGCGGCGTCGAGCGCGCCGAAGAGGCCCGCGTGCGCGGCGCGGGCCGGCGGCGGCGCGTTGAGGGCGTCCAGCGTCTCGCCATAGGCGATCTCGCGCTTCAGGCGGCGGCGCAGCGCGGACGGCGCCTCAAGCGCCTCGACCGCGGCGTCGAGCAGGGCGAGGTCGCCGAGCTGGATAGACGGCTCGGGCACGCCAAGCGCCGCGGCGGCCTCGAGCGCCAGCGCGAGGATCTCGGTCTCGGCCACGAGCCCATCCGGGCGGCCGAAGCTTTCGACGCCGGCCTGGGCGATCTCGCTCGGCCCCGAGCGCGTCTGGCGGAAGATCGGGCCGGCGTAGAAATAGGACTGCGCGCGGCCGGCGTCGCCGCCGGCGATGTGCTGAAGCGCGACGGGAATGGTAAAGTCAGGCCGAAGGCAGAGATCGCGGCCGTCCGCGTCGGCGGTGAGGAACATGCGGGTGCGCAACTCCTCGCCCATGACGTGGAGGAACGGCTCCGCCGGCTGTAGAATCTGGGGCTCGGCGCGCGCGAAGCCGGCGGCTTCGAAGCGGCGGAGCAGGGTCGGCGGAAGGGGCGCGAGCGGGGACATCGGGTCTGGCGTCGCCGGGCATGTTGCGGGGTCGCCCGCGCCTCTAGCAGGGGCGAGACCCGAAGGCGACTTTTTTCGACGTCGACAGGCTCTCGCAGGTTTGTGGCTTTGGCTGACGCTAATTCCTCAAAAGCAAAAACGTTGACACTCACGAAAACATGAAGGATCGTTTCGGCCGTCGAATTGCAGGGGAACAAGCCGGCGCGCACGACGTGACCGGCCGCGAACGACGCTCATGAACGAGTTCGAGGAGGGGTCATTGCCCAAGCGTGTCGCCGTTATCGGAGCCGGGCCCAGCGGGCTTGCCGTGCTCCGCGCCTTCGAGTCCGCGAAGGCCGCGGGCGTCGAGGTCCCGGAAATGGTCTGCTACGAGAAGCAGTCCAACTGGGGCGGGCTCTGGAACTACACGTGGCGCACCGGGCTCGACGAGTTCGGCGAACCGGTTCATGGCTCCATGTACCGCTACCTGTGGTCGAACGGCCCGAAGGAGTGTCTAGAGTTCGCGGACTACTCCTTCGAAGAGCACTTCGGCCGGCCCATCCCGTCCTACCCACCGCGCGCGGTGCTTCACGACTACATCGCCGGCCGCGTCGAGCGCAGCGGCGTCCGCAAATACTGCAAGTTCAACCACGCCGTGCGCGACGTTGAGTGGGACGAGGCGACCCAGAAGTTCACCGTCACGGTCTCCGATCTCGTCGCCAAGAAGCGGGTGTCGGAGGAGTTCGACTACGTCTTCGTCTGCAACGGCCACTTCTCCACGCCGAACGTGCCGAGCTTCGAGGGCGTCGAGAAGTTCCTCGGCCGCGTGCTGCACGCGCATGACTTCCGCTGCGCTGACGAATTCGCCGGCAAGCACGTGCTGCTGATCGGCTCGAGCTACTCCGCCGAAGACATCGCGACCCAGTGCCACAAGTACGGCGCGAAGCAGATCACCTTCAGCTACCGCACCCGCCCGATGGGCTTCGATTGGCCCGCGAGCTTCTCGGAGAAGCCGCTGCTGACCAAGGTCGTCGGCAAGACCTGCCACTTCAAGGACGGCTCGACCGCGGAAGACGTCGACGCGATCATCTTCTGCACGGGCTATCTCAACCACTACCCGTTCCTGCCGGACGATCTCCGGCTCGAGACCCGCACCAGCCTGTACCCGGCGAACCTCTACAAGGGCATCTTCTGGGAGCAGAACCCGAAGCTGATGCACATCGGCGCGCAGGACCAGTTCTACACCTTCAACATGTTCGACGCGCAGGCGTGGTACGCCCGCGACGTGGTGCTCGACCGCATCGCGCTGCCGGATTACGCGACGATGCACGCAGACAGCGAAGCCTGGGTGGCGCGGCTCGGGACGCTCGAAACCGCCGAGCAGATGATCGACTTCCAGACCGACTACGTGCGCGAGCTGCTGGAGCCGACCGACTACCCGCATCTCGACGTCGACACCGTGGCGAAGCTGTTCAAGGAGTGGGAGCACCACAAGGTCGAGGGCATCCTCACCTACCGCGACCGCGCCTACCCCTCGGTCATCACCGGCAACGTCGCGCCGGTGCACCACACCACCTGGATGAAGGCGATGGACGACTCGCTCGAGGCGTTCCTGAACCAGCCGGCGAGCCAGGCGGCGGAGTAACGGGGACCGTCGCACAGCTGCGCGCGCTGCTTCCCTTCTCCCTTGCGGGAGAAGGTGGCGCGCAGCGCCGGATGAGGGGTCGTTCGGGACATCTTCAACGCCGCCGGAGGGCGTCCCGGACGACCCCTCACCCTTACCCTTTCCCGCAAGGGGAGAGGGAGGCTGCGACGTCGCGGCAGCGCGGCGTGCGCCGGCTTGAGTCCCGCTCTTTTGAAAGACCACGTCCATGGACGCCATGACCGACTCCGCTCCGCTCCGCCTCACCACTCTCGTCGCCCGTGGGGGAGAGGCGCTGGTGTTCGACCTCGCGGCCGGCGACCGCTGCCGCGTCGTGGACCCAGAGGGGCGTCAGCCCGGCCTGCTGTTCGCGACCGAGGGCGCTCTCTCTGGCGATTTCGTCGAAGTTTCGGACGAAGACGCGGAGGCCGCCGCCGCCGCCAAGGCCGCGCTCGCTGCGCGCGGGGTCGACGTGTCGCGCTTCGCCGGCTTCCGCCTGCTCTCGACCGACACGGCGCCCGGCGCGGTCGCGGCCTTCCAGGCCTCGGCGGATGCGATCGTGGCATTGGCGCCGATCGGTCGCGCCATGGCGCCGGACGAGCAGACGCCGCCCACCGACCTCAAGCTCGAGATCGCGAGCAACGCCCCGAACCGCGGCGTCGCGCCGCCGCCGCTGGCCGAGCCCAAGCTCGACCTGCGCGTGAGGGCGGCCACCGCCGAGGCCTACCGCGTCAAGGCCGGCGACTACATCCAGATCATCGACGTCGACGGCAAGCAGTGCTCTGACTTTCTGGCCTTCGACGCCGCGGCGCTTGAGCGCGGGAAAGAGTTCGGCCTCGACCCGACCGTCACCCGCACCCTCATGGGCACAGCCAATCCCGGCCCCGGCCTACACTCGAAGTACTTCGACGCGCGCATGACGCCGCTGGTCGAGATCGTGCGCGACACGGTCGGCCGGCACGACGCCTTCCTGCTCGCGTGCTCATCGAAGTACTACGAGGACATGGGCTATCCCGGCCACGACAACTGCACCGACAATTTCAACCGCGCGCTGCGGCCCTACGGGATCGAGCCGCGGGCGGGGTGGCCGGCGATCAACTTCTTCTTCAACACGGTCGTCGGCGCCGACGACGGCATCACCATGGACGAGCCGTGGTCCCGGCCCGGCGACTACGTGCTGCTGCGGGCGCTGACGGACCTCGTCTGCTCCTCCTCCTCCTGCGCGGACGACATCGATGTCGCGAACGCCTGGGAGCCCACCGACATCCATGTGCGCGTCTACGACGCCGCCGAAAACTTCTCCAAAGGCATCGCCCACCGCATGACGCCCGACGCCGAGCCGCGCCTGACGCGCGAAAGCGGGTTCCACCCGCGCACCGCAGCGCTCACCCGCAAGTTCGTAGAGTACCGCGGCTTCTGGCTGGCGGACTGCTACTCCGACGAGGGCCCGATCGCCGAATACTGGGCCTGCCGGGAACGCGCCGCGATCATGGACCTCTCGCCGCTGCGGAAGTTCGAGGTGCTGGGGCCTGACGCCGAGGCGCTGATGCAGCTCGCCGTCACCCGCAACATGAAGAAGCTGGCGGTGGGCCAGGTCGTCTACACCGCCATGTGCTACGACCACGGCGGCATGATCGACGACGGCACGGTGTTCCGGCTCGGCCAGGACAACTTCCGCTGGATCTGCGGCGAGGACTACTGCGGCGTCCACCTGCGGGAGCTTGCGGCGAAGCACGGCCTCAAGGCCTGGGTGAAGACCTCCACCGACCAGCTCCACAACGTCGGCGTCCAGGGCCCGCTGTCGCGCGAGATCCTCGAGACCCTCGTCGTCACGCCGGCGCATCAGCCGACGGTGACCGAGCTGAAGTGGTTCCGCTTCACCGTCGGCAAGATCGCCGGGATTCCGGTCGTGGTCTCGCGCACCGGCTACACCGGCGAGCTTGGCTACGAGGTGTTCTGCCACCCGGACAAGGCCCCGGAGGTGTGGGACGCGATCATGGCGGCCGGCGAGCCGCGCGGGATGAAGCCGCTCGGCCTCAAGGCGCTCGACATGCTGCGCATCGAGGCGGGGCTCGCCTTCGCCGGCTATGAGTTCTGCGACCAGACCGACCCGTTCGAGGCCGGCATCGGCTTCGCTGTGCCGAAGGAGAAGACCGACCCTTACGTCGGCGCGGAGGCGCTCAAGCGCCGCCGCGAGACGCCGTCGAAGAAGCTGGTCGGCCTGGACGTCACCGGCGCCGAGCACATCGGCCACGGCGACTGCGTGCATGTGGGCCGCGCGCAGATCGGCGTCGTCACCAGCGCGACCCGCTCGCCGATCCTCGGCAAGACCATCGCGCTCGCGAGGCTTGACGTGACCTACGCCGAGCTCGGCACGGCGGTGGAGATCGGCAAGCTCGACGGCCAGCAGAAGCGCATCCCGGCGACGGTGGTCGCCTTCCCGCACTACGACCCGACGAAGTCGCGGGTGCGCGCCGAGGCCGAGCCCAAGACGGCGCCCGCGATCGATCCGACGCTGTCGCTCGATCCCCGTGGGGCGGCCGAGCGGGCGTGAGAGCTTACGGCGCCTAACCAACCAGCCCGTCACGCCCCGCATGCACGCGTGCGGATGACGGGCTGGTAGAGGTCGTCACCCCACGTCTACGCCCTCTCGCACCCACCCTAGATAGGCCGCCGAGCCTCCGACGATCGGCGTGACTACGATCTCGGGCAGCTCGTAAGGATGCCATTCGAGGATCGCCGCCTGCAGCGCGGGAACCAAAGAGGCAAGCGTCTTGAGCTCCACCGCGAGTTCCTCCGCCGTCTCCACCGCGCCCTTCCACCGGTAGACGCTCCGCCGCGCCACGATCCCGGCGCAGGCCGCAAGCCGACGCTCCACAGCCGCCCGAGCGATGGCCTCGGCTGCGTCGGCGTCGTCCACCGTGGTCGTCACGATCACGAACTCGGTCATCGCCCGCTCCTGGTTGCGTCGGCGGCATAAGCGGCGGGCGCCTACGCATACAGCCTGCTCTTAACGTTGCGGGCGCGCACGCCGATATGGAAAGCCAAGCCCCGTCAGCCAGGAGGTCGTTCCCCATGTCGCTCGCGCTCACCGGCGTCCACCACCTCACCGCGATCACGGCCGACGCCGCCGCGAACCGTCGCTTCTACGTCGAGACTATGGGCCTACGTCTGGTGAAGAAGACCGTGAACCAGGACGACGTCAGCGCCTACCATCTGTTTTACGCCGACGGGCAGGCCTCGCCGGGCACGGACCTGACCTTCTTCGACTGGCCCGCGCCGCGCGAGCGCCGGGGCTCGAACAGCATCGTGCGCACCGGCCTGCGCGTCGCCGACGAGGCGGCGCTGGCGTGGTGGCGCGAGCGGCTCACGGCGCAGGGCGTCACGGTCTCGGACATCGCCGAACGCGCCGGCCGACCGTCGCTGGATCTCGAGGACGGGGAAGGCCAACGGCTCCGGCTCGTGGCCGACGGCGGCGCCGGCGAGGCGCACTCGTGGGAGGCGAGTTCGGTGCCGGCCGAGCGCCAGATCCGCGGGCTCGGGCCGATCACCATCAGCGCGCCGAAGCTCGAGCGCACCGCGCGGGTGCTGACCGAGGTGATGAACATGCGTCATGTGGCCGAGCAGGCCGATCCTGACGGCGTCGGGCGTGTCCATGTCTTCGCCATGGGCGAGGGCGGCGGCCCGGAAACGGAGCTGCATGTCGCGGTGCAGCCGGGCCTCGGCTTCGCGGGGCAAGGCGCCGGCGGCGCGCACCACGTCGCCTTCCGCACGCCGGACCGCGCGGGCCTCACCGCCTGGACCGAGCGGGTGACGGAGGCGGGCCTGCGCTCCAGCGGGGAGGTCGAGCGCTACTACTTCCGCTCGCTCTACTTCCGCGAGCCCGGCGGCGTGCTGTTCGAGATCGCGACGGACGGTCCAGGCTTCGCAGTCGACGAGCCGGGGGAGACGCTCGGCGAACGTCTCGCGCTGCCGCCGTTCCTGGAGCCCCAGCGGGCCGAGATCGAAGCCGGCCTCAAGCCGCTGTGAGGCGTCCTCATCGCCGCGTCGGCGCAACGACCGCCGCAGCCTCCTCCGCCCGCACCTGCTTCAGCGCCTCCATCGCGCCGTTGAGCGTGATCTGGACGCCGACGCAGAGCAGGAGGAACGCGGCGAGCCGCGCCACGATCTGCACGCGCCCGGGCCCGAGCAGGCTCACGATTCCGTCCGCCCAGCGGTAGGCGAGCCAGACGGAGCCCGCCACCGCGAGCGCGCCCGCGGAGGCGCCGACCGCGAAGGTGACGAAGGCCGCGCCTTCCGCCGGGCGGTTGGCGCCCAGCGCGATCGCGACCGAGATGGTGCCGGGGCCGGTTGTCAGCGGCATGGTGAGAGGGAAGAAGGCGGTGTCGGCGGGGGCGCCCTCCATCGCCTCATCGGCTTGGCTCTGCTTGCGCGCCTCGCGGTGCTCCGGCGCGTTCAGCATCTGCCAGGCGGCGGCGGCCACCACCAGCCCGCCGGCGATCCGAAGCGCCTCGATCGTCACGCCGAAGAAGTTCAGCACGTAGACGCCGATCCACAGCGCGCCGAACATGATCATGGCGGCGTAGACGCCGATGCGGCCGGCGAGCGCGACCCGCTCCAGATGCGTGCGGTTCGACGTGACCTGGCTGAAGATCAGCGCCCCGCCCATCGGGTTCACGATCGAGAACAGCGCGGAGAAGGCGAGCAGGAAGTGCTGGACGAGATCGAGCCCCCACGACATCGCCGCGGCTCAGGTCGGGCGGGGGTGGCGCGGGCGGCTCACCGGCCCTCGCGCGCCCAGGTCGCCGCGAAGGCGCCGATCAGCAGCATCAGCCCGAGAATCCCCGCGAACACCGGCAGGATGCCGATGCCGCGCACCACCGAGACGTCGGCTTGGCGGACGCCGATCCAGTCGGAGCCAGAGGCTCGCGCCCCGGCGGCCACCGGCACGACGCGCGGGACCTCGATGTCGGCGCCCGGCTCCGCCACCACCCGGCGGACGGAACCGCCGGTCGCGCCGGCGACGCCTTCGAGGCGCTTCGGGCTGCTCGCGACCTCCGTGAACTCGCGCGGGTTCGGCGGGCCGACGTTGACCAGGGTGGTGAACGTCCCGTCCGTCGCCCGGTGCAGGCCGAGCTCCGGCGTCTCCATCACGCCGCGCCACAGGCCGGGCTCCGCCTCGGTCAGCGTGACCTCGCGCGTCGCGCCGCCGGGCAGCGTGACGGTCACCGGCTGGACCTCGTCCTTCAGCGTCTGCCGCTCAAAGGTGACGGTCTTGCCGGTCGCGCGCGAGCGCAGCGCCTCCTCGTCGAGGTCCGGCTCCTTCATCAGCCAGTGCGACAGCCGCCGCAGCAGGTCCACATGGGGGCCGCCGCCATCGAAGCCCCGCGCCCAGAGCCAGGCGTGGTCGGAGAGCAGCAGCGCAACGCGGCCCTGGTTCTCGCGGGCGAGGACCAGCAGCGGCCGGTCGTCAGGGCCGGTCAGCACGGCTTCGCCCTCGCGCAACCGGCTGTCGACCATCCGGAACCACGGCGCCCAGGTCGGCGGGTTGGTTTCGGACCCCGGCAGCCCGCGGGTGACCGGATGCTTGCGGCCGACGTCGGAGAGCTGCGCGCGGAAGGCGCGCTCCACCACGCCGCCCATCGGCTCGGCCGGAAGCACCTGGGCGAGGGGCGTTTCGAACAGCGAGCCGGGCTCGGCGTAGTCCGGGCCGGAGGCGACCAGCACCGCGCCGCCGTCCCGCACATAGCGGGCGATGTTGTCGAAGTAGATGATCGGCAGGATGCCCTGGCGCGCGTAGCGGTCGAAGATGATGAGGTCGAACTCGTCGATCTTCTGGGCGAACAGCTCGCGCGTGGGGAAGGCGATCAGCGACAGCTCGTTGATCGGGGTGCCGTCCTGCTTGTCCGGCGGGCGCAGGATGGTGAAGTGCACGAGATCGACGCTGGCGTCCGCCTTCAGGAGGTTGCGCCAGGTCCGCTCGCCGGCGTGCGGCTCGCCGGAGACCAGCAGCACCCGGAGCTTCTCGCGCACGCCGTCGATCGGCAGCACCACCCGGTTGTTGACCCTGGTGATCTCCTGCGGGACCTGCTCGGCCTCGATCTCGATGAAGTTCACGCCCGCATGCGCGATCGGGGCGTCGAAGGTCGTGACCTGCCCGGGGAGCGCGTCGAGTCTCGCGATCTCCTCGCCGTCGCGGCGCACCACCACCGGCACGGGCCGGCCCAGCCCCTGACCGACCTCGTCGATCCGGAAGCCCACCTTCTGCGTCTGGCCGACGATGCCGAAGCGGGGCGACAGCGTCAGCGCCACCCGGCGGTCGCGCTCGTCCGGCCGTCCCGTGATCAGCGCGTGCAGGGGCGCCGTGAAGCCGAGGTCGCGAGCGTCCGCCGGCACGTCGTGGACGACTCCGTCGGTGACGAACAGCGCGCCGGCCACGCGTTCCGGCGGCACGTCGGCCAGCGCGTTGCGCAGCGCCGAGAACAGCTCGGTGCCGTCCGAGGCCGTGCCGTCCTGCCCGGCCTCGATCCAGCGGACCTCGGTGTTCGGCAGGCCGCGCAGCCGCTCCTCAACCGCCTGCCGCACGGCGTCGGTCTGTTCCTTCCGGCCGTCGAGCGTCTGGCTGCCCGAGCGGTCGACGACCACAGGCAGGATGTTGGTCAGGGTCTCGCGGTCCTCGCGCGTGAAGGAGGGGTTCGCGAGCGCGAGCAGCAGGCAGGCGATGGCGCCCGCGCGCAGCCAGGCGCCGCGGGTGCGCCCGAGCACGCAGAGCGCCGCCACGACCGCGCCCGCGATCGCCAAAGCGATCAGCGCGGGGAGGGGCAGCAGCGGCGCGAAGGCGACGTCGAGGTTCATGCGTCTTCCTTTTCCCTCCTCGCGCCGTCAGGCGTGGGGAGGGTGGCCTCGGCCGGTAGGTCGAGGTCGGGTGGGGGCTCGGGCGTGGAGCGCAGGTGGTCGACGCACCCCACCCGGCCGGCCTGCGGCCGTCCACCCTCCCCTGTCCCAGGGGAGGGATGACCGCGGAGCCGCCTCACTGCCCCAGCCTTTCGAGCAGCGCCGGCACATGGACCTGGTCCGCCTTGTAGTTTCCGGTCAGCGTGTACATCACGATGTTGATGCCGACGCGGGTCGACATCTCGCGCTGGCGTTCGTCGCTGGAGGTTGGGAACAGCGGCAGGCCATCGGAGCCCACCGCCCAGGCGCCCGCGAGATCCGCGCCGGTGATCAGGATCGGCGAGACGCCGTCGCCCGCGCGGGCCGGGCGCTCCTCGCCGTCGTCGGCGGCGGGGATGGTCTCGACCCAGAGCGGGCTTCCGGCGTAGCGCCCGGGAAACTCATCGAGCAGGTAGAACGCCTTGGTCAGAACGTGGTCGCGTGGCACGGGCTCCAGCGATGGCACGTCGAGACCGGCCAGGATGCGCTTCAGGCTGTCGCCCTCCGGGCCGCGGCCGCCGGTCAGGGCGTCGCGGGTGTCGAACAGGATGGTGCCGCCCTGCTTCATGTAGGCGTCGATGCGGGCGAGCGCGTCCTGTGAGGGCGTCGGCGCGCCTTCCACCACGGGCCAATACAGCAGCGGAAAGAACGCGAGCTCGTCCTTGGCGGGATCCACCGCCATGGGCGCCCCGGGCTCGAGCGCGGTGCGGAGCGCGATCTGCTGCGTCAGGCCCTCGAGCCCGGCCTTCGCGATGCGGTCGGCTTCAAAATCGCCGGTCGAGACATAGGCGAGACGGGTGGCGAGCGTCGCTTCGAGCGCAAAGCGTTCGTCGTAAGCGGCCTTCGGCGGCGCAGCCTGGGCGATCCCGGGGGTGGATTGCGCGACGAGCGCGAGACCCGCAACGGCCAGCGCCAACGCCGCCGCCCTTGGACCGCGGCGCGCAAGCAGCGCCAGACCGCCGCCGAGCAGGAACACCACCAGGCTGTCGAGGATGGCGAACAGCGCGGC
Organism: Methylopila sp. 73B; assembly: GCF_000526315.1. Taxonomy (NCBI): domain Bacteria; kingdom Pseudomonadati; phylum Pseudomonadota; class Alphaproteobacteria; order Hyphomicrobiales; family Methylopilaceae; genus Methylopila; species Methylopila sp. 73B. The sequence continues at coordinate 2,042,009 of NZ_JAFV01000001.1, read as the reverse complement.
CAGCGTGAACAGCCACGGCGCGATCGGCGTCGGCTCCACCGCCACAACGTCCGAAACCGTCGCGTCGAGGCCGGCCAGATCGATGCGCGCAAGGCTCGTGTCGGCGCCGAGCGCATTGATCGCGATCCCGGCCTCGACGGGGCCGTAGAAGCCGGGAGGGTTGTCCGGGGTCGCCGCGGGGCGGCCTTCGGTAGGGGCGGGCTTGGCCGTCGCCGGCGGGCTGCGGAACGCGCCGAAGCCGTCGAGGGTGCGGGTCGGCGGCAGCGTCGCGCGCGCAGACGCGGCCTGCGCCGGTTCGGCAGACGCCGAGGCCGCGGCGGCGCCCTGCGCAGCGTCTTTCGGCGCGGGACCAGACCCCGACAGATCGACGATCCGCCGCAGCATGTCGACGAAGGCGCCCGACAGCGGCAGGTTCGACCAGCGGGTGTCGGCGGTGACATGGAACAAGACGCTCAGTCCTTTGGTGTCGCGCGCGCCGGTCACGAGCGGGGTGCCGTCCGCGAGCGTCGCCCACACCCGGTCGGGCAGGTCCGCGTCGGGCTCCGCCAGAACCTGGCGCGTCACGGTCACGTCGCCCGGAACGGCGAGCGGAGCGAAGGGGCCGGAGCCTGCGAAGCTCGCAAGCGCCTGCGGCGTCTCCCAGGCGAGCGCGCCGCCAAGCGTGCGCCCACCCTGCCGCAGCCGCACCGGGCTCAGGCCGTCGTCGGCGGCGCCTGCGAGGCGGGGGCCGGCGAAGCGCACGAGCACGCCTCCGTCCCGCACCCAGCCGCTCAGGCGCGCCCGGGCGGCTTCGGTCAACGCGCCGACATCGGCGAGCATGATCACGGGCAGCTTCTGCTCCACGAAGCTTTCCACGGCGGCGCTTGCGCCCTGGCCGCGGGCCTCGCGCACGTCCGCGAAGGGCTTGAGCGCCTGGGTGACGTAATAGGTCGGCGACAGCAGCGGCTGCGCGGTGTCGGCGGTCGCGCCGGTGACGACGCCGACGGTGCGGCGGCGGGAGCGCTGGTCGAGCAGGTGCACGGCGCCGGCCGTCTTGGCGCCCACGATCTCCAGCCGGGCGATGTCGTTGCGGAGTTCGACCGGCATCTCGAAGGTCGCCGTCGCCTCGCGGGCGCCGACGCCGAACGCCGCGTCGGTCTCGCCGAGCGCGCGGCCGCGCAGGTCGCTGGCGCGCACCCGCACGGTCTCCGGACCCGCGGCCTCGGCGCGGAGCGCCTTCACGGTCAGGCCGCCCGGCGCATTGTCGGCGGCCGCGAGGCCGCGGGCGGAGCGGGCGGGATCAATGCGGATCGCAAGCCCGCGGGAGCCGAGCGCGGCTTTGAGCCCGTCGGCGAAGGCGCGGGCGTTTCCGCCGGCCAGCCCGTCGGAAATCCAAAGCGCGTCGGCGGAAGGGTTCGCCTTGAGCCACTCGCTGAGCGCGGGCAGCAGCAGCGCGCGGTCCGGCGAGAACGGCTCCGGCGCAAGCACTCTGAGGCGTTTCGCGGCCTCGTCGGCGGTCTCGAGACCGATCTCGCGGCGGGCGGCGTCGGCGGTCGCCACCAGCGCCACGGCGCGGCCGTCGTCGCCGGCCGCCGCGATCGCCGCGCTTGCGGCGTCGACTCGCGCGTCCCATTCGGGCGCGGCCGCCCAGCCGTTGTCGACCACGACGAGCAGCGGACCGGACCCCGCGGTCGCGGCCGCCTGCGGGTTCCAGATCGGCCGCGCGAGCGCGAAGATGATCAGCGCGGCGAGCCCGAGCCGCAGCAGCAGCAGCCACCACGGCGTGCGCGACGGCGTCTCGCGCTTGGCCACAACGTCCAGCAGGAGGCGCATCGGCGGGAAGGCGACCGTCTGCGGACGCGGCGGGGTCAGGCGCAGCAGCAGCCACAACGCCGGCAGGGCGATGAGGCCGACGAGCAGCCAGGGGCTGAGAAAGGCGAGGGGGAGCGCGCTCATGCGGCCGGCTCCGCGAGCCGCGCGTGCAGCGCGAGCAGCGGCTCGGTCGCGGGACGGTCGGTGCGGTGGATGTGCAGCGTCCAGCCGTGGCGGCGGACGATCTCGGCCAGCGCCGCGCGGTGGCGGGCGAGCCGCTCGGCGTAGCCCTGCCGCCACTCCTCGGCGCGGCCGGCGACCAGCTTGAGGCCTGCGACGTCCGGGTCGAGAAACTCGGTGCGGCCGGTGAAGGGGAAGGTTTCCTCGACAGGATCGACGATCGCCACCAGATGCCCGCGTCCGCCGCGCGCCGCGAGGCTCGCGACGGTCGCCGCGATCTCCTCCTCCGGCGCCAGCAGGTCGCCGATCACGATCGCCTCCGACAGCCGCGCGATCGGGGCGGCCGCGGGCGGCAGATGCGCGTCGTCGTCGCCGGCGGCGATCAAGGCTTGCGCGAGGTTCTCGATGGCGTTGCGGCTCGCGGTCGGGCGTGTCAACCCGAGCAGGCCGACGCGCTCCCCGCCGCGCACCAGCACGTCCGCGAGCGCGAGCCCAATAACGACGGCGCGCTCGACCTTGGAGGTCTCGGACAGGCTGGAGCGGAAGGCCATGCTGCGGGAGCGGTCGATCCAGATCCAGACGGTGTGCGCCGCCTCCCACTCCTGCTCGCGGATGTAGACGTTGTCGTCGCGGGCGGAGCGGCGCCAGTCGATGCGGCCGGCGGGCTCGCCTGTGGTGAAGCGACGAAACTGCCAGAAGTTCTCGCCCGTGCCCGCACGCCTGCGGCCGTGCAGGCCGTGGACGACGGTCGCCGAGGCTCGGCGCGCCGCGACGACCAGCCGGGGCAGGCTGCCGGCGAGGCCGAGCGCCGCCTCCTCGTGCCGCTGGGCGACGCGCGTCTCGGAGGGATCGAGCAGCCCGGCCCGCACCGCCATCCGCGTCAGCCGAGCCGCTCGACGAGCTTCGCGATCACGCCCTGAAGCGTGTCGCCGTCGGCGCGGGCGGAGAAGGTCAGCGCCATGCGGTGCTTCAGGATCGGGCCGGCCAGCGCCGCCACGTCGTCGATCGAGGGCGCGAAGCGGCCGTCGAGCAAGGCGCGGGCGCGCACGCCCAGCATCAGCGACTGGCTGGCGCGGGGGCCGGGGCCCCAGGCGATCTTGTCGGCGACGGCCTTCTCCGCCGTCTCCGGACGGGCGGAGCGCACGAGGTCGAGGATGGCTTCGACGACGGATTCGCCCACCGGCAGGCGGCGGACGAGGCGCTGCGCCTGAAGCAGGTCGTCGGTGGTCATCGCCGCCTTCGGCTTCGCCTCCTCCGAGCCCGTGGTGGCGAGCAGGATGCGACGCTCGGCGTCCCGGTCGGGATAGTCGACGTCGATCTGCATCAGGAATCGGTCGAGCTGCGCCTCGGGCAGCGGATAGGTGCCTTCCTGCTCCAGCGGGTTCTGGGTGGCGAGCACGTGGAAGGGGCGCGGCAGGTCGTAGCGCTGGCCGGCGACGGTGACGTGGTACTCCTGCATCGCCTGGAGTAGCGCGGACTGCGTGCGCGGGCTCGCGCGGTTGATCTCGTCGGCCATCAGCAGCTGCGCGAAGATCGGCCCGGAGACGAAGCGGAACGAACGACGCCCGTGGGCGTCCTCCTCCAGCACCTCTGAGCCGAGGATGTCGGAGGGCATCAGGTCCGGCGTGAACTGCACCCGTCGCGCGTCGAGGCCGAGCACCGTGCCGAGCGTCTCGACCAGCTTCGTCTTGGCGAGGCCGGGAACGCCGACCAGCAGGGCGTGGCCGCCGCAGAGGACCGTCAGCAGCGCCTGGTCGACCACCTTGTCCTGGCCGAAGATAACCTGGCCGATCGCGGCGCGGGCGCTGGCCACATGGCCGCCGATCGCTTCCGCGCCGCGGACGATGGCCGCGTCGAGGTCGGTCGCGCCGTCGGTCGCCGCTTGCGTCATGGAGCGCTCCTCGCATGCTGTGTCGTCGGACTGTTACGCATCGGACGACCGTATGGCCCACAATGCAAGCCTCGCGCCGTGGGCTTAAGGTCGGGAGCGCGGGCGTGGGGCGGGTTACCCTCGTAGGTCCGCCGCCTTACATTTAGGCAGAGGGCAGGAAAGGGGCGACACCAAGGCCCCGCCCGGAGATGCAGGAGCGTCAACTGAACGTGATGTCCGACCAGACGCCGAGCGCGGCTCCCGGTGAGCCCGCTCCGGACCGGATGACCGCGCTCGCGGAGGCTGCGCGCGAGGCCTGCGCCCGCGGCGTCGCGCCTGTGCACAAATGGAATCCGGAACGCTGCGGCAGGCTAGACCTGGTCATTCGGGCGGACGGCTCCTGGATCTACGAGGGGTCGGCGATCCGCCGTCCGGCGCTCGTCAAGCTGTTCTCCACCGTGCTGCGGCGCGATCCCGAGGGCTACGTCCTCGTGACGCCGGCCGAGAAGCTCGACATCACCGTCGAGGACGCGCCCTTCCTTGCGGTGGAGTTGGCGAGCGACGGCGAGGGACCGGAGCGCCGCATTCGCTTCCGCACCAATGTGGACGACGTGGTGGACGTTGGGCCCGAGCACGCCCTGCGCTTCGAGGAGGCGACCGATGGCGGCTTCAAGCCTTACGTCCACGTGCGTTCCGACCTCTGGGCGCTGGTCGCCCGCTCCGCGGTCTACGATCTCGTCGACCTCGCCGAAGAGCAGAACGGGCGGCTCGGCGTCTGGGCCGGCGGCGTTTTCTTCTCCATGGCGGAGGCCGCCGCGTGAGGGGCGACGGCGTCGTTTCCGCCGCCGCGGCGAGAGATTTGGCTCCCGACGCGGCTTTCTCCCTCGATGACTTTCGCGCCCGCGCGGCGCGGCGCCTGCACGCGACGGCGCCCGACCCCGACGATCCAGAGACCGTCGTGGTTGGCGAACGGGACCTGCTGCCGCCGGACCGGATCCCGCGCGCCGCCGCGGTGCTGGTGGGCGTCGTGGCGCGGGAGGAGCCGCAACTGCTGTTCACCCAGCGCGCTGCGGGCCTTCCCGTCCACGCGGGCCAGATCTCGTTCCCCGGCGGCAAGCGCGATCCGGAGGACGCGTCCCCGCTCGCCACCGCCCTGCGGGAGGCGCAGGAGGAGGTCGGCCTCGACGCCGCGCTGGTGCGGCCGCTCGGCTACCTCGATCTCTACATCACGAACTCCGGCTTCGCGATCGTCGGCGTGGTGGCCGAGATCGCGCCGTCCTACGCGCTCACGCTGTCGCCCGGCGAGGTCGCGGACGCCTTCGAGGTTCCGCTCGGTTTCCTCATGCAGGAGGAGAATCACAGCGTCGAAATGCGCGAGTGGGCGGGCGGCCTTCGAAAAGTTCATCACATGCCGTGGCGGGAACGCCATATCTGGGGGGTCACCGCAGGCGTCCTGCGGAACCTCTACGATCGGCTTTACGCGGAATGACTCGCATTCTTTTCCAAATAGCCCTGTTTCTCTTGCCCTTCGTGGCCTACGCGGTCTGGCTGCACTTCGCCGGCCACGGCTGGCGCGCGCCCGAACGCTGGCGAGGCATTCCCCTGGTGTGGCTCGTCGGGATCGCGCTGGCGCTCACGCTCGGCAGCCTCGCAACCCTCGCGCTGACCACCGGCGGCTCGACCAAGGCGCTTTACATGCCCGCGCGCATGGAGAACGGCGTGTTCGTGCCCGGCCGCATGATCGAGCCCGACACGAAATGACCGTCTCGGCGCGGCTCGACGACGCCGCTTGGCTGACGGCGTCGCCGCTGCGCGAGGTTCTGGCCGCATTCGACAGCGACGGCGAAGAGGCCCGGATCGCCGGCGGCGCGGTGCGCGACGCCTGGCTCGGCCTGCCCCGCGGCGACATCGACATCGCGACGACGGCGCTGCCCGACGAAACCATGCGCCGCGCCCGCGCCGCGGGCTGGAAAGCGGTCCCCACGGGTCTCGATCACGGCACTGTAACGGTCGTCGCGGAGGGCCAGCCCTTCGAGGTGACGACGCTGCGGCGGGACGTGGCGACCGACGGCCGCCGCGCGGTGGTCGCCTTCACCCGCGACTGGGCGGAGGACGTGCGGCGTCGCGACCTCACCATGAACGGGCTCACCCTCGACCGCGACGGCTGCATCCATGACCTCGTCGGAGGCCTGGACGACCTGAAGGCCGGACGGGCGCGGTTCATCGGCGATCCGCACGAGCGCATCCGCGAGGACTATCTCCGCATCCTGCGCTTCTTCCGCTTTCACGCGCGGTTTGGACGGGGAGAGCTCGACCGCGAGGGCCTCGCCGCCGCCACCGCCGAGCGGGCGGGGCTCGCCACGCTGTCGCGCGAGCGCGTCCGGGCCGAACTGCTCAAGCTGCTCGTCGCGCCGCGGGCGGCGGAAACGCTGCGGACGATGGCCGAAGCGGGGCTGCTCGGCCTGTTGCTCGGCGGCGCGCCGCGCGTCCGCCGTTTCGAACGCATGGTCGAACTCGACGGCGCGGGCGACGCCGTTCTTCGTCTTGCGGCGCTGGCGCAGGTCGTGACGGAGGATGGCGAGCGGCTCCAGCGACGCCTTCGCCTGACCAACGCCGAGGCGCGGCGGCTCGCCGCCATCGGAGACACGCGACCGCCGTTGACGCCCGGCGTCGGCGAGGCTGCAGCCAAGGTCGCGCTCTACCGGCTGGGGCGGCAGGCGTTCGAGGATCGTGCGCGGCTCGGGTGGGCGGACGCCGGAGCGACGCCGCGCGACGCTGCGTGGGCGGACCTCGTCGCGCTCCCGGAAAGGTGGCCTGTGCCGAAGCCGCCGTTCGCGGCGGGCGACTTCATCGCGCGCGGCGTCGCGCCGGGACCAGCCCTTGGTCGCGCGCTGCGCGCGGCGGAAGAGGCATGGATTGAAGCGGGGTTTCCCGCCGGAGAGGAAGCCAAGGCGTTGATCGACGCCGCCGTCCGATAGGGCGCGGGCGTCCCTCCCCCGAAAGGGAGGGTGGACGGCCGAAGGCCGGCCGGGTGGGGTGGATTAAGGACCGCGCTCGACGCCCGAGACCCCACCCGACCCTTGGCTCCGCCAAGGGCCACCCTCCCAACGCCTGCGGCGCGAGGAGGGATCGCCTGCGGTAGATCTGATAGCGGCGAGATATCGAGGTTGATAAGGTCCTCCGGTCAGGCCAGAGGACGACGGTGGAGGCTGGGCGTCCGGTCCGCCGCCGACCCTTACGCCGCCACCTTCCGCACGTCCTTGACGTCCGTGAACTTGACCTTGCTCCACCGCTCCTGCGCGCGGTTCATCTGGAAGGCGGAGCCGGTGAGGAGCACCGGGTCGCCGTCGAGATCCTCCGCCGTGCTGGCGCGGTTGGCGTTCAGGAACTCGGCGAGGTCGAGCTTGTTCTCGGCCGACACCCAGCGGGCGAGCGAATACTGGCTCTGCTCGAACCCGACCTCGAGCCCATACTCGGCCTTGAGCCGACCCTCCATCACGTCGAGCTGCAGCGGGCCGACGACGCCGACGAGCGCGGGGGACCCGTCGACAGGGCGGAACACCTGCACCACGCCTTCCTCCGCCATCTCCTGCAGCGCCTGCTTCAGCTTCTTCGCCTTCATCGCGTCCTCAAGCCGGACGCGGCGCAGGATTTCCGGCGCGAAGCTCGGCACGCCGAGGAAGGACAGATTCTCGCCGTCCGTCAGTGTGTCGCCGATGCGCAGCAGGCCGTGGTTCGGGATGCCGACGACGTCGCCGGCGAAGGCTTCCTCCGCGAGTTGCCGGTCCTGCGCGAAGAAGAACTGCGGCGCGTGCAGGCCGATGGTCTTGGAGGTCCGGGTCTGCAGCGCCTTCATCCCGCGCGTCAGCTTGCCGGAGCAGAGCCGCACGAAGGCGATGCGGTCGCGGTGGTTCGGGTCCATGTTGGCCTGGACCTTGAACACGAAGGCCGTCATGCGCGCTTCCTCGGCCGCGACCGGGCGCTTGTCGCTGTCGAGCCCCTGCGGCGAGGGCGCGAGGTCGGCGAGGGCGTCCAGCAGGTCGCGGACGCCGAAGTTCCGGAGCGCCGAGCCGAACAGCACCGGCGTCAGGTGGCCCTCGCGGAACGAGGCGAGTTCGAAGGGCTTCAGCGCGCCCTGCGCCAGCTCCAGCTCCTCGGTCACCTCGGCCAGCCGATGCTCGGAGACGAGACCGCCCAGCGCCTCCAGCCCCGTTCCCGCCGGCTCGTCGCCGCCGTCGACCAGGCGGATGCGGCCGGAGCCGAGCTCGAAGGTGCCGGCGAAGTCGCGTCCGCGGCCGATCGGCCAGGTCAGGGGCGTTGCGTCGAGCGCGAGCGTGGTCTCGATCTCGTCGAGGATCTCGAACGGGTCGCGGCTCTCGCGGTCCATCTTGTTGATGAAGGTGACGATCGGGATGTCCCTGAGCCGGCAAACTTCGAACAGCTTGCGGGTGCGCGCCTCGATGCCCTTGGCGGCGTCGATCACCATGACCGCGCTATCGACGGCGGTGAGCGTGCGGTAGGTGTCCTCCGAGAAGTCCTCATGGCCCGGCGTGTCGAGCAGGTTGAAGACGCAGTCGCGGTACTCGAAGGTCATCACGGACGTCACGACCGAGATGCCGCGGTCGCGCTCGATCGCCATCCAGTCCGAACGCGTGCGGCGGCGTTCGCCCTTGGCCTTCACCTGCCCCGCGAGCTGGATCGCCCCGCCGAACATCAGCAGCTTCTCGGTCAGCGTGGTCTTGCCGGCGTCGGGATGCGAGATGATCGCGAAGGTGCGGCGACGCTTCACCTCGCGGGCGAGGGGCGTCTCAGGCGTGGCGAGGGCGGCGTCGGTCATGGCGTCGGGCGGATCTTTGGTCAGGCTCTGGAAACGCGCCGCTCGTGTCCCGGCTGCGCGCCGGGGCCCAAAACCGCCAATCGGCCCGAGCCTCAGCAGCGGCGTCGGAGCTCATGCGGCGAGGCCGCGCGTCCGTAGGGATCGTGAGGCGGTTGCGTGACACGGCGCGCCGCCCGGCGCAAGTTCCGAGCGGCTACCCCAGGCCCGCGGGCGCGTTTTCACGCCCCGCGATCTCCTCCACCACGGGCGCGTGAAACGGCAGCTCGCCCATGGTGAGCTTGGCTCCCTGGTCGCGCGCCGCGACGGCGACCCAACGCGCTCCGTCCCAGGCGCGCACTTCGAGATGCACCCGACCGCCGGGGCGCACGGTGATGCGGTGGTAGGCGTTGGGCTCGCCGCGCAGCCGCGTCGAGGTGGCCGTGGAGGCCTGCACCACGAGCAGCCGTGGCGCATCGCCCTGGTCGATCTCGTCGACATGGACGTAGCCGCGGTGCAGATGGCCGGCCAGCACCAGCCCGACGCGGTTGCGGCGGAAACAGGCGAGCGCGTCGTCGGCGCGCCCCACCACGTCGAGATCGGGCGCGTGCGCGGGCGGGTGGAGCGGGTGGTGCGCGACGATGATCCGGAACAGGTGCTCGGGCAGCGCCTCCAGGCGCTTGTTCAGCCGATGAAGCTGGCGGAGCCCGAAACGGCCCTTCGACCAGTCGAACCCCCAGGCCATGCGCCGCGCGGTGTTGAGGCCGATCACGGCCACCTGGTCGTTGGTCCAGGTCGGTTCGATCTCGCGCGCGATGAAGCGGCGCCAGCGCGCGTAGGGGTCGAGGAAGCGCTGGGCGAGATGGATGTAGGTGATGTCGTGATTGCCCGGCACCGCAAGCACGGGCGACTCCAGGCTGCGCAGGAAGGCGCCGGCGGAGCGGTACTCTTCGCGATAGGCGCGCTGCGTCAGGTCCCCGCTGACGATCACGAGGTCGGGTCGATCGTGGTTCAGTTCGTCCCTGAGGCCTTTGACGATTGCGGGATCGACGCGGTCGAAGTGCAGGTCCGAGATGTGGGCGAGGCGAGTCATGTCGCGCCCTCCAGCGCCGGGGCGTCCAGCGTCGCGGCGGTTTCCGGCGGACGCGGCGCGAGCACCTTCAGCGCCTTGTGGCGGGAGCGGTAGCGCAGGGGCGGCGTCAGCAGCATCGTCTCACCATCGTTCATGACGCGGAGCTTGCGGCGGCGGCTGGTCACCGCCAGCCGCGTCACCGGATAGGTTTCGAGATCCGCGTCCTTGCGCCAGGTGCCGAGCGCCATGCGCACCGAGAGCCGCACCAGCGGCCAGACGCTCAGGCGGCGGGTCGCGTAGACCACAAGCTGGCCCCGATCGAGTCGCGAGCGGGTCAGGACCTGCCCGAAGCCCTCGTCGTAGCCGTTGTTGGCGATCACGATCGCCTTGGCGCGGAACGCCGCGGGGCCGCGGCCGAGATCGAGCCCGATCCGCATCGGCGGGTAGCGGTAAAGGCCCTTGAGCCCGGCGGCGAAAAGCCGCCACCAGCCGAGCGCGCCCATGTGCTCGCGGTTCTTCTCCCGCCGTTCGGCGAGCCGGGCCGGCAGGCCGAGCATGGAGTTGCACAGAAACACCCGGCCGTTGACCTCGCCGACGTCGATCTCGCGGATTTCGCCGGCCGCCATCTGCTGGATCGCCGCGTCGACGTCGAGCGGCAGTCCGAGATCCTTGGCCAGCAGGTTCATCGTTCCGAAGGGCAACGGCGCGAGCGCCTTGTCCGTTCCCGTCAGAAGCTGGGCGGCGGTCGCGATCGTCCCGTCGCCGCCGGCGGTGACGATGGCGTCGACCGGCAGGGCCGCGGCCCGCGTCAGCCGGTCGGCGACGTCGCTGGCGTCTCCGTCGAGGACCGAGGCGACCTCTAGGCCGGCCGCGGTGAGCTTCGCCGCGAGTTCCTCGGCCATGCCGGTGCGCCCGAGCAGCGAACCGGACGAGCCGTTGACGACGAGAGCGACCCTCACGCTGTCCTACCCCTCGCCAAGGCGGTCACGCCTCGGCGGCCGCCTCGTCCTGCTCGATGAAGCGCTGCAGGCGCTCCTGATCCTGGCCCGCGCCGGTGACGAAGTAGAGCACGGCGATCAGCGCGATCAGGCCGAAGGCGATCGCGGGCGCCGCCAGCCCGCCTTCCTGGAACATCCGCACGACGATCAGCGTGGCGCAGATGATCGCGCCAAGGATCGGCACGATGATCGGCACCTCGAACTGCCCCGGCTTCTCCTCCGGACGCCGCTTCAGGATCACGAGCGCGATGTTCACGGCCGTGAACACGGTCAGCAGAAGAAGCACGGTCGCCTGGGCGAGAGCCTTGATGTCGCCGAGCAGCGACAGCACGGCGACGATCGCGAGCAGCGTCAGGATCGCCACATGCGGCGTGCGGCGGGTGGGATGGACCTTCCCGAGAGCCTGGGGCATCAGGCCCTGCTTCGACATGCCGTAGAGCAGACGGGAGCCCATGATCCAGTTCACCAGCGCCGTGTTCGACACCGCGAAGATCGTGACGACGGAGAGGATCACCGGCGGGAACCACGGCGCGGCCCGCTTCACCACCTCGACGAGCGCGAGCTCCTTCGGCAGTTCGCTGTAGTGCATCACCGAGACCGCGGAGATCGCCACCGCCATGTAGATGACGGTCGCGCCGATCATCGCGAGCACGATCGCAAGCGGCACGTTGCGGCTCGCGTCCTTGCACTCCTCGGACACGTTCAGCATGTCCTCGAAGCCGATGAACGAGAAGAAGGTCAGCACCGCGCCCTGCATGACGAGCACCGCGATGGTCCCGACTTCGCCGTTGTGGCTGGCCTCCGGCGGAAACTCCATCAGCGGGTTGGAGCCCCAGTAGCTCACGCTCACCGCGATCACCAGCAGAAGGCCCGAGGCCTCGATGATCGTGCACATGACGTTGAACCACATGCTCTCCTTGATGCCGCGCAGCAGGATGCCGGCGATGATCAGCAGGAAGCCGAAGGCCAGCACCCAGATCGGAACGGCGGTGAGGCCCAGCAGCTTCTGGAGGCTCGCGGCGACCACGTTGGACTGGGTCGCGATCGAGGTCAGGCCCGAGCATACGACCGCGAGGCCCACCACGTAAGACAGGAGCGGAATTCCGTAGGCGCGCTGGGTGACGTAGGCGGCGCCGCCGGCCTTGGGATGGCGCGAGACGACGTTGGCGTAGGACAGGCCGGTCAGCATCGCGGCGATCATGGACACCACGAAGGCCATCCATACGGCGCTTCCGAGCTGGCCGGCGGCCTGGCCGATCAGCCCGTAGATGCCGGCGCCGAGCATCGAGCCGAGGCCGTAGAGCGTGATCTGGAAGAGCGTTACGGAGCGATCGAGCGTAGGCTCGCCGTCCTTGGTCCGGGCGTCGGCTGCGTCTGTGGCGCTCATCGTCGGCAGGTCCCCTCGTGCTCGCGGCCGTTCGGCCATCCGTCCATCATTGGGCACCTAGAGCGTTACGCCGCCGCCGCCACCTCTTCGCCGCAATTCCCCGCGGCGCAAAAAGAAACGCGCGGGCCAAAAGGGCCCGCGCGTTCATCGTCGCCGCGCGAATTGCGCGTCAGTTCGCCTGGCTGGTCTGCAGCAGCGGCGTGATGTTGCGGACGGTCACGCGCCGGTTGCGCTCCTCGGGGCCGTCCGTCTTCACCTTCAGATACTGCTCGCCGTAGCCCTGGGTCGTCAGGTTCTCGGCCGGGACGTCGAAGTACTTCGTGAGCACCTCGGCGACCGCCTCGGCGCGACGGTCCGACAGCGAGAGGTTGTCGTCGTCGGAGCCGACCGCGTCGGTGTGGCCTTCGATCAGGAAGATCGTCTTCGGATCCTTCTTGACCGCGTCCTCCATCGCGAGGCCGACGTTCTCGAGCTTCGTGATCTGGTCGTCCCGAACCTCCCACGAGCCCGTGTCGAAGGTCACCGAATCGAGATCGACCGAACGCACCCGATCGCGCAGCGGCGGATTGGTGCGGATCTCGTCCAGCGTGTAGCGACGCTCGACGCGCTCCACCGGCGGCGCCGCGAAGGCCGTCTCGATGTCGTCGTACGAGGCGGTGTCGGCGTCGACGACGTACTCCTCGCGCGGGATCGAGATCCGGGGCGGCGGCAAGCCAAGGTCGATGAACGCGCCGATCGCGCCGCCGCCGCGCGGGCGATTGTCGATCAGGACGTACTCTTCGCCGCGGTAGCGACGGGTGCGGCGGAGCAGGCGGCCGTCGTCGTCCACATAGGTGTAGACCTCGGATCCGTCCGGACGCACGGAGATGCGCACGCGTTCGTCGCCCCGACGCTCCTCGCGCCAATCACGGGCGCCGATGCGGAAGCGCGCACCTTCGTCACGACGAATGATCGTTCGGCCGCCCTCGCGGATGATGGTGCGGTCGCCTTCGGTGATCACCACCCGATCGCCGTCGCGCCGCTCCTTACGCTGATCGCGCAGGCGGTCGATGCGGTCGTTCTGCCGATCCCTGTCGCGGCTCGCGTCGCGACGCTCGTCGCGGATGCGCTCCTGGAGACGCTCGATGCGCTGCTTCTGATCCGAGGTGCGGCCCTCTTCGCGGCGATCGTCGCGCCGATCACGGGCGGCGTCCCTGCGATCGTCCCGGCGGTCCTCGGCGGCGTCCTTGCGGTCGTCCTGGCGCTTCTCGCGAAGCTCCTTCAGACGATCCTCACGCCGATCGTCGGCGGTGTCCTTCTTGTCCTTGGCGGCGTCCTTGCGATCGTCGCGCCGATCCTCGACAGCGTCCTTGCGGTCTTCCTGACGCTTTTCGCGAAGCTCCTTCAGGCGCTCGTCGCGGCTGTCCTGAGCGGTGTCGCTCTTGTCCTTGACGGCGTCCTTGCGATCCTGCTCGCGCTTGTCCTGAACGGTTTCGCGCTTCTCCTGCGCGTCCTTCCGCTTGTCGTCCTGCTGAGCGTCCTGGCGCTGCTCGCGGATAGCCTTCTGGCGATCCTCGCGGGCGTCGTCGCGCTTCTCAGGGGCGGCCTCGCGGCGCTCAGGGGCGGCCTCGCGCTTCTCCTGCACGCGCTGCTCGCGCCGTTCCTGCTGCTCCTGCGCGCGCTGCTGGCGGCGCTCGTCGGCTGCGTCGTTGCGGTCCGGCTTCTCGGCGCGCTCGGGCTTTTCCGCCCGCTCCGCCCGCTCCGCCCGCTCCGCCCGGTCGGCGCGTTCAGGCTTTTCAGCGCGCTCCGGACGCTCGGCTCGCTCAGGCCGTTCCGCGCGCTCAGGCCTTTCGGCGCGTTCGGGCCGCTCGGCCCGCTCAGGCTTTTCGGCGCGCTCGGGGCGCTGGGCGCGTTCGGGGCGGTCTCCGCCGCGACCACGGTCCTCGTCGCTCTGCGCGAGGACGATCGGTCGGTCGTCGGAGAGGGCCGGACCGGACGCGGCGATGCTCGGCGCAGAGGCCGCAAGCAACGGCAGCGCGACGCCGGCGAGAAGAAGATATCGTGTCGTCTTCATAACCAACCTTGTTTCGTTTCCGGCGCCCGCCTCTTTCGTGCGGCGATCGCCAATAAGCCCCAAGCGTCACTTGGAGCAATGACGTCCGATTACGACCACTGCGTGACGTATTCGGATGCGAAAATAGCCGTAGGGCGAGCCTTCAGCCCAGCTGGTGCTTCTGGGTAGGCCTTTCGACATGAACGGCGCGTGAATAGGCTCGTTTCAACGCAGCGATCGGGCAAACGTTCCCGGTCAGTCGGCGCTGATTGTCAGCGTCGCGGAGCCCAGGCCCTCGAACGAAACGGTGACCGTTTCCCCAGCCCCCGCCTGGTGGAACGGCGTCGCCGAGCCGGTCGTCACGACGTCCGTCGCCTTCAGGTGGTGTGGGCCCTCCCGCAGACGGTTGGCCAGCGCGACCAGCAATCGCGTCGGATCGCCCCCGGTGTTGCCGCCCTCATGCTCAAAAATCGTCTCGCCGTTGATTTCCAGCCGCACCGGGGCGCGGTCGAGCGGACCGGCGGGCGGCTCCGACGAGGCGGCCCCGAGGATCAGCAGCCCGTGGCTCTGGCGATCGGCCATGCGCCACAGCGCCGGCTGCTCGCTCCAGCGCTCGAAGGCGGTGTCGAGCACCTCGATCGCCGGATGCCAGGTCGCGACGGCGGCGAGGACCTCCTCGCGCGAATACGGCGTCTCGCGCGCCGGAAGGTCTCGGCCCAGCCGCACGGCGATTTCCGCTTCGACGGCCCAGAGCTTGAGAGCCGAGGCCGGAAGCGCAGCGGGGCTGTCATGGATGGTCGACGCCGTGAGCGCGCCCTGGCCGGGCTCGGCCTCCGGGGTCGGCGCGCCGACCTTCCAGCCGACGATCGGGCCGATCGCGGCGACGCCGGCATAGTGCATGGCCATCGCTTCCGCCTCGTCCGCCGGGGCGAGGTCGGCGGGGAGGCCCGCAAGCTGGACGCCGCTGCGGCGCGCTTCTTCCAAAAGGCGGGCGGCGGCGGCGATCTTCGCGGGCGCGGCGTCGGGCATGTGGCGATCCTTGAGCTGAGAACGAGCGAGCATTGGGTCCGATTTGCGCCAGCCCGTCGAGGTTTCGGGACGTCGTCGCGCCTCAGGCCGTGCGGCCCTCGAACGCCGGCCTGAGGCGCGTCAGTTCATGGCCGACATGGTCCATGAAGGCGCGCACGCGGGCGCTCGATCGCAGATCGGGATGCGTCAGAAGCCAGAGCTCGGCGGGCGCCTTGCGTGGCGGATCGAACACGCGGGCGAGGCCCGGCCTCATATCGCCGATGAAGCAGGGCAGGGGACCGACGCCGAGACCGGCTTCGATCGCCTCCGCCATGCCGAGCACCGTCGAGATGCGGTAGACCGTGCGATGCTCGCCGACGGTCTCGCGCAGCCAGCGCTGCAGCAGGGAGAGCATGTCGCCCGGGCCGATCCAGTCGTCGTCCTGCAACTCCGCGACCTCCCCCACCGGGGCGCGCGGGGCCTTGGCGTAGATCGCCCAGCCGAGCTCGGCGATCCGGCGGCCGACAAGCGTCTCGGGCGGGCTGGCCGTGGCGCGGATCGCGACGTCGGCGTCGCGCTTGGACAGATTGAGCGCATCGTTGCCGATGACGACGTCGAGGATGATGTCGGGATAAGCTTTCCGGAATCCGGCGAAGATCGCCGTCAGCGGGTGGATCAACAGGCTGTCGTTGGTGGTGACGCGCAGTTCGCCCGCCGGCGCGAGGTCCTGTCCGGAGATGCGCCGCTCGAAGGCGACGATGTCGTCCGCCATACGGTCTGCGACGCTCAGCATCTCCTCGCCGGCGGCCGTGAGGCCATAGCCCGCGCGTCCGCGCTCGAACAGGCGCGCGCCCAACTGCTCCTCAAGCGCGCCGAGCCGCCGAAACACAGTCGAGGCGTTGACGTTGAGGAGCGTCGCGGCGCCAGCGAGCGAGCGCCGTTCGGCCACGGCCTTCACAAGCCGAAAGTCGTCCCAGGCGAGCATGGATGGCCTCCGTCGGCGACAGGCGGCGAAGAAAGACGTCGCCGGACTAGACTATTCGGGCCGCCCTGTCATGGGCGGCCTCGGATTCTGGGCGGCCTCAGATTCAGCGCAAGCGGAGCTTCCGGCGCGCCCGCCGCCAGAAGCTGGGCGGTCGCTCGGGATCGACCAGGTCGTTCTCCGACAGCGCGTCTTCGATCTCCCCCACCTCCCGCGCCTCCAGCGGCGCGAGGCGGCGCCCCGCGGCGGCGAACGCCTCGATCGCGGCGATCAGCGAGCCGGCCTCATCGATCTTGCGGGCGACGTCCTCG
The DNA here is from genome assembly GCF_000526315.1 of Methylopila sp. 73B. Classification (NCBI taxonomy): domain Bacteria; kingdom Pseudomonadati; phylum Pseudomonadota; class Alphaproteobacteria; order Hyphomicrobiales; family Methylopilaceae; genus Methylopila; species Methylopila sp. 73B. Next base: position 2,025,565 of record NZ_JAFV01000001.1, on the reverse strand, counting down.
GCGGCGACGCCGAGATGCTCCGCCAGCAGATCGTCGCGCACCCAGCGGATGCGCGCCCTGAGCGCTTTGTCGTCGGATCGCGCCTCGACGGCGAGGTCGCTCTCGGTGTCGAAGCCCATGGAGCGGTTGTTGAGGTTGGACGACCCGACCTTCAGCAGCCGGTCGTCCACGATCATCACCTTGGCGTGGACGTAGATCGGGGCGCCGGCTGCGGTTTGCGGGAAATAGATGCGGAACCGCCCATGACGGTCCGCGCGGCGGACGAACCGTATCAGCTTGGAGCGCGCCGACCCCATGGTCGTCTCCTCCAGCCAGCCGTCCTGCGCGGCCGGATTGACGATGACGATCTCCGGTCCCTCCGGCTCCTGCAGCCGCGCGGCGATCGCCTCCGCGATCTTGCGCGAGGCGAAGTACTGGCTCTCGATGTAGAGCGTGTTCCGGGCGCTCGCGATGGCGGCGAGGTAGAGGCGCTCGATCTCGCAGACCTGTTCGATCGCGTCGTAGGCGCCGACGGTGCGCGCGATCCCGACGTCGACGTCGGTCATCGTCGGCTCGAGGAAGTTCGGCCACAGATCCTCCGCCACCGATGGGGGAGGAAGGTCTTCGTCCGTCGCGCGCCGCCAGCGTTCGCGGGCGAGCTCGCCGAGCGCCGCGGCGAGCGAGCCGTCGACGCAGATGGTCGCGTCGTGCCAGGGCTGCAGCGGTTTGCCCCGCGGCGAGCGGCGCGCCGGGTCGTCGTCCTTGTGCGCGCGGGTGTCCCAGCGTCCGAGCGTCATGTCGATGCCGCCGCAGAAGGCCAAGGCGTCGTCGACCACCACGATCTTTTGGTGATGCGCCGCGAGCGGGGGATGAGCGGCGTCGAGCTTCATCCGGATGTTCGTCTTCCACATCCACTGCAGCATGTAGAACGGCGTCTCGCCGCGCCCGAGCGTCTCGATCATGCCGAGGTTCCATTTCAGCAGATGGATGCTCACCTCCGGGCGCCGGTCGGCGATCCAGCTGAGGAACGGCCCCAGCGCGTTCGGGCCCTCGAGGGTTTCGCCTTCGGGCTCAAGCTCGATCCGGCTGTCGAAGTCCCAGCCGATCAGCAGCACGGAACGCTGCGCCTTCAGAATGGCGGAGCGGGCGGCGCGGTAGTAGTCGGCGGCGTCGACGATGACCGACAGGCGGTTCGCATGCGCGATCCGCCAGCAGGTGTCGCCAGGGATGAGGATGTCGGAAGCCATCGATGTCCGGGAGGGAAGGCGGGCAGGGGGTTATAGGGCGGGGTCGCCCCGCGTCTCGCCCTCTCGTTCGGCTCAGCCCCGCCCCAAGCGCAGCCCCGGCGCCGGACGCTCCTCCAGCGCTTCGCGCCGGAAGCGGTAGAGCTGCGCGGGGCGTCCGCCGGTCGCGGTCTCGGCGGCGCCGGTCGGCTCGACGAGGGCCGCGGCCTCCACCAGCCGACGGAAGTTCTGCTTGTGGAGATGGCGCCCGGCCACCGCCTCGACGGTGCGCTGGAGCGCGGTCAGCGTGAACTGCCGCGGCATCAGCTCGAACACCAGCGGCCGGTACTTCAGCTTGGCCCGGATGCGCCCCATGGCGGTGGCGAGGATGCGGCGGTGGTCGTCGCGCATGGCCGCGCCGAGCTGCGGCAGGGCCGCGCGGCCGAGCGCCGCCGGCCGGCCGTCGCGGGCCGCCTCCTCGACGAGGCCCGCCTCGTAAAGCAGCTCGTAGCGGTCGAGCACCTTCTCCTCGTCCCAGGGGGCGCCGTCGAAGCCGAAGCATTGCCGGGCGCGGACGAGGCGGGGCAGCGCCCGGCCGGTCTCCGCCTCCGGCGCTTCCGCCGTCCATTGCGCGAGGGCCGGCAGGATCTGCGCGTCGAGGACGTCGGGACGGCGCTCCCGCCAGTCCTCCCAGGGAAAGAAGCCGTACCACGGCCGGAACGCGGCGCCGGCGGCCGCCAGAGCCGCGCCGTCGCGCGGTCGGCGGGTGAGCGCGAGATAACCGATCGACACCATGTGCGGCGCGAGGTCTCCCGGCTCCGCCGCCCGGCCGCGGTCGCCGAAGGTGTAGAGCTGCTCGACGTAGCCGACGTCGAGCGCGGTCTGCTCGGCGATCGAGCTGCGGAGCGCGATCTCGAGCGTGCGGTCGCGCAAGGGGTCGAACGAGCCCGACGGCAGGCCGAGCGCCTTGCCGCCGCCGGGGGGCTGCGCCACCAGGATCAGCGGCCTGTCGCCTTCGACCGCGACCACCGCCGCCGACAGGCCGACGCCGACGGTCGCAGCCGGCGTCACCGTACGGGCCCCGTCGGCAGCGCGAAGACCTCGCCCTCGAAGGCGTCCACGCCCCGGCCGATGGCGGCGATCGCCGCGCGCATCCGCCCGCCGCGGCCGAGGGCGTCGTCCGCGAGCGCCACGACCAGAGCGTTCGGCGTGGCGCTCGGGCTCAGGCGCCGGAGCTCCTGCGCGATCTCCGCCTCGTCGCGGTCCGGCGTCCGCGCGCAGGCGATGGCGTAGGCCATGGCGGGCGAGCGGCTGACGCCGGCGTAGCAGTGCACGAGCAGCGGGAGGTCGTCTCGGCTCGCGAAGGCCAGCGCCTCGGCGACATGGGCCGCGTCGGGCGCGACGTGGCCGTCCCGCGCGCCAAGCAGGTCGTGAAAGGTCACCGTCAGATGGTCTTCGGCCGCGACGCCCGGGGGGCGTGGCGTCGGCAGGCCGCCGCTGGTCAGCGTGAGCACGCGCCGGACGCCATAGCGCGCGACGCTGTCTTCGAGCTGCGAGGCGGGGCAGACGACGATCATCCGTTTATCTCCCCATCAGCCGTGGAGCGTTTCGAACCGCGCGAGAAAGCGTCGCGCCGCAAGCTCCGCCGGCCAAGGCGTCAAATCGACCTCCGCCGGAGCGCCTTCCGGACGGCCGAAAATGCGGCGCGCATCGGCTAGCGAAAAGCCGGCGAGCCGGGTCGCCTCCAGGAAGGCCGCCGAGCGATCCGCGCGCTTCAGCAGTTTCGTCGCGCTCTCGCCGCGCTCCGGCGGCAGCCCGAAGCGGACGTGGATCGCGCGCATCAAGCGGTCCTCCACCGCCTTGTACTCGCCGCCGAGCACGGCCTTGAAGGGGCTGATCATGTCGCCGATGACGTATTCCGGCGCGTCGTGCAGCAGCACCGTCAGGCGCAGCCGCGCGTCGCAGCCTGGCGAGAGGCGCGCCGCGATGTCCTCCACCAGCACCGAATGCTGCGCCACCGAGAAGATGTGCTCGCCGCTCGTCTGCCCGTTCCAGCGCGCGACCCGCGCGAGCCCGTGGGCGATGTCCGCGATCTCGACATCCAGCGGCGACGGGTCGAGCAGGTCCAGCCGACGGCCGGACAGCATGCGCTGCCATGCGCGGGGGGCGGCGTCGCGGGCGGCGGGGCGAGGGGGGACGGGCGTCGTAGGGCGAGGCGTCATGGGGCGGGCGAATCTCGAACGTGCGGCGTGACCCCATCGTTGAAGTCGCCCGCACGCCCGGACGCAAGCGAGACAAGCGGGGCTATAGCGCCGCGCGGCGCTCGCCCTCGCGGCTTCGTGATCTAGCTCTCACCCCAAGCAGAGGGCGCGCCGGGAGGAGAGCGATCATGGTTACGACCCACGCAGCGGAGCCCGTCGCTCCTAGGGCGTCCCGTCCCTGGTACCGGATCCTCTACCTCCAGGTTCTGATCGCCATCGCGATCGGCATCCTGCTGGGCTATCTCGCGCCCGATCTCGCGAAGCAGATGAAGCCGCTCGGGGACGCCTTCATCAAGCTGATCAAGATGCTGATCGCGCCGATCATCTTCCTCACCGTGGTGCACGGCATCGCCGGCATGGAGGACATGCGCAAGGTCGGGCGCGTGGGCCTCAAGGCGTTGATTTACTTCGAGGCTTTGACGACTGTGGCGCTCATCATCGGCCTCGTCATCGTCAACCTGCTGAAGCCGGGCGCCGGCATGAACGTCGACCCTTCGACGCTCGACGCCGGGTCGATCGCGAAATACCAGAAGGCGGCCGAAGGCCAGTCGGTTTCGGACTTCTTCCTTCACATCATACCGGACGCGGTGGTCGGGGCCTTCGCGCAGGGCGAGATCATCCAGGTGCTGTTCTTCGCGGTGCTGTTCGCCGTCGCGCTGCACATGGTGGGCGAGAAGGGCAAGCCCGTGATGGCGTTGATCGACTCGTCAATGGACGTGTTCTTCAAGATCATCGGCATCGTGATGAAGGTCGCGCCCATCGGCGCCTTCGGCGCCATGGCCTACACCATCGGCTCCCAGGGCCTCGGAGCGCTCGCCTCGCTGCTCTACCTGATGCTCGGCTTCTACGTCACCTGCCTGATCTTCATCTTCGGCGTGCTGGGGATCGTGGCCTACGTCGCCGGCTTTTCGATCTTCAAGTTCGTCCGCTACATCCGCGAGGAGCTGCTGATCGTCCTCGGCACCTCCTCGTCCGAGTCCGTGCTGCCGCGGATGCTGGACAAGATGAAGCGCGCCGGCGCGGACGAATCGGTCGTCGGTCTCGTCATTCCTGCGGGCTACTCCTTCAACCTCGACGGCACCTGCATCTATCTGACGATGGCCGCGATCTTCCTGGCCCAGGCCACCAACACCGAGCAGACGCTCTGGGAGCAGATCGGCATCCTCGCCATCCTGCTGCTGACGTCGAAGGGCGCCGCCGGCGTCACGGGCTCGGGCTTCATCGTGCTCGCCGCGACCCTTCAGTCCGTCGAGCACATTCCCATCGCCGCCATCGCGCTGATCCTCGGCGTCGATCGCTTCATGTCCGAGGCCCGCGCGCTGACCAATCTCGTCGGCAATGGCGTCGCCACCATCGTCGTCGCGAAGTGGGAGGGCGCGCTGGACGAACGACGGCTGCACGCCCAGCTCGACAGCGGAGGGACGGACGAGGAGCTTGCGGCGCCCGCGCGGGCGTAAGCTTGCGCCCACGCTGCTAAGTGTACATATTTCGGTACAGTCCTGAAGCGGAGGGCGCGATGCCGTCTCATGTCGGTTTCACCGAGTTTCGACAGAACCTTGCGACCCATCTCGACGAGGTCGTGGACAGCCGCGCGCCGCTTCTGGTGACGCGGAAGGGGGGCCGTTCGGTCGTCGTGATCTCCGAAGAGGAGTGGCGCGGGATGGAGGAGACGCTTTACCTTATGAGCAACCCGCGCAACGCCCAGCACCTGCTGGACTCGATCGCCGAACTAAATGCCGGGAAGGGCGTCGAACGTGACCTGATCGAGAAATGAAGCTCACGTTCTCGGAAAGGTCTTGGGCGGCGTATCTGTACTGGCAGGAGCACGACGCCGAGATACTTGAAAAGATAAACGTCCTGATCCGGGACGCGAAGCGATCGCCCTTCTCGGGCCTAGGAAAGCCGGAGCCTCTTAAAAATGAACTTAAGGGCTGGTGGTCCCGCCGCATCAACCGTGAGCACCGCCTCATCTATCGGGTGGTGGGCGCCGGCGATGAACAGACGCTCGAAATCGCCACGTGCCGCTTCCACTACTGACGGGCTTGATTCTCGTCGGTGACAGCGGGTCCCGATTGCTCGCTCACGCCTCGCCTTTCCGCCAGCAGTCCGCGAAGTGGTCGTCGATCATGCCGACCGCCTGCATGAAGGCGTAGACGATCACCGGGCCGCAGAAGGTGAAGCGGCGGCGCTTCAGGTCCTTCGAAAGCGCCTCGGACAGCGGGGTGGAGACCGGGACCTCGCCCCGCTCGCGCCACGGGTTGACGATCGGCGCGCCGCCGACGAAGCCCCAGAGGTACTCCGAAAAGTCCTCGCCGCGCTCGCGCATGGCGAGCACCGCACGTGCGGACTTCACCGCCCCTTCGATCTTGGCGCGGGAGCGCACGATGCCGGCGTCGCCCAGCAGCCGCGCGACGTCGGCTTCGCCAAAGCGCGCCACGACCTCCGGCTCGAAGCCCTGGAAGGCCGTGCGGAAGCCCTCCCGCTTGCGCAGGATCGTGATCCACGCGAGCCCGGCCTGAAAGCCGTCCAGCACCAGCTTCTCGTAGAGCGCGCGGGAGTCCCGTTCGGGGCGCCCCCAGTCGGTGTCGTGGTAGGCGACGTAGAGCGGGTCGGTCCCGCACCAGGCGCAGCGGCGTTTTCCGTCGGCGTGACGGGGCGCGGCTTCGCTCACGCGGCCGTCTCGCCGGGGAAGGCGAACCGGGCCCAGGCGGGCTTCTCGACCGTCAGCATGGCGGCGCCCGCCATCAGCGGCACGCCTGCGGCGCGGGCCTCCTCCGCGCGGTCGAGCCGCAGCAGCGCGAGACCGCGGCCTTCGATCGCCGAGCCCATGCGCCCGACGACGCGTTCGCCAGCCGTCACCGCCGCGCCGATCTCCGGCGGAAGGCCGTCGATCCGAACGGGCGCGACGCGGGTGCGGGCGGTGCCCCGGTGCTCCATGCGGCTCACGATCTCCTGGCCGACATAACAGCCCTTCTTGAAGTCGATGCCGTTGAGCTGCTCCATGCAGGCCTCGTGCGGAAAGGCGTCGCCGTAGACGAAGTCGAGCCCCCCCTGCGGCACCCCGAGCGTGACGCGGTGCGCGCGCCAGCCCTCCGGGCCGACGTCGATCACGCCCTCGGGAAGCGTCCCATCGGCCGGCAGGTAGGCGCGGGCGCCGAGGGCCGCGAGCCGCGGATCGAAGACGAGCGAGGGCAGGCCGGTCGGCAAAAGCCCGTCGCCCCACAGCGCCGCGACGCGGGTTTCCGCGCTGGTGTCGCGCACCTCGACCTTCGAGCGCAGCTTGTAGAGGCCGAGCTTGCGCACGAGATCGGGCACGAGAAACGTCGGCGCGTCGAGGCGGACGCCCCCCGGGATCGCCGAGGCGAGCAGGTCGACGGCGATCTTGCCCTGAGGCGTCAGGAGCGCGGCATAGGCGGCGCGGCCGGGAGCCAGCCCTCCGACGTCGTTCGAGAGCAGATTGTCGAGGAAGCGGCCGGCGTCGGCGCCGGTCACCTCGATCGTTCCACGCATGTCCAGGATCGCGCCGCGCATTGGTCTCGGTTCCTGTTGCCTTCGATGCCGCGCGAAGGTAGGCCCCCGGGAGCCCCGCCTTCAAGCCGAACCTTTTTCGGAGGACGCCCAATGTCCGAGACCTTCGACCTCCTGCTCAAAGGCGGAACCGTGGTCAACCAGGACGGCGAGCGCCGCGCCGATTTGGGCGTCCGCGCCGGCCGCGTGGCCGCCATCGGCGATCTCGCGGCTGCGTCCGGCGGCGAGATCGTGGACTGCGCAGGGCTTCACCTGTTGCCGGGCGTGATCGACACGCAGGTGCATTTCCGCGAGCCGGGCGCGATCCACAAGGAAGACCTGGAGACGGGCTCGCGCGCGGCCGTGCTCGGCGGCGTGACGGCGGTGTTCGAAATGCCGAACACCAACCCGCTGACAGTCACGCCCGAGGCGCTGGCCGACAAGCTCGCCCGCGCCAAGGGCCGCATGCACTGCGACCACGCCTTCTTCGTCGGCGGCACCCACGACAACGCGAGGGACGTGGCCGAGTTGGAGCGCCTGCCCGGCGCTGCAGGCATCAAGATCTTCATGGGTTCGTCCACCGGCTCGCTGTTGGTGCAGGACGACGACGGCGTCTCGGAGATCCTGAAGCGCACCCGCCGCCGCGTGTCGTTCCACTCCGAGGACGAGCCCCGGCTGACCGAGCGCAAGGGCGAGCGCATCCCCGGCGACCCGTCCAGCCACCCGGTCTGGCGCGACGCGGAGGCGGCGCTGAAATGCACCCGCCGCCTCACCGCGATCGCGCGGCGACACGGCGCCAAGATCCACGTGCTGCACATCTCCACGGCCGAGGAGATGCGTTATCTCGCCGACTACAAGGACGTGGCGACGGTCGAGACCACCCCGCACCATCTCACCATGGGCTCGGACGCCTACGCCCGGCTCGGCACGCGCGCGCAGATGAACCCGCCGGTGCGCGACGACGCCCACCGCGCCGGCATCTGGTGGGGCCTGCACCAGGGGATCGTCGACGTGTTGGGCTCCGACCATGCGCCCCACACGCTGGAGGAGAAGGCCAAGACCTATCCCGACAGCCCCTCGGGCATGACCGGCGTGCAGACGCTGGTGCCGATCATGCTCGACCATGTCGCCGCGGGCCGCCTCAGCCTGGCGCGGTTCGTGGACCTGACGAGCGCCGGGCCGGCGCGCATCTTCGGCATCGCGACGAAGGGCCGGCTCGCGGTCGGCTACGACGCCGACGTGACCGTGGTCGACCTCAAGCGCCGGGAGACGATCACGAACGGCTGGATCGGCTCGCGGAGCCAGTGGACCCCCTACGACGGCGTGTCGGTGCAGGGCTGGCCGGTCGGAACCATCCTTCGCGGCCGCCGCGTGATGTGGGAGAGCGAGATCCTCGCGCCGGGAACCGGCGAGCCGGTGCGCTTCATCGACACGCTCCGGAGTTGATCGGCTAGGCGATCACGCGCGCTTGCGGGAGACGGCCCGAGCCCCATGTTGCCCTGCGAAGCGACCGCGGGCTAAGACCGCAGTCGTCCGTGCACAACCCGCGCTTCGGCGCGAGTCTCCGGGGAGACGCTTCGCGTGATCGACGACGTTTCGCTGATCGCGACGGGCGTGGCCATCGGCGTCGGCGTCAATGCGCCGGTCGGGCCGGTGAACGTGATGTGCATCCACCGCGCGATCCGCAACGGCCCGGCCTCGGCCATGGCGGCGGGGGCCGGGGCGTTCACGGCGGACGTGCTGTTCGCGGGGCTCGCGGCCTTCGGCGTGACGGCGATCTCGAGCTTCATCGAAGGCCATCTCAGCGTCATCAAGGTGGTGGGCGGCGCCATCCTGATCGCCTTCGGCGTCAAGCTGCTCTATGCGCCCTCGAAGGGCGCGGCGCCCGCCAACGACACGCGCATGTCGCTGTTCCGCGCGGCGCTCGCGTCCTTCGCCCTCACGGTGACGAACCCGGCCGTGCTCTTGGGTTTTTTCGCGATCTTCGGCGGCCTCGCCGGGATCGGCGAGGAGGTCGGCGACTTCGGCGCCGCGGCGCTGCTGACGATCGGCGTGGCGATCGGCAGCGCCGCGTGGTGGCTGATGCTCTCGATGGGAGCGAGCCGACTGCGGGAGCGGATCGCCGAGAAGTGGCTCGGCCGCCTCAACACGGTGTCGGGCGGCGGGCTCGCGCTGTTCGGTTTCGCGGTGCTGATCAGCGTCGCGCTGGGGTACTGAAGGGTAACGCCGGGTTAACCCGCGGGTTAATGCGCGAGGCTCGGGAGCGTGTAGTCGCCTTTCCGCAGCCGGTCGGGCAGCCGCTCGACGAAACGGGCGGTCGCTTCCTCGCCGAAGGACAGCACCAGCTCCTTCAGCGCGGCGAACAGCGCGGCGTGCGCGACGCAGTCCGGCGCGATGCCGTCCAGCAGCGCCTCCTCCCACGCCTCGTCGAGATACGCGAGCGCGGCGCGGCGGTCGTCGACGGCGCCTTCGTCCGTCGCGGCCGAATCGTCATGAGCCATGGCGTCCCTTCCCTGTCCGCCTGAGACTCTAATGGAAGGGCGGCGGGGGCGCAGCGATTCTCGAAAAAAGGGTTAACGCCGGAGGGAAAAGTTAAACGACTTCTCCGCCGCGTCAGGGCCCGTAGCGGGCGTTGACCTCGGTCGCGATCGCCGAGACCTCCTGCAGGAAGCGCGCGGTCGCGACCTCGGCCGCGGGGGTGCAGGCGTGGTAGCTCCGCGCCCAGGCCCGGTAGCTGGCGTTGAAGGCGCCGGCGAGCGCGTCGCGCCGCTCGGGCGCGGGAGCCTCCGCCGCGATCAGCGCCGACATGCGGTCGCGCCAGACGTCGGCGTCCTTCGCCTTGCAGACGGCGCGCAGGTGATGGAGCGCGCCGAGCGTCTCGGCCAGGCGGATCAGCTTGGGCTCGTAGGGCGCCGCGGCGGCCGGGAGCTGGGGGGCGGGCGGCGGCGGGGCGGGCGCCGCCTTGGGCTCGCGCGGCTGGGCGGCCGCGGGCGCCGTCGCGAGCAGCAGGCCGGCGAGCGCGGCGCGAAGAACGGTCGACATGCCGCGCACCCTCGCGCGCGGACACAGGCTTCGCAAGCGCGTCATCGAAGCCGCGCCGCCGCGCGGGCGACGACGGCGCTGAGCCCGGGCGTCGTCTCGAGGGCGTCCAACTGGTCGGGGCGGACCCAGGCGATCTCGATCGCCTCCGGACCCGTGGCGCCGTCGCCGGCGACCCAGCTGCCGGCGTAGGCGAGGATCGTCACGTGCCGTTCAACCACGCCCTCGGGCGAGCGCAGGATCACCTCGACCACGTCCGCGAGCGCGACCGCCGTCGCCCGCACGCCGGTCTCCTCGTGGAGCTCCCGCACCGCCGCCTCCGCCGCGGTTTCGCCGAGCTCCACCATGCCGCCGGGAAGCGACCACAGCCCGACCGCGGGCGGCTTGCCGCGCCGGGCGATCAGGACCTCCCCGTCGCGGAAGCAGGCGAGGCTCGCCGCGAGCAGAGGGCGCGCGGGCCGCAGCCGTCCCTCGTCGTCGCTCACGCCGAGGGGGCGCCGTGGATCAGCGCGTCGGCGCGGGCGAGCATCGGGCGCAACTCCAGCGCGGCCGTCGGCCCGAGCGTCATGACGGCGTCGTCGTCGGCCGAGTCGAGCGCTTGCTGCACCTCGGTCAGCTTGGCGTCGATCGCCGCCACCGTGGCGTCGAAGGGCGCCCGGATGTGGGCGGGCGCGGCCTCGTAGGCGGCGACGGCGACCGCCCGGCCGCGGAAGCCGGAACGCTCGAAATGCTCGCGGTAGCTCGCCGGCCGCCACGCAAGCACGTCCTCGCGCATCTCCGGCATGTCGGCCAGCAGATCGAGCAGCATGGCGACTTCGTTGAAGTGGTTGAGGTAATCGGTGGCGAGCCCGGTCAGGGGGTGCACGTTCGCGGCCTTCAACGCCTCCGGCGTCAGCGCGACGTCGGCGTCGGCCTCGGGGGCGTTCTGGAGAAGCTCGGCGGCGATCATGGAGACTGCGGTTCCGGGGCGCGCGACGTCCTTCGCGCGCGTTTCACGCCAGATGATCGTGGCGTTTCGGTTTCCTGCAAGTTAAGCCTCGGCCTGCAAGGGCCTCAGGGGTTTTACGCATGTGTGGTCGCTACGCCCAAACCACGAGCCGCAGATCGCTCGAAGCGCTGCTGCGCGCCGCCGCCGACGCGGACTTTCCCGCGCGGTACAACATCGCCCCGACGCAGATGATCCCGGTCGCGCTTGTCGAGGACGGCGCGCGGCGCATCGCGCTCCACCGCTGGGGCCTCGTGCCGGAGTTCGCGCCCGACGTCGCCTCGGGTCCGCTGATGTTCAACGCCCGGGCCGAGACGCTGGCCCAGAAGCCGGCCTTCCGCTCCGCGCTGCAGCGCCGCCGCTGCCTGGTGCCGGCGGACGGCTGGTACGAGTGGCGCGCGGTGGGGCGCTTCAAGCAGCCCTATCTCATTCGGCGGCCGGACCGCGCGCCCGTCATGTTCGCCGGGATCTGGGAAAGCTGGAAGCGGCCGGACGGCGAGGCCCTGCGGTCGGTCGCGATCGTGACGGTGACCGCCAGTCCCGATCTCGCCGTGGTGCATGACCGGATGCCGGCGGTGCTGCCGCCGGAGACCTGGGAGGCCTGGCTCGACATCCGCGTCGACGGCCGCAGCCTCGCTTTGCGCGGCCTGCACCCCGCGCCGGTCGGAACCTTCGAAACGGTGACGGTGGGCGCGCGCGTCAACCAGGCGACGAACGACGGCCCCGAGGTGCAGGAGCCCGCGCCGGCGATCGCCGAACCTGTCGCCGACGCGCAGCCGCGGCTGATCTGAAAGTCGTTTGGGCCTGACGGAGCGGTCCGAGCGATCTTCGTCCTCCCATGGCTTGAACCAGAGCCTTACGCCGTCGAACGCTCGGTTCGGCGGGGAAGCGCGGTCGTCCGCCGGCGAAGGACCAGCGCCCATCCCGATCGAGCACTGACCCCAGGTCGGCCGCAACCCTGGCGCCCTCTGGGGACAGTGGACACCCCGCGCGCCTCAGTATACGTACTTTAGTATATGCCTCCTAGTAGGTATTTGTAATAATTAAAGAAATCAGATCGGCGACGTCGCGCGAGAGCATCCGTCGGCCGTCGGAAGCCCCGGAGCACCGCCATGACCGAGAATGGAAACACGCGTTCCGCCGCCGCCTCCAAGCCGCTTGGCTTGACGCGCCGCCGTCTTCTGGGGACCGCTCTCGGCGCCGGCGCCGCGTTCGTCGCGTACAAGTGGGCCACGGGCGGCCAGTACCGCGCCGAGACGGCCGACCGCAGCGTGGACGTCCTGCTCATCGGCGGCGGCGTCATGAGCGCGACGCTCGGCGTGATGCTCGCGGAGCTTGAGCCGGAGTGGCGGATCGAGACCTTCGAGCGGCTGGACGCCGTCGCCGAGGAGAGCTCGAACGGCTGGAACAACGCCGGCACCGGCCATTCGGCGCTTTGCGAGCTGAACTACACGCCCGAAGACGACAAGGGGAACGTCCAGATCGCCCGCGCGATCGACATCAACGAGCAGTTCCAGATCTCGCGCCAGTTCTGGGCGCATCAGGTCCGGACCGGCATCCTCGAGAATCCCCGCGCCTTCATCAACTCGACGCCGCACATGAACCTGTGCTGGGGCGCGGAGAACGTGGCCTTCATCACCAAGCGCGTCGAGGCGCTGAAGGCGAGCCCGCTGTTCGCCGGCATGGAGATCACCACCGACCCCGCGAAGATCGCCGAATGGATTCCGCTGTCGATGGCCGGCCGCAAGGACACGGCGAACCTTGTGGCGACGCGGTCGCCGCTCGGCACGGACGTCAACCTCGGCGAGATCACGCGGCAGTTCTTCGGGCATCTGACCGCGAAGCCGACCTTCACGCTGACCAGCGGGGTCGAGGTGCGCTCGATCACCCGCAACCCGAGCGGGACGTGGCGCGTCTCGGCGTTCGATCTGAGCGACGACAGCAAGATCCAGACGGTCGACGCGCGCTTCGTCTTCATCGGCGCCGGCGGCGCCGCGCTGCCGTTGCTGCAGCTTTCCGGCATCGACGAGGCCAAGGCCTATGCGGGCTTCCCCGTTGGCGGCTCGTTCCTCGTGACCGAGAACGAGCAGGTCGCGGCGCAGCATCTCGCCAAGGTCTACGGCAAGGCCGACGTCGGCTCGCCGCCCATGTCGGTGCCGCATCTCGACACCCGCGTCCTCGACGGCAAGCGCGTGCTGCTGTTCGGGCCGTTCGCGACCTGGTCGAGCAAGTTCCTCAAGCACGGCTCCTACTTCGACCTGCCGGACTCAGTGACGCTCAGCAACGTCGCGCCGATGCTGCAGGTGAGCTGGAACGAGATCGCTCTCGTCAACTATCTCGCCGGGCAGCTGGTGCAGTCCCACGAGGCCCAGCTCGCCGAGCTCCGCCGGTACTATCCAGAGGCGAAGGACGAGGACTGGCGTCTGTGGCAGGCCGGCCAGCGCGTGCAGATCATCTACAACGACCCCAAGAAGGGCGGGGTGCTGAAGCTCGGCACCGAGGTGGTGATGGCCAAGGACCGCTCGATCGCGGCGCTGCTCGGCGCCTCGCCCGGCGGCTCCACCTCGCCGGCGGTGATCCTCGGGCTGCTGGAGCGCGCCTTCCCCGATCGGGTCAAGGGCGCGTGGGGCGACAAGCTGCGCGCGATCATCCCGAGCTATGGGCGGAAGCTGAATGGCGATCCGGCCCTGCTCGCGTCGGTCTGGAAGGAGACCGCGGACGCGCTGCAGCTCGCGATTCCGTCCCCGGACATCACCGGGGCGGTCGCCGGCGCCGCGGCGTCGCCCGGAGCGACGATGCCTGCCGACAACGAGGTGAAGCTCTAGCCACGGCTGCGCCGCGATCGTCGGCCTCGACGACGGGCGCCTGCGCGCTCGGCGCGGCCGTGCGCCCGGCGCCGGTCGGCACGTTCGAGACGGTCGCGGTCGGGGCCCGCGTCAACCAGGCGACCAGCGACGGCCCCGAGGTGCAGGAGCCCGCGCCCGAGACGACGGAGCGCCTGGCCGACGCCCAGCCGCGGCTGATCTGAGGCGGACAGGGTCCGGGCTCTCCCCCCTCCCCCCTGCGGGGAGGGGTTGGGGGTGGGGGTGGTTTCGGATGAGCCTCCCGAGGCGAGCCGCGTTCGGGAGATTCTTGGGCTTGGCGGTTGCGCTCCGTTCTGCGCCACTCCCACCCCTTACCCCTCCCCGCAAGGGGGAGGGGCGACGAGCGTCGCGCCTTCGTCTGACGGAGCAGCGGTTCTGGGTCCCGGCTCAAGGCCGGGACAAGCGTGCGCCGCGGGTCAGCCCTTGGTCGAGAGCGCGCGTTCGTGGCGGGGGCGCTCGATGCGGTAGGCGTCTTCGAGCATCGGAGGCCGCGCGCATTCCGCGGGGATGCGCACGGCGTAGGTGCGCTTGACCCAGCGGCAGGCGGCGTAGCCGTAGCCGCTCTCGCCCGCGTAGCAGATCTGCTCCTTGTACTTGGTCTTTACGATCTCGGGCGGCCCGCAGCGGTCGTCGACGCCGCCATGGGCGTAGAATCCGGAGGACAGGGGGGCGTCGGCCGCGCGCACGCCGTTGGTCGCGATGATCTGAAGCACGATCGCGAACATCAGGCGGCCGGCCAGGCGGGTCATCGGCATCGGGCGGCTCCGGTCGGAGAAAATGTCGCCCTGTCGTGACTCAGTCGGCGTTAAGACCGCGTTTCTTCAAGTATTACCCCAGGGTTAAACAGTCCCCTCGGATCGAGCGTTTTCTTAACCATACGCATCAGATCGAGTTCGACGTCGGTTTTTACTTGGGCGAGCAGCCCTCGCTTGAGACGGCCGACGCCGTGCTCGGCGGCGACCGAGCCGTGATGCGCGTGGACGACCGCGTGGACCACCTGGTTCATCGCGTCCCAGCCGGCGAGGAACGTCGCCTTGTCGGCGCCCACGGGCTGGCTGACGTTGAAGTGGATGTTGCCGTCGCCGAGATGGCCGAAGGCCACCACGCGGGCGCCCGGCGCATGGGCCTCGACCGCCGCCGTCGCCTCCTCGATGAAGACGGCGACCGAGCCGAGCGGCGCCGACACGTCGTGCTTGATCGAGCCGCCCTCGTGGCCCTGCACCTCGGACAGCCCCATGCGGATGCGCCAGAAGGCGGCCGCCTGGTGGCCGGAGGCGGCGATGGTCGCGTCCTGCAGGAGATCCTTCGAGAAGCCCTCCTCGAGGATCGCCTCCATGGTCGCGGCGAGGCCGACCGACAGGGGCGACGACAGCTCCAGCAGCAGGTTCCAGGGGTGCGGCTCCGCGAGCGGGTCGCGCGCGCCGTCGAGGTGCTTCAGCGCGAACGCGATCCCGATCCGCGGGATGATCTCGCAGCCGGTGAGCGCGGGGCCGGCGTGGGCGCGGGCGATGCGGAACAGCTCCAGCGCGGCGTGGGGGGAGGCGAGGCCCACGAAGGCGGTCGCGGTCTCGCGCGGCGCCGGGAACAGCTTCAGCACCACGGCCGTCACCACGCCGAGCGAGCCCTCCGAGCCGATGAACAGGTGCTTGAGGTCGTAGCCGGTGTTGTCCTTGCGCAGGCGACGCAGGCCGTTCCAGATCCGCCCGTCCGGCAGCACCGCCTCGACGCCGAGCACGAGGTCGCGGGTGTTGCCGTAGGCGAGCACGGCCGTGCCGCCGGCGTTGGTGGCGACGTTGCCGCCGACCGTGCAGGTTCCCTCCGACCCCAGGCTGAGCGGAAACAGCCGCCCGACCTCGGCCGCGGCGTCCTGGGCGCGGGCGAGCGTGACGCCGGCCTCCACCACCATCAGGTCGCCGTCGGCGTCGACCTCGCGGATGCGGTCGAGCTTGGCGGTGGAGAGCAGGATCGCCTCGCCGCTCCCGTCCGGCGTCTGGCCGCCGACGAGGCCGGTGTTGCCGCCCTGGGGCACGACCGCCGTGCCCGTCTCATGCGCCAGCCGCACGATGGCCGCGACCTCTTCGGTGGAGCGAGGCGTGAGCACGAGCGCGGCCTTGCCGCGGTAGAGCCCGCGCGGCTCCGAGAGCTTCGGTTTCGCGGCGTCGGCGTCCAGCACGTCGCGGGCCGAGACCAGGGCAGCGAAGCGGGCGGCGAGCTCGGGCGACATGGGAAGCCTCCGTGGATCGAGCGTCATGTCGCACGGATCGGGGGAGGGTTGAAGGCGCCGGGGAGGAAAGCCCCCTCACCCGGCCCTGCGGGCCGACCTCTCCCCGCCGGGGAGAGGTGAAGACCCCGCGCTTCGCGGCGTCCGTCGAGCGCGACGGCGCCGCTTGCTTCACCTCTCCCCGGTGGGGAGAGGTCGGAGGGCGAAAGCCTTCCGGGTGAGGGGGCTTTGCGTTCAGCGCGGAGCCGCGGCGCGCTCCAGGCGGTCGCGGATGGCCTCGCCAAGACCCTCGGCCGGGATCGGCGCGACGGCGATCGCCGCGGGGGCGGCGGCGTCGAGGCGGCGCAGCGCGGCGAACAGGTTGGCGGCGGCCTCCCGCAGGTCGCCCGACGGGCTGAGGTTTTCGACCGCGCCGGCGCTCTCCGCGCCAGGGATGACCGGGCCGAAGGCGAGCAGCGCCTCGCCGGGGCGGACCTCCGTCGCGTCCAGACGGACGGGCGCGTCGGGCGCGTAGTGCGACAGCAGGCGGCCGGGGGCGAGCGGCCGCGCGGCGTCGTCGGCGACGTCGCCGTCGAGCGGGCGGCCGAGGACGTACTCGAGCTCGGCGCGGGAGACCCCGCCGGGGCGGAGCAGGCGCACCTCGGCGCCGAAGCAGGCGACGATGGTGGATTCCACGCCGACCTCGGTCGCGCCGCCGTCGAGCACGGCGTCGATGCGGCCGGCGAGATCCTCGAGCACATGGGCCGCTGTCGTCGGGCTGACGCGTCCCGACCGGTTGGCGGAGGGCGCCGCGATCGGCCGGCCGGCGGCGGAGAGCACCGCGCGCGCCAGCGGATGCGCGGGCACGCGGAGCGCGAGCGTGGCCAGACCGGCGCGGGCGAGGTCGGAGACGGGGCAATCCTCGGCGACGGGCACCACCAGCGTCAGCGGCCCCGGCCAGAACGCCTCGGCCAGCACGCGGGCGTGGGCGTCGAAGCGGCCGAGCCGCATCGCGTCCGGCGCGCTCGGGACGTGCGAGATCAGCGGATTGAACGCGGGGCGGCCCTTGGCGGCGTAGAGGTCGGCGACCGCGCCGGCGTCGGTCGCGTCGGCGCCGAGGCCGTAGACCGTCTCGGTCGGGAAGGCCACGAGGCGGCCCGCGGCGAGCAGCGCGCCGGCGGTCGCGGCGTCGGCCGGCGTCAGCCGCGCCGTGCGACGAAAGCCTGCCCTCGCGCCCGCGCTTGCCTCTTTATCCGCCGTCATCACGCCCTAAGCTCGCCCGCGCGGCGTGAGGCCGCCGCCCGGCATTGCCCCAAGGCCCTCGGCGCCGTCAAGAGCGCCCCGGCTTTCAAGCCTTCAGGAGGAGTTCAGCCCATGGCCTACCGCGCCCCCGTCGCCGACATCCTGTTCGCGCTCGACGCCGCAGGCTTCGCCGCGGCGCGGGAGGAGGGGGTGTACGGCGACCTCGACGCGGAGACGGTCGCCGCCGTCATCGGCCAGGCCGGCGCCTTCGTGGCCGACGTGCTCGAGCCGCTGGCGAAGGCCGGCGACCGCCACGGCGCGCGCTTCGCGGACGGCAAGGTGACGACGCCGCCGGGCTGGGCCGAGGCCTACCGCCGCTGGCGCGACGCCGGCTGGAACGGGACGCTCGCCTCCGAGGACCACGGCGGGCAGGACCTGCCGCTCTCGGTCTGGGCGGCGCTGACCGAGCTCTGGCACGAGGGCTCGATCGCCTTCGGCCTCGGCCCGATGCTGACGCAGGGCGCGCTGGAGGCGCTGGAGGCCCACGCCTCGGAGGAGCTGAAGGCGACCTATCTGCCCAAGCTCGTCTCCGGCGAGTGGATGGCCACCATGAACCTGACCGAGCCGCAGGCGGGCTCCGACCTCGCGCTGCTGCGCTCTCGGGCCGAGCGCGCGGGCGACGGGACCTACCGGGTCTTCGGCCAGAAGATCTACATCACCTACGGCGAGCACGACTGGGCGGAGAACATCGTCCACCTCGTGCTGGCGCGCCTGCCCGACGCGCCGGCCGGCACCCGCGGCATCTCGCTGTTCCTGGTCCCGAAGATCCTGCCGTCCGGCGAGCGCAACGACGTCGCCTGCGTCGGGATCGAGGAGAAGCTCGGCATCCATGCGAGTCCCACCTGCACCATGGCCTATGGCGACGCCGGCGGCGCGGTGGGCTGGCTCGTGGGGGAGGAGCACCGCGGCCTCGCCTGCATGTTCACGATGATGAACAACGCCCGGCTCGGCGTCGGGCTGCAGGGCGTGGCGGCGGCGGAGGGCGCCACCCAGGCCGCGCTCGCCTTCGCGCAGGAGCGCCGGCAGGGGAAGGCGGAAGGCCATGACGGCGCCGCGCCGATCGCGGCCCATCCCGACGTTCGCCGCATGCTGCTCACCATGCGGGCGCTCACCGCCGCGGCGCGCGCGATCTGCTTCCGCGCGGCGGTCGATCTCGACCGGGGGCGGATCGCGGGCGACGAGGCGGCGGAACGCCGAGGCAGCCTGCTGATCCCGATCGCCAAGGCCTTCGGCACCGACGTCGGCTGCGAGGTCGCCTCGCTTGGGATCCAGGTCTACGGCGGCATGGGCTACGTCGAGGAGACCGGCGCTGCGCGCTACCTGCGCGACGCGCGCATCACCCCGATCTACGAGGGCACCAACGGCATCCAGGCGATCGACCTCGTCGCCCGCAAGCTGCCGCTCGGCGGCGGCGAGACCGTGCGCAGCGTCATTCTCTCCCTGCGCGAGACCGTGCGGCGCGTGGCGGAGGCCAACGACCCGGGCTTCGGCGCGACCGCCCCCCGGCTCGCGGAGGCGGTCGACGCGCTGGAACACGCGACGCTGTGGCTTACCGGCGCGGCCCGCACGCCGGGAGAGACGTTCGCCGGCGCGACGCCCTATCTCCGCCTGTTCGCGCTCGCGGCCGGCGGCGCGGGCCTCGCGGAGGAGGCGCTGGCCGGCCTTCGTGCGGACGACCGCGCCTCGGGCCGGGTCGCGCTCGCCCGCTTCTTCGCCGAGAACCTCGCCGTTGCGGCTTCCGGGCTGGCGCGCACCGTGACCGAGGGCGCCGGAGCTCTCGAGGGCGAAGCTGTGGACGCCGCGCTCGGCGCCTGACGCCGGGTTGGCGTCTGGCGTGCCAGCGCCATATCGTCCCGAAGCCTGCGGCTGTGCGCCGCGGGCGGGCCTCATTCAACGCCGGAGCCGCGATGTCCACGCTCTATGTTTCGCACCCGGCCTTCGCCGACCACCTGACGCCGCCCGGCCATCCCGAGCGGCCGGAGCGCATGCGCGCGGTTGAGCAGGCGCTGGAGGCCGAGACCTTCCAGGCGCTCGCCCGCATCGAGGCGCCGCTCGCCGAGGCCGCGGTCGCGACGCTCGCCCACCCCGAGGCCTTCGTCGAAGCGCTCGACCGCATCCGCCCGCGCGAGGGCTCGGTGCGGATCGACGGCGACACCGTGATGAGCGTCGGCACCTGGGAGGCGCTGCTGCGCGGGCTCGGCGCCGTCACCCATGCGGTCGACGAGGTGATGGGGGGCCGCGCCCAGAACGCGTTCTGCGGCATCCGCCCGCCCGGCCACCACGCCGAGCAAACCACCGCCATGGGCTTTTGCTTTTTCAACTTCGTCGTCTGCGCCGCGCGCCACGCCCAGAAAAAGTTCGGCGCCCAGAAGGTCGCGATCGTCGACTTCGACGTCCACCACGGCAACGGCACCCAGGCGATCGTCTGGGACGACCCGAGCATCATGTACGCCTCGACCCACCAGATGCCGCTGTTTCCGGGCACCGGCGCCCGGTCGGAGACCGGCGTCGGCAACATCGTCAACTGCCCGATGCGCGCCGGCGACGGCGGCGACAAATTCCGGGAAGCCTTTGACGACGCCATCATCCCCTCGCTGAAAACCTTCTCGCCGGACCTGATCGTGATCTCGGCCGGCTTCGACGCCCACAAGCGCGACCCGCTCGGCGGGCTCTGGCTGGTGGAGGAGGACTACAGCTGGATGACTAAGCGCCTGATGGAGGTCGCCGACAGCCACGCCGGCGGCCGCGTGGTCTCGGTGCTGGAGGGCGGCTACGACCTGCAGGGGCTCGGCCAGTCCACGGCGGCGCATGTCCGCGCCTTGATGCGCGGCTGATCCGCGCCTAAACCACCCCTCTCGACGAGAGGAGCCGCGCCGTGCCCGACATCGCCCCCCAAGCGTCCGACGCGCAAGCGTCCGACCCTGACGTCGCCGGACTGACCTTTGAAGCCGCGCTCGGCGAACTCGAAGGCATCGTCTCGAGGCTCGAACAGGGGCGCGCCTCGCTCGAGGAATCGATCGAGATCTACCGCCGCGGCGAGGCCCTGAAGAAGCGCTGCGACGAGCTGCTGGCCAAGGCCGAAGCGCGGGTCGAGATCATCTCGGTGGGCGCCGATGGCGCCGCGAAGGGCCTCTCGCCGCTCGATCCGGGGTAGAGGAGCGCGGGAAGCGCGCGGTTTTTCGACGGGGATTGAGACCGCTCGCGTTGAGATGAAGCGCCACGTCGTCGTCCCCCTCTCCCCTTGCGGGAGAGGGTAGGGGTGAGGGGTCGCCTGGGCCGCCCTCCGTCCGCCTCGATGATGTCCAGACGACCCCTCATCTGGCGTTTCGCGCCACCTTCTTCCGCAAGCGGAGAAAGGGAACCGGCGCGACGCTGGCGAAGGCTTGCGGAGCATGCTACCGCGGCTTGGCCGCTGATCGTCCAGTCCCTCCCTCCGGCGGAGCGCTCGCCATGCTCATCGTCTACGTCGCCCGCGACGGCGCGTTGCAGCGCGTCGATCCTTCGCCCGGCGAGCCGCTGCCCGGTGATCTGGTGTGGATCGATCTGATCTCGCCCACCCCCGACGAGGACAAGCTGGTCGAGGCCACGATCGGGGTCGGCGTGCCGACCCGCGAAGAAATGGTGGAGATCGAGCCCTCCAGCCGGCTCTACGTGGAGAACGGCGCGCGCTACATGACGGCGTCCGTGCTCTGCCATGTCGACACGCGGATGCCGTTGCTGTCCGCCGTCAGCTTCATCCTGACGCCGAAGGCGCTCGTGACGGTGCGCTACGAGGACCCCAAACCGTTCTCGTTGTTCGCCGCCCGCGCCTGCAAGGCGAACGGCGTGCAGCCGATCCGTTCGCCGGAGGGCGTCCTGCTCGGCCTCTTCGACGCGGTCATCGACCGCATCGCGGACATCCTCGAGCGGGTCGGGGCCGACGTCGACGAACTCTCGCACCTGATCTTCGAGCGCGCCGGCGCCCAGGCCTACCGCAAGCCGTACCAGGAGCTGCTGAAGCTGATCGGCCGCAAGGGCGACCTGCTGTCGAAGTCGCGCGAGAGCCTCGTCACGCTCCAGCGCGTGGTGCTCTACCTCTCGGCCGAGATCGAGGGCGTGAAGCCCTCGAAGGAGACCAAGGCCCAGCTCCGCCCCATGCAGCGCGACGTCGCCTCGCTGATCGAGCACGCCGGCTTCCTCGCCAACAAGGTCACCTTCCTGCTCGACGCCATGCTCGGCATGGTCAGCCTCGCCCAGAACGACATCGTGAAGCTGTTCTCGGTGATGGCGGTGGTGTTCCTGCCGCCGACGCTGGTGGCGTCGATCTACGGCATGAACTTCGAGGCGATGCCGGAGCTGCAGTGGCGCTTCGGCTATCCGATGGCGCTCGGCCTGATGCTGATCAGCGCGATCGTCCCCTACATTGTCTTCAAATGGCGGCGCTGGCTTTAGGCCTCGCCCGACAGGCGCGGGGCGGTCCGTCGACGCCCTCGACCGGGAGCGGCCAGAGCGTCGTTTGCCGTGTGCAGAGGCCACCGACGCGCTTGAAGCGAACGTCCGTTTCCGGTCCGCGGTGGTTGAAATTTCATCACTTATTATCCTGATGCGTGTTTAGTCGTCGCCTCACGACCGACCCCGCACCGGCTCCCGCAGAATGCCCTGGTTCTCCGCAGCTTCGATCGATCTGCCGCTCCCCGGACTGGCCACGCTGCTGCTTGCGTGCTGCCTGACCGGCGCGCTCGCGATCGTGCTGCTGGCGCGCATGGACGAGGCCTCCGACGAGGGGCGGATCTGGCGCGCCGGGCTCGCCGGCGCGGCGCTCGGACTGTCCGCGTGGGTCGGGCATGCGCTGGCTCTGCTCGCGCTCGGCGGCGTCGAGGGCGCGGCCTACGATCTGCGTATCGTCGGCGCGTCGCTGGTGATCGCGCTGGTCGTCGCCGTGACCGCCGTCTACGTCACGGGCGCCGCCTTCAAGCGCGGCGCCGTCGCCAAGGCGGCGATCGGCGGCGCGCTCTTTGGATCGGCCGCGGCGCTGGCTGGCTTCGTCGGGGTCAGCGCGCTGCGCGCGCCGGGACGCGCGTCGCTCGACATGACCATGTTCTCCCTGGCGACGGTCGTCGTGGCCGTCGGCGCCGCCGGCGCCTTCGCGCTCGCGTCGAAGCTCAGGACGATCGCCGGGTACGCGCTCGCGGCCGCGTTGCTTGGGATTGCGCTGTTCGCCTTTCACGCCCTCTCGACCGTCGGCGCCCTGGTCCGGCCGAACGCCGGGCTCCTGACCTTTGCCAACGCCATCGACGGCATGCAGCTGGCCTTCGTCGCCGCCGCCGTCAGCGTGACCTCGCTCGTCGCCGCCTTCGTCGGCGCCATGGCGGATGGGCGCTTCGGCGCCGGCGGCAGCCAGCAGAACGCCCGTGACCGCGCCTTCGCCGACCTGACCAACGAAGGCCTGGTGATCTGCGAGGACCAGCGCATCGTCGACGTCAACCTCGCGGCCGCCCGTCTGATCGGGCTCGACCCCGCGGTGCTGCGGGGCCGCGCGCTGCGGGACTTCCTCGCGGCGCCGGACCCGGATCGGCTGCTGTCCGCGAGCTTCGCCAAGCCGCAGGAGGCCCTGCTGAAGGCCACGGGCCGCGAGACCGTCCCGGTCGAGATCGCAAGCCGCGACATGACGCTCGAGGGCAGGCTCCGCCGCGTCTACACCTTGCGCGACCTCTCCGAGCAGCGCCGCAACGAGCACCGCATCCGCCACCTCGCCTACCACGACCCGCTGACCGGCCTCGCCAACCGCGCCGCCTTCAACGAAGCGCTCGCCGCCGCCTTGAAGCGGGGAGGGGAGGTCGCGCTGTTCTGCGTCGACCTCGACAAGTTCAAGGAGGTCAACGACGTCTTCGGCCATGCGGCGGGCGACGACCTGCTGCGCACGGCGTCGCGCAGGATCGTCTCGGCCGCGCCGGACGCGATGACCTTCCGTCTCGGCGGCGACGAGTTCGTGCTGATCGGGACCGGCCCGGACGCCGGCGACGCCGACAAGCTCGCGGCGCGGCTGACGGAGCGGCTCAACACCGAAACCGTGATCGCCGGCAAGACCATCCGCTGCGGCGCGAGCGTCGGCTACGCCGTCTATCCCCACCACGGCTCCACCACGGACACCCTGTTCGCCAACGCCGACAGCGCGCTCTACCGGGCCAAGGCCGAGGGACGGGGTCTGGCGCGCGGCTTCGAGCCCGAGATGGACCTCGCGCTGCGCGAGCGCCGGGCCCTGCAGCAGGACCTCGCGACCGCGATCTCCCGCAACGAGATGTTCCTGCACTGGATGCCGCAGGCGAACACGCAGACGGGCGAGATCGTCGGCTTCGAGGCGCTGCTGCGCTGGAAGCACCCCACCCGCGGCGTGGTGTCGCCCGCCGTGTTCATTCCCGTGGCCGAGGAGACCGCCGCGATCGTGCCGATCGGCGAGTGGGTGTTGCGCCGCGCCTGCCAGGACGCGGCCGGCTGGATCAAGCCCGGCAAGGTCGCGGTGAACCTCTCGCCGGTGCAGTTCCAGCACGGCGACATCGTCGAGCTGGTGCACGGCATCCTGGTCGAGACCGGGCTGCCGGCGAAACGCCTCGAACTCGAGATCACCGAAGGGGTGCTGCTCGACAACCTCTCGAGCGCGCTCCACACGCTGCGGCGGCTGAAGGCGCTCGGCGTCCAGATCGCCATGGACGACTTCGGCACCGGCTACTCGTCGCTGTCCTATCTGCAGTCGTTCCCGTTCGACCGCATCAAGATCGACGCCTCGTTCATCCGGCAGATCTCGACCAGCCCGCAGGCGAAGGCCATCGTGCGGGCGGTCGTGGCCCTCGGCGAGAGCCTCGGCATGCCGATCACCGCCGAGGGCGTGGAGACCGTTGAGCAGCGCGCGTTCCTGGCGGAGCTCAACTGCGAGGAGATCCAGGGCTACCTGATCGGCCGCCCGAGCCCCGTGGTGTCGTTCGACGGCTCCATGACGCGGGCGCGGGCCTTCGCGACCCGGTGAGCGCGAGCGGCGCCGCCCACCACGTCGTCAGACGTGCTGGCCGCCGTTGATGTGGATCTCGGCGCCCGTCACGTAGGACGAGTTCTCGGTGCACAGGAAGTAGATCGTCTTCGCGACCTCGTCCGGCGTGCCGAGCCGGCGGAGCGGAATTTGCGCCACGATCCTGTCGGTGCCGGGAGAAAGGATCGCCGTGTCAATCTCGCCCGGCGCGATGGCGTTGACGCGCACGCCGAGCGGCCCGAAGTCCGCGGCCATCTCGCGGGTGAGCGAGGCGAGCGCCGCCTTCGAGGTGGCGTAGGCCGCGCCCGCGAAGGGGTGCACCCGGCCGCCGGCGATCGAGGTGACGTTCACGATCGAGCCCTTGGCCGCCGTAAGCTCCGCGGAGAGCCCGCGCGCCAGCATGATCGGCGCGAAGAAATTGACCTGGAACACGGTCTTCCAGTCGTCGAGCGCGGTCTCGAGCCCGTTCAGGCGGCCGCCGCCGGGGGCCTTGGGCGAGATGCCGGCGTTGTTCACCAGCGCATGGATCAATCCGCCGTCCAGCCGGCTCTTGATCTCGTCGATCGCGCGCACGGTGTCGTCCACGTCGGACAGGTCGACCTGGACATGGTCCTCGGGGCCCGCGCCCCAGGGGCACTCTTCGGGAAAATGATGCCGCGAGCAGGTGATGACGCGCCAGCCGACGGCGGAGAACCGCTTGACCGTGGCGTGGCCGATGCCGCGGCTTGCGCCGGTCAGCAGCAGCGTCTTGCGCGGCTCGTTGGAGCCCGAGGACCGCGGTCGCGACGCGGGGGAAACCGTCGGCGTCGCGGCGTGCGTCGCCGTCGGCGCGGCGGCGATCGGGGAGGGGTCGCCGGGGCGCGCGCCGGTCATCGGGCAGACGCCGGGCGCCGCTTGCGGCTTCGGATCGGTCGGGCTCATCGCTGATCCTGCGCGGGGGTCACGGGTAGAGGCGGGTGCGGGTCCAGGAGCCGTCCGGCTGCGCCGCGAAGGTTGCGCGGTCGTGCAGGCGGAACGGCATATCCTGCCAGAACTCGATCGACATGGGGACGATGCGGAAGCCCGTCCAGTGCGGCGGGCGCGGCGGCTCCTCGCCCTCGAACCGCGTCTCGAAGGCGGCGACGGCGTCCTCAAGCTCCTGGCGGGAGGCCAACGGCGCCGACTGGCGGGACGCCCAGGCGCCGATCCGGCTCAGCCGCGGCCTTGTGGCGAAGTAGGCGTCGGCCTCGGCCTCGGTCACGCGCTCGACCGGGCCGCGGATGCGAATCTGCCGCCGCAGCGACTTCCAGTGAAACACCGCCGCCGCCTTCGGCTGGGCCGTCAACTCGCGGCCCTTGGCGCTGCCGAGGTTGGTGTAGAACACGAAGCCGCGCCGATCGAGGCCGTTCAGCAACACCACCCGCACGTCCGGCAGGCCGTCCGCGTCCACGGTCGCGAGCGCCATGGCGTTGGGATCGTTGATCTCCGCGGCGACGGCCTCCGCCATCCAGGCGTCGAACGCCTGGAAAGGATCGTCTGTGGCGTGGAAGTCACTCGACATTAACCGCTCCTGCCGTTCAGTTCGTATCGTGATCACGGAGTTTACGAGTGCGGATGCGTAGCCTGTATCAGCGTTTGTCCGACAGCGAACGGTCTACACGAGCCGCCGGCCCGTCGCGAGCGGCGCTCCGCCGCGGGGGCGGCGTCGTCGCGGCGTTCGGCCTCGCCCTGCTCGTGGGCGGCTGCAGCGTGTCCTATCCGCTGTTCGGCTCCGACGCGGACGAATTGAAGACCGGCAGCATCCGCCGCCCCGCCGCCGAGCGGCAGTCCGACGACTTCAAATACGAAGGCGAGGCGAAGAGCGCCGTCACCTCGGCCCCGCTCGCGCCGCCGCCGGGCGTCGCCTCGGCCGCGCCGTCGGAGGCGCCGAAGCCTGCGGCCTATGCGCCCGCCGCCTCCGCCGTCGAGCCCTCTGCGACCCCGCCCGGGCTGACCGCCTCGGACTGGGGCTACGCCCGCGGCGCGCTTGGCCTCGCCATGACGGCCGACGCCGTCAACGCCTCCGTTCCCTGGGCGAACCCCGACAGCGGCTCCTACGGCTCCTTCGTCGCCGCGGCCGCCGTCAGCAACGCCAACGGCGCGACCTGCCGGCCCTTCGTCGCGAGCCACAGCGCGAGCGGCCACGAGCAGCGTCTCGAGGGCACGGCCTGCCGCACGGCGGCGGGCTACTGGGAAGCGGTGGCGATCCGCACCACCGCGAGCCGCTCGCTCTGATCGCACGCACTCACTGTTGCATTCCAGTCACAGCCGATCCACATTGAGGGCGACACGCGCCGCGTCTCTCAACGGCGGCGCGCCCAACATCAACGACGGTGACGAACGACCCGATGCGCGATCCCTATGACGTGCTCGGCGTGACGCGCTCGGCGACGTCCGCCGACATCAAGAAGGCCTTCCGCAAGCTCGCGAAGACCTGGCATCCGGACCAGCGGCCCGACGATCCCAAAGCGAAGGAACGCTTCGCCGAGATCAGCTCGGCCTACGAGCTGCTGTCCGACGAGAACAAGCGCGGCCAGTTCGACCGCGGCGAGATCGACGCCGAGGGCAAGCCGCGGTTCCGCGGGTTCGAGGGCGCCTCCGCGCGCCCGGGCGCCGGCCCCCGCGGCGCGCATTTCGAGTTCGACCTGGGCGGCTCGCCGTTCGGCGGCGCGCGCCGAGGCTTCGGCGGCGGGGCGGGGAACGAGGACATCTTCGAGGACATACTTGGCGCCTTCGGCGGCCGGCGACCGCGTGGGGGCGCCGGCTTCGGCGGCGAGCCGCCGCGCGGCGAGGACGTGACGGCGGAGATCGTCGTGCCCTTCCGCGAGTGGGCCCGGGGCGCCAAGCGCCGCGTCAGGCTCCCCACCGGCAAGGAGCTCGAGGTCTCGGTGCCGGCCGGCATCGAGGACGGCAAATCGATCCGCCTCAAGGGCCAGGGCCAGGCGAGCGGGCTCGGCGGCGCGCCGGGCGACGCGCTGGTGCGGGTGCGCATCGCGCCCGACCCGCAGTTCCGCGCCGAGGGCCGCGACGTGCGCGTCGAGGTTCCGGTCGCGCTCTACGAGGCGGTGCTGGGCGCCAAGGTGCGGGTGCCGACGCTCGACGGCGCGGTGGAGCTCAAGGTCCCGGCCGGCTCCGACGGCGGCCGCACGCTGCGGCTGCGCGGCAAGGGCATCGGCGCCGACGGGTCCGCGGGCGACCTGCTGGTGGAGCTCCGCATCGCCCTGCCGCCGGGCGGCGACCCGAAGCTCGACGAGCTTGCCAGGCGCCTGCGCGACGAGGCGCCCTACGATCCGCGCGGCTGAGGCGCGCCGAAGGCGAGCGGCGGCTCTAAGCCCGCCGCTCGCCTTCTTACAGCCCAAGCTCCGTCAGCCCGGGAAAGTCCTCCGGGCGCGGGCCCTTGGGCCACAGGAACTTGCGCTGGCTTTCCCTGATCACGACGTCGTTGATGCTCGCCTCGCGGCGGCGCATCAGGCCGCGCTCGTCGAACTCCCACTGCTCGTTGCCGTAGGAGCGGAACCAGTCGCCGGCGGCGTCATGCCATTCGTATTGGAAGCGGACCGCGATACGGTTGTCGTGGAAGGCCCACAGCTCCTTGATCAGGCGGTAGTCCAGCTCCTTCGCCCACTTGCGCGTCAGGAACGCGACGATCGCGGGGCGACCAGTGAAGAAGTCCGAGCGGTTCCGCCAAGTGCTGTCCTCGGTGTAGGCGAGCGACACCTTTTCGGGATCGTGGGTGTTCCAGGCGTCTTCCGCCTTGCGGGCCTTCAGGGTTGCGGTTTCGAAGGTGAACGGCGGCAACGGCGGACGCGTGTCGCTCATCGGATCTCCCCGGCGTTTGCGTGTGTGTAGGGTGCAGCGCACCATGCGGCCGGACGTCCGTCAACGCGCCTGGGCCGGTGCGAGCGGGGCGGAATGAAACGCGCTGTGATGAACGGGCGGCCTCGGCGGCTTGAAGGCCTTGAGGCCCTATGCCATAGCGGGCCAATTCCGCGATAACGCGCGCTGTGAGGGTGTTTTCATGACCGATGTCCAAGGCTTGATGGCCGGCAAGCGAGGCCTCGTGATGGGCGTCGCGAACAACCGCTCCATCGCCTGGGGGATCGCCAAGGCCGCGGCCAAGGCCGGCGCCAAGCTCGCCTTTACCTACCAGGGCGACGCGCTGAAGAAGCGCGTGGAGCCGCTTGCGGCGGAGCTGGACGCCCATGTCGTCGGCCACTGCGACGTGACCGACCCTGCAAGCATCGACGCGGTGTTCGAGAAGACCGGCGAGCTGATGGGCGGGCTCGACTTCGTGGTCCACGCCATCGCCTTCTCGGACAAGGACCAACTCGACGGCCGCTACGTCGAGACCACCGCCGAGAACTTCCACAAGACCATGTTCATCTCCTGCTACTCGCTCACCGCCGTCGCGCAGCGGGCGGAGAAGCTGATGGGGAACGGCGGCTCGATCCTGACGCTGACCTACTACGGCGCCGAGAAGTGGATGCCGCACTACAACGTCATGGGCGTCGCGAAGGCCGCGCTCGAGGCCTCCGTGCGCTACCTCGCGGCCGACCTCGGCCCGGGCGGCATCCGCGTCAACGCGATCTCGGCCGGCCCGATCAAGACGCTGGCGGCCTCCGGCATCGGCGACTTCCGCTACATCCTGAAGTGGAACGAGTACAACGCCCCGCTGCGCCGCACGGTCTCGATCGAAGAGGTGGGCGACTCCGCGCTTTACCTGTTGTCCGACATGGGCCGCGGCGTCACCGGCGAGGTGCATCATGTGGATGCGGGCTACCACATCGTCGGCATGAAGAACCCCGACGCCCCGGACATGTCGGTCGCGGGGTGAGGGCGCCGCTCGTCGTCGTTCGCCACGGCGAGACCGACTGGAACGCCGAGGGGCGGCTGCAGGGCCAGACCGACATTCCGCTGAACGGCCGCGGCCGCGACCAGGCGGACGCCGTCGGGCGCACGCTGAAGGCGGCGCTCGGCGACGCCGCCGGCTACCGTTTCGTCGCGAGCCCGCTGTCGCGCGCCTCCGAGACCATGCAGCGCCTGCGCGCCGTTCTCGGGCTCGACCCCGACGCCTTCGACCGCGATGGCCGCCTGAAGGAGCTGTCGTTCGGGGCCTGGGAGGGCGCGACGTTTCGAGAGCTCAAGCGCCGCGATCCGGCGAGCGTCGCCCGCCGCGCCAAGACCATCTGGGATTTCCGCCCGCCCGAGGGCGAGAGCTACGCCGACCTTTCGCTGCGGGTCGCCGAAGCCGTCGACGGCCTTGACGCGCCGACCGTGCTCGTCGCCCACGGCGGCGTCTCGCGCGTGCTGCTGGCGCTGCGGGGCGGCGTCGACCGCGCGGCCGTGCCCGACATGGCGATCGTGCAGGGCCGTGCGATCGTGTTCGACGACGCCGGCTGGCGCTGGACGTCTTAAGCGGCGACGAGCCCCAGCGTCATTCCGGGCTGGTCCCGGAATCCATCACTCCGACGGCGCAGAACGATCTCGAACGGCGGGGCTATGGGCCCCGGGACAAGCCCGGGCCGACGGCGGAGCCGCTTTGGCGCCACGGGAACGATCTCCGCGGGATTGCGTGCCTCGAGACGCCGACCGTCGGTCGGCTCCTCGAGCCATGAGGCGGCTTTGCGTCTCGGAGCTCGAACCTCCTCATGCTGAGGAGCCCGCCCTGGCGGGCGTCTCGAAGCACGCACCTGCGCTAAGTGCGTATCCAGACCTCGATGTCCTTGCTGGTCGGGTCGCGACGGCCCGGCCGCGGCTCTCCATTCACCCCAGAACGACGAACGCCGACGGGACGGGCCCGTCGGCGTTCTGAAGAGCGGAGGGTCAGGCCGGGACGCTGACGCCCCGGCCGGAGCCGATCAGGCCGCGGCGGCGGCCGACTTGGCGGTCGGGACTTCCGAGATCGTCTTCAGCACCTGCGAAGCGATCTGGTAGGGGTCGCCCTGCGAGTTCGGGCGGCGGTCCTCAAGATAGCCCTTGTAGTCGTTCTTGACGAAGGAGTGCGGCACGCGGATCGACGCGCCGCGGTCGGCGACGCCGTAGGAGAACTTGTTCCACGGCGCGGTCTCGTGCTTGCCGGTCAGACGCTTGTCGTTGTCCGGGCCGTAGACGGCGATGTGGTCCATCAGGTTCTTGTCGAAGGCCGCCATCAGCGCCTCGAAGTAGTCCTTGCCGCCGACCGTGCGCAGGTGCTCGGTCGAGAAGTTGCAGTGCATGCCCGAGCCGTTCCAGTCGGTGTCGCCCAGCGGCTTGCAGTGATACTCGATGTCGATCTCGTACTTCTCGGTCAGGCGCTGCAGCAGGTAGCGCGCCATCCACATCTCGTCGGCGGCCTTCTTGGAGCCCTTGCCGAAGATCTGGAACTCCCACTGGCCCTTCGCGACTTCCGCGTTGATGCCTTCGTGGTTGATGCCGGCCGCGAGGCACTGGTCGAGATGCTCCTCGACGATCTCGCGCGCGATGCCGCCCGCGGCCGCGTAGCCGACGCCGCAGTAGTAAGGACCCTGCGGGGCCGGGTAGCCCTGCTCCGGGAAGCCGAGCGGACGGCCGTTCTGGTAGAAGAAGTATTCCTGCTCGAAGCCGAACCAGGCGCCTTCGTCGTCAAGGATGGTGGCGCGCTTGTTGGTGGAGTGCGGCGTGACGCCGTCGGGCATCATGACTTCGCACAGCACGAGCGCGCCGTTGGTGCGGGCCGGATCCGGGTAGACCGCGACGGGCTTCAGCACGCAGTCGGAGCTGTGGCCCTCGGCCTGCAGCGTGGACGAGCCGTCGAAGCCCCAAAGCGGCAGCTGCTCGAGAGTCGGGAAGGAGTCGAACTCCTTGATCTGGGTCTTGCCGCGGAGGTTCGGCACCGGGGTGTAGCCGTCGAGCCAGATGTACTCGAGCTTAAACTTCGTCATTTCGAGCCTCTCAGAAAGCGTATGACGCGAGGGGTTCAGAATCTCGGCGCGGCCGGTCGCCCGCCGACGCGAGCGTCGACGACCGCACCCTTCCAAAGCAGTAAACATGCCAGTTGCCGAGGCGCCCGCGGGCGCGCCGCTGGTTCGATCGCGCCCACGCCCTATGTCTCCGGAGCGTGAGGACAGCCTTCGGCGTCGTCGAGGGTTGGTCGGCCGCGTCGAACCCGACTTGAAATCAGTCTCTTAAAGAGCGGATCGGCGCGCCGCCGGACCGCTGGCAAGGCTGAGCGTCCGGGCGCCGGAACGACTCGGGCGGCGCGCTGTCAACCCTCGGCGTCGCATGACGAGCGCCTGCCTAATGTGCATGCGCGCTGGGCGTGCGCAGCGTCGCGAAAGGCGCGGTCGAACCGGGCATGCTGATAGTTTAGCCAACTTCTGCTTTTTTACTAGGCAAACAGATCAAAAACTACGCACACTTCCCATATCAAGACGACCTGAGCCTGAGGGCTCCTGACGCTAGAGGAAAGGTTGATGCGATGACCCCGGCTCACAGCCCGCAGCCCACGGCCAAGATCTATTCGTTCCCCCAGAACCGCATGGCGTCCGCGGACGCGCGCCGCAAGGCCCAGTTCGCCGCCGAGATCCGCGCCGCCGTCCAGGCGCCCGTGGTGCAGACCGGCGCCTGGTATCACGATGAAGCGATCCTGGAGTCAAAAGGGGTGAGGCCGAATTAGGCCGCGACGGATCCGATGCCGAAGCGCCGGGATCCGCACCACCGACGACGCGATTGAAGAGGGCCGGCGCTGACGCGTTTCGGCCCTTTTTCGTGGCGCCTCAGCGGCGCACGAAGACCGCCACCGCCTCGACGTGGGCGGAATGCCTGAACTGGTCGACCGGCGTGACGCGTTCCAGCGCGTAGCCGCCGCGGACCAGGATCGCCGCGTCGCGGGCGAGCGTCGCCACGCTGCAGGATACCGCGATCACCTTTGGCGCCTTCGACTCCGCCAGCATGCGCGCCTGCGCCTCGGCGCCCGCCCGCGGCGGATCGAACGCGACGGCGTCGAAGCGGGCGAGCTCCGCCGCCAGCAGGGGCCGCCGGAACAGGTCGCGCGCCTCGGTCGTCACCCGCTTCAGCCCGGAGGCGCGGCGGGCCGCAGCCTCCAGCGCGGCGATCGCCTCGCGCCCGCTTTCGACGGCGTGAACCTCGGCCGCCTCGGCGAGCCTGAACGCGAAGGTGCCGACGCCCGAGAACAGGTCCGCCACACGCTTCGCCTTGCCGACCGCCTCCGTCACGAGCGCCGCGAGGACGTTCTCCCCCTCCGCGGTCGCCTGCAGGAAGGCGCCCGGCGGCGGCGCCACCAGCGCGCGGCCCATCGCGATCTCCGGCCGCCGGCGCTCGACCACCACGTCGCCATGGATCGCCAGCCGCGCGAGGTCCAGGCTTTCGGCCAGCGCGACGAGCCTGAGACGCAGCGCCTCAGGCGGCGGGCCGGAGCCGCGGACGTCGATGTCGAGCCCGCCGCTCGTGCCCGTGGTCACGATGTCGAGCGGCTTCTTGCGGGAGGACAGCGCGGCCGCGACCGCGCGGGCGACGGGAAGCGCGCGGGCGAGCGAGGGCGCGAGCAGCGGGCAGGCCGCGATCGGCGTGATCGCGTGGCTGCGCGCCTCCGCGAACCCGACATGGATTCGGCCCGTGGCGTCGGCGCGGGCGTGGAAGGTGGCGCGGCGGCGCCCGGCGCCGTGGGCGTCCAGCGTCGGCCCCACGCGGTCCGCCACGTCGAGGCCTTCGCGCAGGAACGCGTCGATCAGCAGCCCGCGCTTCCAGGCGAGCGCCGCGGGCTGGGCGAGCTCCTGGATCGCGCAGCCGCCGCAGCGGGGAACCTCGGGGCAGTACGCGGCGACGCGGTCGGGGGAGGCCTCGATCACGCGCAGCAGCCGGCCCCGCTCGCCGCGGCGCTCGACCTCGACGGTTTCGCCGCCGAGCGCGCGGCCGACGAACACCGCGCCCTCGGGCGTCTCCGCCACGCCGTCGCCGCGGTGGCCGAGGCGGGCGACGGCGAGGGTCTGCACCAGGGCCGGCTCGCTCATGGTCGGCTCGCCCTTACGCCAGGGTCGCGGTCCGCCGCCAGCAGATACTCCACATTGCCGTCCCCGCCGGCGATCGGGGAGGGGACGACGCCGCGCACGTTGAGCCCGGCCGCGCGAACGAGGTCCTCGGCGGCCTCGACCACGCGGCGCCGCGCGGCTTCGTCCTTCACGACGCCGCCCTTGCCGATGTCCTTCTTGCCCGCCTCGAACTGCGGCTTCACCAGCGCCACCAGCGTCATGGCGGGGGCTGCGAGCATCAGCGCCGCCGGCAGGACGACAGCGAGCGGGGCGAAGCTCACGTCCATGACGACGATCTGCGGCGGCTGCGGCAGGGCGCTTGCGTCGAGCGCGCGGATGTCGAGGCTCTCGAAGCTCGTCAGCCGCGGATGGCCCTGCAGCCGGGGGTGCAACTGGTCGCGGCCGACGTCGACGGCGGTGACGTGCGCCGCGCCGCGGGCGAGCAGCACCTCGGAGAACCCGCCGGTGGAGGCGCCGACGTCCAGCGCGTGCAGGCCGTCCACGTCGACCGCGAAGACGTCGAGCGCATGGGCGAGCTTCACGCCGCCGCGCGAGACGTAGGGGTGCGCGGGCTCCGCTGCGATCGTCGCGTCAGGGGGCAGCATGTCCGAAGCCCGAGCGACGGCGGCGCCATCCGCCGTGACGCCGCCGGCGGCGATCGCGGCCTGCGCCTTCGCGCGGCTTTCGAACAGGCCGCGTTCGACCAGAAGCAGGTCGGCGCGGCGGCGGGGAGAGGCGGAGGGCGAAGGGGGCATCGGCGCAGTCTTTAGCAAAGCCTGCGCCCGCACGACACGCGAGTTTAACGCCGCCTCCGGCATCAAGGGGCGGATCGTATGCTCGACGCCCATGGAGACGCCGCATGCCGACAGGAGGATCCGCTCCCGACGACCGCCGCCTCGATCGACGCCAGGTCCTCGGCGCGATCGCCGGCGCAGCCGCCGCCGGCCTCGCGCCGAGCTTCGCCGAAGCCCTGCCGGGCGCGCTCGACGCGGCGACGATGGGCGTGAAGCCTGGCGACGCCGACCAGACGCGCGCGCTGACCCGGGCGCTGGAGCGCGCGGCCCGGGAGGGGCGGCCGCTCGCCCTGGGTCCCGGCGTCTACCGCGCCGCCCGGGTCAGCCTATCCGACGGCGTGACTGTGTTCGGCGCGCCCGAGGCCACCCGGCTCGAGCTGAGCGAGCCCGGGCCGCTGCTGGTCGCGCGCGGCGCCGCGCGGGTCGCGCTGCGCGGGCTGGCGCTCGACGGCGCGAACATTCCCGGAGGGTCCCAGCTTGGCGTCGTCCAGTTCGAGGACGTCGCCGCCGCGCTTCTGGACGAGGTCGCGGTGGTCGGCGCCGGCGGCTCCGGGATCGTCATGCTGCGCTCAGGCGGCGTCGTGCGGGCGAGCCGCGTCGAGAACGCCCGGCACGCGGCGCTGTTCGCCCTGGACGGGCGCGGGCTCACCGTGACCGACAACCTGATCCGGGGCTGCCGCAACAACGGGGTGGTGATCCGCCGCTCCGCCAAGGGCGAGGACGGCTCGATCGTGTCGCGAAACCGAATCGAGGGCACCGGCGCGCTTGACGGCGGTCTCGGCTGGAACGGAAACGCCGTGAACCTTTCCAAGGCGAGCGGCGTGATCGTGTCGGGGAACGCCATCCGGCGGTCCGCCTTCACCGCCGTTCGGGCGCACGAGTCCGACGACGTGCAGATCGCCGACAACATGTGCCTCGATTGCGGAGAGACCGCGCTCTACGCCGAGTTCGGCTTCGCGGGCGCGGTGATCTCCGGCAACCTGGTGGATGGGGCGGCGAACGGGATCTCGGTCGCGAACTTCAACGAGGGCGGCCGGCTCGGCGCGATCGTCGGCAACGTCGTGCGCAACCTGTTTCGTCGCAAGAAGCTCGACGGTCCCGGCGACAGCTACGGCCAGGGCATCGGCGTGGAGGCCGACGTCGCCGTCACGGGCAACGTGATCGAAGGGGCTCCGAGCTTCGGCGTCCACGCGGGGTGGGGCCCCTACCTTCGCGACGTCAGCATCACCGGCAATGTGGTGCGCGGCTGTGAGGTCGGAATCGGCGTTTCGGTCGTCGACGGCGTCGGCGCGGCGACCATCGTCGGCAACACAATCACCGGCTCGCGGCGCGGCGCGGTCTTGGGTTACCGCTGGACCGAGATCGCCACGCCCGAGCTTGGCGTCGCCGGATCCGGCGGCCTGCCTGCGCTGACGGTGGCGCAGAACACCGTCCGTTAATCTTTCGTTTACCTTCGAACGCCCGCTCGACGCTCAGCGGCGCCCGAAATCCGGGCGCCCGATCACGTAACCGTTTGAAGTTTTTAGAATTTGCACAAAAACCGCGTTGTTCGCCGCAATGCGGCATAGCCCAAGGTGAATCGTGGCGGCCGGTGGCGAGGTTGCGACATTTCGGAGACACCGCCTGCAGATCGGCGTCGAGAGCTGCTGTTCCTCTAGCATTCGTCGAGGAAAAACTGTCCTCTGCTGGTGACAGCGTCGACTCACCGACGCTGTTCCGCTTTAAGTATAGACTTTCGGCGGGTTTCGATTTCGGGGCGTTTAGAAACCCAGTCGAAAGCGCAAACGAAAGAGCTCGGGTAGGGCGACGCGTCAGCAACGCGTCGATCGGAGGAAAAGATCGAAATGAACAAATTTATGACTCTCGCTGCGGTGGCGGCCGCTGCGTTCACCAGCATGACCTTCGACGCAAACGCTGCGAAGCCGTTCCCGGGCACCCTGCAGACCGGCGAGACCGCCGGCCTCGCGACCGGCGCCCCGCTTCCGGAAGGCGTGTACTTCGTCAACACCCTCAGCTTCGGCGTTCGCGACACGAACCCGGACGCGCGCTTCCTGGTCGACGTTCCGGCCCTGGTGTGGGCCTCGCCCTACTCGATCGGCGGCGGCCAGATCCAGATCATCGGCGCGCTTCCGATGGCGCACCTTTCGGCGCGCGGCACGGGCTTCGACGAGTACGGCCTCTACAACCCGTTCCTGGCCGGCGCGATCGCATGGGACCTCGGCAACGGCTTCGGCTTCCGCTGGCTCTCGGGCTTCTACTTCAACGCTGGCGACCGCGACCTTCGCGTCCCGGCGACGACCTGGCGTAACGACGCGGCTCTGAGCTACACGGCCGACGGCTGGAACCTCACCGCGAACCTGACCTACGCCTGGACCTTCGGGACCTCGAACTACTCGGCGTTCGACTCGACCTCGAACGGCTTCAACCTCGACCTGACCGCGACGAAGACCTTCGGCAAGTGGGAGCTCGGCGTCGTCGGCTTCGGCTCGTATGAGACTGGCCTGCCGAACGGCTACAACGCCGCCGGCATCGGCCGCAGCAAGCAGTTCGCCCTCGGCCCGCTCGTCGGCTACAACTTCGGCCCGGTCATCCTGCAGTCCTACCTGACGCGCGACATCTACGCGAAGAACCAGAACCTGCTCGGCACGAAGGCTGACGGCAAGGAGACTCGCTTCTGGACGCGCGTGATCATTCCGCTGTGGTCGCCTGAGAAGCCGATGGCTCCGCTCGTCACCAAGTACTGAGCGACGTCTTCGGTCCTTTCGGACTGTTCGGAACGGGGAGCGCTTCGGCGCTCCCCGTTTTCGTTTGCCCGGCCGCGACGTTCGTCTGCAGGCCGCTCGGACTGCGCTTTCCGAGCGTGGGCGTTGAAAAGCGTTCCGTTAGCCGCTCGCCAGCTCGCCGGCCGCGCGGACCTCGCCGACCTCGATGCCGGCCCAGTTCCTGAGCGGACGGCGCACGCGCGTCGCCAGCCAAGCTGCGGCGTCGCCCTCCGGCCTGAGAAAGCGCGCGAGCACCGCCGCCATCGCGGCTTCGGCCCCACGGGCGGCGCCGTCGTCGATCTTGATCGCGACCCCCAGCCCGAGTTCGGGCAGCGCTCCGGTGTGCACGCCCTCGGCGCCCATCTTCACGAAGGCGCGTCCGTTCAGCACCTGCATCGCCTCGGTGTCGAAGCGACCCGTGCCCGCGATCTCGAACGGCGCGGACCAGCCCGCCTGCTGCAGCCGCTTCGCCGCACGGGCGCGCTCGGGTCCGAACCCCTCGCCCGAGCCGAAGCGGGCGAAGGCGCGCGCGATCGACGCCAGCGGCGCGGCGTAGGTGGGAATGCCGCAGCCGTCGATTCCGACCGCGGCGTCCGTCAGCGACAGCCCGAGCGCTCCCTCCAGCGCCGCGGTCACCTCCCGCTGCACCGGATGCTCCGCGCCGATGTAGCCCGTGGGGTCCGTCTCCATCGCGCAGGCGAGGCAAAGGAATCCCGCGTGCTTGCCGGAGCAGTTGTTGTGGAGCGCGCTCGGGCCCGCGCCGCTCGCGGCCAGCGCCCGCGCCGCGGCGTCGTTCGTCGGCCAGTGCGCGCCGCACTCCAGCGCCTCCGCGCCAAGACCAAGACGGGCGAGGGCGCCCGCCGCCGTCTCGACATGCTCGGGCTCGCCGCCATGGGAGGCGCAGGCCAGCGCCAGCTCGCGGTCACTGAAGCCGAACCGCTCCGCTCCGCCGCTCTCCACTAAGGGCAACGCCTGCAGCGCCTTCACCGCCGACCGCCCGAAGATCGGCCGCTCGACGTCGCCAAGCGCCAGCATTAGCCGGCCGGAGGAGTCGGACACGGCGAGCGCGCCGAAATGGCGGCTCTCCACAGCGACGCCGCGCGTCACCTCGGCGAGCAGAGCGGAAGCGGTCATGCGGGGCCTTTGGTTGAAAGATGAATCGTGGGGCAGGAACCGGGCCCGAGGGTGACGTGTTCACAGAGCACGTTCGGCGCCGGACGGCGAGAGACCGCCGAAAGAGGCGCATCCACGAGGAGCCGATCATGGCTGCGAAGCAGACAAAGGCCAAGGCGGAGAGCAAGGCGTCCCGCCCGCCAGCCGACAAGAACCCCTCCATCAAGAACGCCGAGGTCTACGAGGCGCTGCGGGAGCAGGGGGCCAGCAAGGAGAAGGCGGCGCGCATCGCCAACGCCAAGGCGAAGTACGGCGACAGGGGGCCGAAGTCGCCGTCGCACAAGGGCGGCAAGGCGCCGGACTACGAAGAGTGGAGCCGCGACGAGCTCTACGGCAAGGTCAAGGAGATCGGGCTCTCCGGCCTGTCGAAGGCGTCCAAAGGCGATCTCATCCACGCGCTGCGGTCGCACTGATGGCCGACGACGGGGTCGCGCTCGAAACGCTCGCCAAGGAAGCCGGCCTCAAGCTGACGGCGTCGCGCGATCTCTCGATCGTCCGCCGCCGCGCGGGGACGGGGTTCACCTATCTCGACGGCCGGGGCAAGCGCGTGGCGGACGAGGCGACGCTCGCCCGCATCCGTTCGCTCGCGATCCCGCCGGCCTATGAGGAGGTCCGCATCGCGGCGCAGGCGAACCGCCACCTCCAGGCCGTCGGCCGCGACGAGGCCGGCCGGACGCAGTACCGCTACCATCCCGACTGGGACGTGGTGCGCGAGACGCGCAAGGTGGAGCGGCTCGACAAGGTGATCGAATCGCTGCCGAAGCTGCGCCGCGCGGTGGCCCGCGACATGGCGAGCCCGAAGCTGAGCAAGACCAAGGCGCTCGCGAGCGCGGTGGCGCTGATCGACGAGACCCACATCCGCGTCGGCTCCGAGTCCTACGTCCGCTCCAACAAGGCGCACGGCGCCTCCACGCTGCTGAAGCGGCACGTGACGGTGACGGGTGAGACCGTGGAGCTCGCCTTCCGCGGCAAGGGCGGCAAGGACGTCGCGGCCCGCATCCGTTCCGGACGGCTCGCGCGAGCGCTCGGCCGCGTCGGCTCGTTGCCCGGCCGGCGGCTGTTCCAGTACCGCGGCGAGGACGGCAAGGTCCGGCGGATCACATCGGTCGACGTCAACGCCTACCTGCGTGAGGTGACCGGCCTGCCGGTGACGGCGAAGGACCTGCGCATGCTGGGCGCCAGCGCCGCCGCGGCCGAGCAGCTGTTCGAGGTCGCTCCCGCGCAGAGCGAGACCGGCCGAAGGCGCCAGCTCGCGGCCGTCATGCGCGCCGTGTCCGACCGGCTCGCCAACACGCCGGCGGTGGTGCGCAAGTCCTACGTCCACGCGGTGGTGGTCGAGGCCTTCGCCTCCGGCGCGCTGAAGAAGGCCTATGAGGGCGCGCGGGCGAAGCCCGGCCTCCGGAAGGCGGAGACGGCGCTCGCGCGGCTGGTGCGGCGGATGAAGGAAGGCGGCTGAGGCGCTGCCCACCACTTCGGCTTGACCCGCGCCCGGCTTCCGGTCGATGTGTGGCCCATCAAAGCCGAAGCCGACGAGCCTATGACGCACCTTCTTCGCAGCGCCTGCGCTTTCGCCATGATCCTCGCCTGCGGCGGCGCGGCCTTTGCCCAGACCGCGCCGGCCCAGACGGCCCCTTGCGGAGGCGACTTCGCCGCCTGGCTCGACGGCGTCCGCGCCGAGGCTCGCGCCCAAGGGGTTTCGGAGCGCGCCATCGCGGACGGCCTCGCGGGCGTCGTAATCGACCCCAAGGTGCTGGCGCTCGACCGCGGCCAGGCCGTGTTCCAGCAGACCTTCCTGCAGTTCGCGAACCGCATGGTCGCCGGGCAGCGGCTGACGAAGGGGCCGCAGGTCATCAAGCAGAACGCGGCGCTGTTCGACCGGGTGAAGGCCGACTACGGCGTCCCGGCCTCGGTCATCGCCGCCTTCTGGGGGCTGGAGACCGACTACGGCGCAAATCTCGGCAAGTTCGACACCCGCAACGCTCTGGCGACGCTCTCTCACGACTGCCGTCGGCCGGATTTCTTCCGCCCGCAGCTGATCGCGGCGCTCAAGATTATCGACCGCGGCGATCTCGCGCCCGCCGACATGCGCGGCGCCTGGGCGGGCGAGCTTGGCCACACCCAGATGATGCCCGTCGACTACCTCCGCGACGCGGTCGACGGCGACGGCGACGGCAGGCGCGACCTCATGCGCAGCGTGCCCGACGCCATCATGTCGGCGGGCAAGTACCTCTCCGACATGGGCTGGAAGCGTGACGAGCCCTGGCTGCAGGAGGTCGTCGTGCCGGCGGAGATGCCGTGGGTCGAGGCCGACATCGACGTGAAGCACCCCGTGGGCCAGTGGGCGGGCTGGGGCGTGAAGCCGCGCAACGGAACGCTGCCGCCGGACGAGGC
Organism: Methylopila sp. 73B; assembly: GCF_000526315.1. NCBI lineage: Bacteria > Pseudomonadati > Pseudomonadota > Alphaproteobacteria > Hyphomicrobiales > Methylopilaceae > Methylopila > Methylopila sp. 73B. The sequence continues at coordinate 1,985,062 of NZ_JAFV01000001.1, read as the reverse complement.
CAAGGCCGCGCTGCTGCTTCCCATGGGCCGCAACGGGCCGGCGTTCCTCGCCTACGACAACTTCGACGTCTACCGGAAGTGGAACCAGTCGTTCATCTACGCGACGACCGCGGCCTATCTCGCCACCCGTTTCGACGGCGCGCCGGAGGTTTCGGTCGGCGCCGCGCCGGTGCGGCCGTTGACCACGGACGAGCTGCATGAACTGCAGCGCCTGCTGGCGAAGGACGGTTTTCTCGCGGGCGCGCCCGACGGCAAGCTCGGCGGCGACACGCGCAAGGCGACGCGGAAGGCGCAGGCCAAGCTCGGCCTCGCCGCCGACGGCTACCCCACGCTTGAGGTGCTGCAGGCGTTGGCGGCCCAGGGAGGCTGATCCGCCGGCGTCTCAGCGCTCGGGCCTCCTGCGTGCTTCGAGACGGCGCTGCGCGCTTCCTCAGCATGAGGAGGTGGAGGGCTCCTGGAGGGAAGACCTCCTCATGGTGGAAGAGCCTCGCGTTAGCGAGGCGTCTCGAAGCACGCAGCGCCGGCTGAACTGCCGGCGCTGTCGGTTGATCGGCGTTCCTCAGCCCAGCAGGATCACGACGCCCGCGAGCGCGGCGATGCCGCCGGCCGCGCGGGCGACGAGGCCGCCGTTCGCGGCCGAGAGCTTCGCCGTGAGCAGGCCGAAGCCGACGCCGGCCGCATGGAGCGCCGCGGTCGCGAGCAGGAAGCCCGCGGCGTAGGCCGCGCCGCTCGCGGTCTCCGGCGCTTCGGCGCCGTGGGCGTAGCCGTGGAAGGTGGCGAACACGCCGACGAGCGCCATGGCGGCGGCGACGGGCGCCTTGACGCCGAGAGCGACCGCCGCGCCGAGCACCACGATCGAGAGCGCGATGCCGGTCTCGACGAAGGGCAGCGCGACGCCCGCCATGCCGAGCCCGCCGCCGAGCGCCATCACCGCGACGAAGGTCGCCGGCACGGCCCACAGAGCGCGGCCGCCGAGCTGGGCGGCGAACACGCCCACCATCACCATGGCGAGCACGTGGTCGAGGCCGCCGACGGGGTGGCCGACGCCGGCGGCGAAGCCGAAGGCCTCGCCATGGCCGGGATGGGCCAGCGCGAGGGTGGGGGCGAGGACGGATGCGCCGGCGAGCGCGGCGCGGAGGAGGGAACGGCGCATGGATCTGTCTCCGGAGGGAATCATGCCGAGGGCGTGTCGAAGCGGGAGGCTGCCGAACGGTCGCTGAGCGCGCGCGCGGCGGCGAAGTCGAGGCGGACGACGGCGCGGCCGTCGTGGAATAGGAAGGCAAGCGCCCGGCGGCGCGAAGTCATCTTAGCCGGCAGCGGATCGTAGCGCACGCCCGCGCCGCCCAGAAGCGGAGCGACGGCGCCGACGTCGACGCGGTCCTTCACTTCGACGCGCAGCAGGTGGAAGCGGCGGCCCGCCGCGTCCTCGCCCACGAAGGGGATGCCCGCAACGCGGAGGAGGCTCGTCGGGTCGGAGGCCGCCGAGAAGGCCTCCACGAAGGCCGCCTCGACGAGGTCGAGGTCGGTCGTGCGCGGGTTCTCCGGCTGTGGCGCATGGCCGTGCGGCAGGTGCGGCGTCTGCCACTGCACGTTCCGCCCGGGCCCGGCGTTGTGGCCGGGGCCGGCGTGCGCGTGGCCGGGATGGGCGTGGCCGTGGGAATGGCCTCCCATGTGCTCGTGGGGGTGGTCGTGTCCGTCGTGCATGGAGATCTCCTTCAGCAGCGCTCGATGAGGCTGTGGCCTTCACCTCTCCCCAGCGGGGAGAGGTCGCGAGGCGAAGCCGAGCGGGTGAGGGGGCTTGCAGGCTTTCCGGATGACGCGCGCCCCCTCATCCGGCCCTGCGGGCCGACCTCTCCCCACAGGGGAGAGGTGAGAAGCGCGCGTGTCTCGAAGCACGCACTCGATACCCGTGGCGCGCCCATCAGAAGCTGACCGGCTTGTCGATGATCGACTTGTGCTTGCCGAGCGTGCCGTGGGCCACCATTGAGCCCAGCGCCTCCACGATCACGCGGGTGCCGAACAGGGCCGTGATGTCGGAGGTGTCGTAGGGCGGGGAGACCTCGACGACCTCCAGCCCGCAGATGCCCGGCGCGCAGACGAGGCCGAGGATCTTCAGCGCCTCGCGGGGCAGGAACCCGCCCGGCTCCGGCCAGCCGGTGCCCGGCACGAAGCCGCAGTCGATGCAGTCCACGTCGAAGGAGATGTAAACCGCGTCGGCGTCCTTCCAGGCGAGCTCGAGCGCGATCTCCGCGGTCTTCTCCAGGCCGAACTTCTCGACGTCGTCGATGGTCAGCACGTTGGTGTCGCGCTTGCGCGCCTCGCTCACGCCGTAGCGCGGCACCTGCCAGCCGCCGATGCCAAGCTGCACCAGGTTGGTGGGCTTCACGTTCGGCAGGTTGGTCGCCCAGAACCAGGGCGTGGTGTGCATGCGTTCGTCGAGATCCTTCTCCTGGCAGTCGATGTGCCGGTCGAAGTGGATGATGCCGATGCGCTTGGAGGTGACGTCCGCGATGCCGCGCACGCAGGGGAAGCCGATCGAATGGTCGCCGCCGATCATGATCGGCAGCGCGCCGGACGAGGCGATGTGGCTGACGCCACGGGTGATCTGGTCGAAGCTCTTCTCGAGGTTCGCGGGGATCGTGAACACGTCGCCGGCGTCGCACAGCGTCATCTGCTCGCGCAGGTCGATGCCCATCTCGTAGTTGTAGGGCGTGTAGAGCGCCGAGATGCGGCGCACGCCCTGCGGCCCGAAGCGGGTGCCCGGGCGGTAGGTGGTGCCGCTGTCGAACGGGATGCCGATCACCGCGGCGTCGTAGTTGCCGACGTCGCGCACGTTCTCGACGTAGGGCGCCTTCATGAAGGTGTTGATGCCGGCGAAGTGCGGAAGCTCGCCGCGGGCGAAGGTCGGGATCGACTTGTCGGTGATGCTGTCCGCGCCGGGCAGGCCCATGTCGAGCGCCCACTGCTGCTCCTTGCGCCACATGGTCTCCGGCAGCCGGCTTTCGGCGTCGAGCGCCTTCCAGCCCTGCGTGTCCATCTTGGTGAAGTCAGGATGGTGGCGGCGCAGGCGTTCGCGCGAGGCGCTCAGCCCGGCGAGGCGGCGGCGGCGGGTGGGTGACGAGGTCATTCGGCTTCTCCTTGGGTAAGGCTGGCCGTCTTCCCGGGCGCCTGAGCGCGCGGGAACGTCATCAGCGGGCAGAACTCAGGCGTCATCCCGGCCGCAGCGAAGCGGAGAGCCGGGACCGTGTTCATTATGAAGCGCGGGGATCCCTCCCCGGGGACAGGGGAGGGTGGCCCCGCGACAGCGGGGTCGGGTGGGGTGCGCCCGGCGTCGCGCTCGGCGCCGAAGGCCCCACCCGACCCTTGGCTTCGCCAAGGGCCACCCTCCCCACGCTTCGCGCGAGGAGGGATTCGTGCGCCTGCTGCGGCGAAGTCATCGGAGAACGACCTGTCGCCCCGCATCACTCCGCAGCCCTCTTCTCGAACCCCAGCACCGGCACTGCGACGTCGCGGGTCAGATCGAGGTCGTAGGTGATCCGGGCGCCGAAGCGGCCCGGGGCCTGCGGATCATGGCGGGTCTTGTCGAAGGCGATCACCCGCGTGCCGAGGGTGAAGGCCTCCTTGAGGTCGTGGGTGACCATGATCACGGTCATGCCGAGCCGCGACCACAGCGGCTTGAGCAGCGCGTGCATCTGAACGCGGGTGCCGGGGTCGAGCGCGCCGAAGGGCTCGTCGAGCAGCAGCACCTTCGGGTCTTTCGCGAGCGCCTGGGCGATGGCGAGGCGCTGCTGCATGCCGCCGGACAGCGCGCTCGGGTACTTGTCGCGGTGCGCTCCGAGGCCGACCGCAACGATCAGCTCCTCGGCCTTCGCGATCGCGGCCCGGCGCTCGGCGCCGAACAGCTTTCCGAGCAGCGGCGCCTGCGCGAACTCGTAGCCCGACAGCACGTTGCCGAGCACCGTGAGGTGCGGGAACACCGAGTAGCGCTGAAACACCACGCCGCGGTCGGCGCCTGGCTCGTCCGGCAGCGGCCTGCCGTCGAGCGTCAGGTTCCCGCGCGTCGGGCGGTCCTGGCCGAGCACCATGCGCAGGAAGGTGCTCTTGCCGCAGCCGGAGGGGCCGACCACGGAGACGAAGGAGCCCGAGGCGATGTCGAGGTTGAGGTTCTCGATGACGATCTGGTCGCCGAACTCGACCCAGACGTCGCGGACCGAGATCGCGCTCATCGGCGCTCTCCCGCGTAGGCCCAGGGGAAGGCGGAGCGCGACAGCTTGGCGAGCGCCCAGTCCATGATGAAGGCGAGCAGCGTGATCCAGGCGACGTAGGGCAGGATCACGTCCATCGCGAGGTAGCGGCGGACGAGGAAGATGCGGTAGCCGAGGCCGCTGTCGGCCGCGATCGCCTCCGCCGCGATCAGGAACAGGAACGCGGGCCCGATCTGCAGCCGCACCACTTCGATCAGGCGCGGCAGCGCCTGCGGCAGGACGACCCGCAGCACGGTCTGCCAGGTGGAGGCGCCGAGCGTCTGGGCCTTCACCAGCTGCTCGACGGGGATCGCCTGCACCGTCATCGCGATGTCGCGCACGATCTGCGGCGTGATGCCGATCACGATCAACACCACCTTCGACACCTCGCCCAGCCCGAACACGATGAACAGAATGGGCAGGATCGCCATCGGCGGGATCATCGACAGCACCCCGACCAAAGGCCCGCCGCCGGCGTTCGCCACCGGCAGGATGCCGATCGCGACGCCGAGCGAAAGCCCGATCAGCGTGGCGAGGCCCAGCCCCAGCGCGAGCCGCTGGAGGCTGGCGGCGGTGTCGGCGACCATCGTGATTTCGCCCGTGCGCCTGTCCGGCTCGGTCGCCATGCGCGTCGCCGTGGTCGCCATCTCGGAGAACGGCGGCAGCAGCTTGTCGTTGGGGTTGACCGCCCGACGCTCCGCCGAGCCCAGCACGTAGACGAGCGCCAGCAGCACGAAGGGGATGATCGCGAGCAGCAGGCGGCCGCCCGGGCTCGGACGGATGTTCATGGCGCGACGCATGGAGACTCCGTGGAGATCAGGCCGTCATCCCGGACGGCCGACGGCCGATCCGGGATCGTTCGACGCATAAGGAGCGGAGACGCGGAGTCCCGCGCGAACGACGATCCCGGCTCTCGCTACGCTTGGCCGGGATGACGCGCGCGGAGCGCATCGCCGCGGCGCCCGTCACAGCTTCCCGTCGGCGGCCATCTTCATGAAGGTCGGATCGAAGCGCAGCTTCACGTTGCCCGCGTCGCCCAGCGTCTTGCCGCCGGCGAAGCCGATGCCGACCGCGTCCTTCGACTTCGCGCCCTCGCCGAGAAGGCCGTGGTCGAAGGAGAAGGTGCGCACGAGGTCCATGGTCTTGACGATGTCGGCGCTCTCGACGAAGGCCACCGCCTCGGCCGGCTTGGCGAAGAGCTTGGTGGCCTCAAGCTGCGAGTCGAAGCCCGCGAGGTCGGTGCCGGACTGCTTGCCCATGGCGGCGCGGGCTTCCTTGCCCTTCTCGCCGGGGTCCGTGACCAGCGCCAGCGTCTCGTACCAGATGCCGGCCAGCGCCTTGCCGAAGTCCGGGTTGTCCTTGAGCGTCTCGGTGTTGACGGCGAGCACGTCGATGATCTCGCCGGGGATCTTCGCGCTGTCGAACAGCGGGGTCACGTTCGGCTCGGCCTTCACTTCGGCCAGCAGCGGATTCCAGGTAACGACCGTCTTCACGTCCGGCGCCTTAAAGGCTGCCACCATGTCGGCGTCGGAGGTGTTGACGACCTTGACGTCCTTTTCCGACAGACCCGCGCCCTCGAGCGCCCGGGCGAGCAGGTAGTGCGAGACCGAAAGCTCGACGAGATTGATGCTCTCGCCCTTCAGGTCCGCGACCGACTTCGCCGATTTCGAAACGATGCCGTCATTGCCGTTGGAGAAGTCGCCGACGATCACCGCGGTGGTGTCGACGCCGCCGGCGGCCGGGATCGTCAGCGCGTCCATGTTGGTCAGCGTGACGCCGTCGAACTTGCCGGCGGTGTACTGGTTGATCGACTCCACGTAGTCGTTGATCTGCGTGACCTTGATGTCGAGGCCGTACTTGTCCGCCCACTTCTTCACGATGCCGCTGTCGGCCGCGTAGGGCCACGGCATCCAGCCGACATAGATGGTCCAGGCGATCTCGAAGGATTTCTTCGGCGCCGCTTCGGCGGAAGGCGCGAAGACGGTCGCGGAGAGGGCGAGAGCGGCGATGAGCCTGCGTAGCATGCGGAACGCTCCTCGGTCGGCCGTGTGGGCCGTGGTGTCCTCGGAGTCCGCCGCGCACGAAAGCAATGGAGGTCGGTTCGCGGCGACGAACCCGTGCAGTGACCTCCCGGGATTTTGCCCCGCCGTGTCTCCCCGCATGCTCAGCGGAGAGTGCGTCTCTCGGACCAGCGCCGCCCTGATCGGACGGCCGGAACCCTAGACGCACTGCACGGGCAACCTGCAGCAAGGCGCGTGCCATGGGCAAGCGCAAACGCGTTCCCCCGTCTCCGCGCCGTCGGTCGGGCCCGGAAACGCAACGACTTCGACGGCGCGAAAAGCTTCGGCCCCGGCTCCGGGGCGACCGAGGTTCTGTGTCCCGGGTCAGGGCCGGGACGGGGGCGGACAGCCCGACCCACAGCAGACGCCTAAATTGTAGGCGGCGTTCGCCTCCCATCCGCGCGCTCTGCGCCGTGGACAGGCCGGCTCCCGCTCCGCCATAGTCGCGCCCTCCCGCATCCCGCTTTCTGGTCGAGACTCCCCATGATCCGCGCCGTCTCCGTTCTCCGCCGCGCCGCCGTGCGCCCCGAGCGGACCGTGGACGTCGTGACGCTCGATCATGAGGGTCGCCAGCGCCGCCGCATCGCGCTCGCCTGCGAGGGCGGGCTCGACGTGCTGCTCGACCTCGAAAAACCCGCCGCCCTGGAAGACGGCGACGCGCTCACGCTGGAGGACGGACGGCTCGTGCTGGTGAGGGCCGCGGCCCAGCCGCTGCTCGCGATCACCGCCGCGTCGCCGCTCCGCCTTGCGCGGCTCGCCTGGCACGTCGGCAACCGCCACACGCCGGCGGAGATCCGCGAGGACGCGATCTACATCGAGCCGGACCACGTGCTGGCCGACATGGCGCGCGGGCTCGGCGCCACGGTGACGGAGGTCACGCGTCCCTTCACCCCGGAACGCGGCGCCTACCACGCCCACGGCCACGGTTAGATGCCGAGGTCGGAACACGCCGCGCGGCTCGACGACCCCGCAGAGGGCTCCGCTTCACCTCTCCCCGGCGGGGAGAGGTCGCAAGGCGCAGGCCTTGCGGGTGAGGGGGCTTCAAGCCCACGGACGGACGAGGCTCCCCCTCACCCGGCCCTGCGGGCCGACCTCTCCCCGCCGGGGAGAGGTGACGGCGCGCACGCCGACATCCGCCTTCCTGGGGCCGACGCCGGCCTCCTGAAGCTGCTCACCTGGCTGTCGCCGGCCTTCCCGATCGGCGCCTTCTCCTACAGCCACGGGCTGGAGTGGGCGGTCGAGATCGGCGACGTCACGACGCGCGCGGCGCTTGTCGACTGGCTCGACGCGCTGCTCGCGCACGGCGGGCTCGGGTCCGACGCCGTGTTCTTCGCCCGCGCCCATGACGCGGTCGCCGAAGGCGACGCCGCGGGGCTCGCCGCCGTGGCCGAGCTTGCGGCGGCGTTCCAGCCGTCGCGCGAACGGCGGCTCGAGAGCTTCGCGCAAGGGACCGCGTTCCTCACCGCGATCCGCGCCTCGGCGCCGACCTCAGCGCTCGATCTCGCCCAGGGCTGGGACGGTCCGGTCGCCTATTCCGTCGCGGTGGCGCTTGCGAGCGCCGGTCACGGCCTGCCGCGCGATCCCGCGCTTGCGGCCTTCCTGCACGCGGGCGTCGCGAACCTGATCTCCGCCGCGGTGCGGCTGGTGCCGCTCGGCCAGACCGACGGACTCCGGGCGCTCGCGGCGCTGGAGCCGGCGGTGCTTGCCGCCGCCGGCCGTGCGGCGCGCACCCCGCTCGACGATGTCTCGGGCGCGGCGTTCCGCTCCGACATCGCGTCCATGCGCCACGAAACCCAACGCACGAGGCTGTTCCGCACATGACCGCATCCCCCCACGGCCCGCTGCGCGTCGGCGTCGGCGGCCCGGTCGGCTCCGGCAAGACCGCGCTGATGGACGCGCTCTGCAAGAGCTTGCGCGACCGGGTGAACCTCGCGGCGATCACCAACGACATCTACACCAAGGAGGACGCCGAGTTCCTCACCCGCTCGGGCGCGCTCGCGCCCGAGCGCATCCTCGGCGTCGAGACCGGCGGCTGCCCGCACACCGCGATCCGGGAGGACGCCTCGATCAACCTCGCCGCCGTCGACGACCTCGTGGCGCGGTTTCCGGGGCTGGAGCTGATTCTGATCGAAAGCGGCGGCGACAACCTCGCGGCGACGTTCTCGCCGGAGCTCGCCGACCTGACGATCTACGTCATCGACGTCTCGGCCGGCGACAAGATCCCGCGCAAGGGCGGCCCGGGCGTGACGCGCTCCGACCTGCTGGTGATCAACAAGATCGACCTCGCGCCCATGGTCGGCGCCAGCCTCGAGGTGATGGACCGCGACGCGACCGCCCAGCGGCGGGGCAAGCCCTTCGTGTTCGCCAACATGAAGACGGGGCAGGGGCTCGACCGCGTGCTGCGCTTCATCGCGGAAGCCGGCGGGCTCTCCCGCGCCGCGGCGTAGCCGAAAGCGACGATCAGCCGAGGCCGCAAGAAAATTATAACGACAACCTCTTCTTGAGGATGCTACGCTTGCGGTTGATATATTATCAATCTCACAAGGTAGCCCATGTTTGTTCGTTTTGAAAAGAAAGATGGCAAAATATCTGGTCACATGATGGCCCTAGAGCGAGATCAACTGTCAGAGACACGTGCCGAAAAGAGTTTGGCGGCGTCCTTGCCCGATAAAATTTCAGACGAAGTAAATATTGAATCCATATTAAGAAATTTTGACACCGATATGGAGGTTTATCAGGGCCCACTTGAATTATTATTCTACTTCAACGCAAAAATAGGACGAGAGATAGTTACGGAGAAGCTCGTTAAATTTGTAACAGAGAAATCACATTCGCGAGAGCTTGGCGGTGATTTCGAAATTTTTGAAATTGATGATGTTCATATAGTCGAACTTATTAAGCGTAGTGAAGAAATAGTCGCGTGGGGAAGGTCTCGTAGAGAACTCCCAAAAATAGCGATCATCGGAATGATTGCTACACTTGACGATTATATTGCTCGACTGGCAAAAGTTGTTTGTATAAACAAATCGTCATACATTTTCGGCAAGGAAAAAACGGTAGCGCTTTCTGATATCCTTACTCACTCTAATCTTGACGAACTTAAAGAAAAAATCCTAAGCGAAGAAGTAGAAAGATTAATGCGGGATGGCCACGATTCTCAGGTACAATGGTTTGAGAAAGCTCTTAATGCTGAAATTATTAAGAATTATCCTCTTTGGCCGGAATTTATGGAGATATGCGCCCGCCGTAACCTTTTTACACATACGTCAGGTGTGGTGTCTGGCTCGTATGTAGCTCTTGGAAAGAAATTCGGTTTCGCTGCGGGGGTAACTGCAGGAACGAAGTTGAGTGTGGATTCGGGATACTACCGAAGATCCGTTCATGTATTGTACGATTTTTATTTCAAACTGGCTCATTTGGTATGGAGAAAGCTAGATTTAGATTGTGGTGTATGTCCAAATGAATCATTAAATATTCATTCCTATAAATTGGTGGTCGATAAAAAATATAATCAAGCAATAGATATACTTGAATACGGGTTAAATATACGCGGAGTTATTTCTGAGAGAACAAAGCGAATGATGGCGATAAATCTTGCGAATTCATATAAAATGATAAAAGAATTCGACAAATCAAAGGAAGTGTTGAGTCGGTTTGATTGGACGGCCGTAAGTACAGATTTCAAGATATGCGTTTGTGCAATTGAAGGTAGGATACCCGACTTGATCTCTTTGATGGAGACGCATGGTCGTGGATCTGAGGATGCGCCCGTTGACTACGAAAATTGGCCTGTATTCCGCGAAGCTCGGAGGGATGCAAAATTTCGTGAGGCGTTTAAAGCAAAATTTGGAATTCCCATCAAAATAAAATCGCCCCGAGTTGGTGTAGATGACGAGGCGTTAGAGGGGAATATTGAAGCTCAGTCGGCAATAGGACAGTCAGAAACGGCCAGCATCTAACGAATGGCTATCGCGGAGGCTGGCGGGCTCTCCCGCGCCGCGGCGTGAGGCTTGGGCGTCAGGCCGCCATGCAGTTGCGGCCGCGAGCTTTCGCCCGGTAGAGCGCGAGGTCGGCGCGGGCCATCGCCGGCGCGAGATCGGTTTCGTGGATTTCGACCGCGCTGACGCCGACGCTCACCGTCCAGGCCGGCAGGCCGGGCGCGCCGGCCGTCGCCGCGGCCAGCACCTGCTCAGCGAACCGCTGAGCGCGCAGTTGGGTCGCCCGCGGCAGCACCGCCATGAACTCGTCGCCGCCGAGCCGGACCAGCGTCGCGCCCCGGCCGGCGACGCACAGCGCCATCACCGCCGCGGCGAAGGTCGCCAGCACCGCGTCGCCGGCGGAGCAGGTGGCTTTCGCTGGAGCGGCCCCGCCAGAGCGAGAGAAACACGCCGGCGTAGGCGATGCTCGCGACCAGACTGCAAAGGCGGAGCGTGTTGAAGTCGGGCGTCGGAAACATAGGGTCGAAAGAGGTGCTGGCGTGAGATCGGCCGCATATTAGAGGCCTTGCATTAACGAAGCGCGCGCGTGCGGCGACGGGCGATCATCACGGCGTCGTGCGTGCGCGGAACCTCAGCCGACTGCCCACGTTCTCGCCTTGAGTTTCCCTTGCGTCGCGTCGGGGATACGCCGTCGCGCGCCGTGAAAGGCCCCTGTCATGCTTCCCCATTCCAAAGCCCTTCTGCTGTCCGCCGCGTGCCTGTCGCTTGCGGCCTGCGGGGAGGAGGCGTCGGTTCCACTGGAGAAGACCTACGGGCCCAATCCGGTGCTCTCCCAGCCGAAGCAGAGCTGGATTCCGACCGTGAAGGTGGCGGACGCCAAGGGGTGGCCCGAGGGCAAGACGCCGAAGGCCGCGCCGGGCTTCACCGTGACCGCCTTCGCCGACGGGCTCGATCACCCGCGCTGGCTCTACAAGCTGCCGAACGGCGACATTCTCGTCGCGGAGTCGAACGCGCCGCCCAAGGACGAGAGCGCTGGACAGAAGAGCCTGTTCGCGCGGGCGAAGGACGCGGTCGCCGGCCTCGTCAAGAACCAGGCCGGCGCAGGCGTCGAGAGCCCCAACAAGATCATGCTGCTGCGCGACGCGGACGGCGACGGCAAGGCCGAGGTGAAGACGGTCTTCATGAAGGACCTGATGTCGCCCTTCGGCATGGCGCTGATCGGCGACCGGCTCTACGTGGCGAACGCCGACGCGCTGGTGGCGGTGCAGTACGCCAACGGCGCGACCGAGATCACGGCCAAGCCGGAGAAGGTCGTGGACCTGCCGGGCGGCCCAATCAACCATCATTGGACCAAGAACGTCATCGCCTCCAAGGACGGCGCGAAGCTTTATGTGACGGTCGGCTCCAACTCCAACGTCGCCGAAAACGGCATGGAGCACGAAACCAACCGCGCGGCGATCCTCGAGGTCGATCCCGCGGCCAAAACCTCGCGTCTGTTCGCCTCCGGCCTGCGCAACCCCAACGGGCTCGCCTGGAACCCGGAGGACGGACGTCTCTGGACCGCCGTCAACGAGCGCGACGAGATCGGCTCCGATCTCGTGCCGGACTACATGACCTCAGTGCAGGACGGCGGCTTCTACGGCTGGCCCTACAGCTGGTACGGCCAGCACGTGGACGAGCGGGTGCAGCCGCAGCAGCCGGCGCTGGTCGCCAAGGCGATCAAGCCGGACTACGCGCTCGGGCCGCACACCGCCTCGCTCGGCCTGACCTTCGCCGAAGGAACCGCGTTGCCGGAGGCCTTCCGCAACGGCGCCTTCGTCGGCCAGCACGGGTCGTGGAACCGGAACCCGCCGTCCGGGTACAAGGTGATCTTCGTGCCGTTCTCGGGCGGCAACCCGGCCGGCGAACCCAAAGACGTGCTGACCGAGTTCATGACGGACGGCACCGCCTGGGGCCGGCCGGTCGGCGTCGCCTTCGACAAGACGGGCGCTCTTCTCGTGTCCGACGATGTCGGAAACAAGGTCTGGCGCGTGACGGCTGGCGCCGCGACAGCCTCCCGCTAAACGCTGAGCTTCTGGAGCTTTCTCTTTGAAGGCCGCGCGTCCCGCTGGACGCGCGGCCTTCGTCCGTTCAGGCCCCATCAGACGATGACCCGGCGGTAGAGGTGCCAGGTCGAGTGTCCGAGGATCGGGAGCACCAGGATCAGCCCCATCAGCAGCGGCAACGACCCGAGCACGAGCAGAGCCGCCACCAGCGCGCCCCAGGCGAGCATGGGAACCGGGTTCTTCGCCACCGCGCGCACCGAGGCGGCGACCGCGGTGCGGACGCGGAGCTTGCGATCGAGCAGCAGCGGGAACGAGATCACGCTGATGGACAGCGCCGCGAGCGCGAACAGGAAGCCGGCGCCGCAGCCGTAGAGGATGAGCTCCCCGCCGCGGCGGGTGCCGAGCACGTCTTCCGCGAAGGCGCGGAGCGAGGTCGGCGTCTCCCACCCGTAGACGCTGGCGTAGATCGCCATCGCCGTCAGCAGCCAGGCCGCGAACAGCGCGGTGAGGATCAGCCCGAGCCTGAGGATCGCGCCGCCCGAGGGCGTCGCGAAGGCGCCCATCGCCGCTTCCCATGTGGCGATCTCGCCCGCCTCGCGGCGCCGGCTGAGCTCGTAGAGCCCGAGCGCGAGGAACGGCCCCATCAGCGCGAAGCCCGCGGTCAGCGGGAACAGCAGCGGGATCATGTTCTCGTGCAGCGTCATCGCCCAGAGCATCAGGCCCGCGAGCGGGTAGATCAGCCCGATGAAAAGCACGTCGGTGCGCGCCGCGAGGAAGTCGTCGAGCCCAAGGCGGAGCGCGATCCCGAGATCGCCGAGGCCGATCCGGCGCACGCGCGGCCGCGTGGTCTCGTACTCCGTCGCGGGTCGTCGCAGGCTGTGGTTGGCGGCCCCGAAGGCCTCGACGCTTTCGCCCAGTCCGTCGACGCCCCATTGCAGGGGATTCCGGATGGCTCCGGTCATGTTCGTAACCTCCCTGACGTTGTGTCGGGAGCCGCTGCGTCAGAGCAAGACGAACGTGACAGTAATCAGAAGTCACGAACGCGCCGCGAACTCCCTTTGGATCGAAGGCTACGCCCGATGACCTCAGGCGTCAGCAGAAATCGCGCGGGCGCGCCTCGCGCGCCGCGACGTTGGCGCTGGGCGTCCGTTGCGCTATCTCGGCGATCGGTTCCGAACCGGCGGCGCAGGCGCGCGGCCGGCCGCTGTCTGGAGACGCCCGCCGATGTCCTACGCCATGATCGACCCCAAGACCCTCGTCGTGCTCGTCACCGGGGCGACCTCCGGCTTCGGCGAGGCGCTGGCGCGCCGTTACGTGGCGGAGGGCGCCAAGGTGGTGGCCACGGGGCGGCGCGTCGAGCGGCTCGACGCGCTCAAGGCGGAGCTCGGCGACGCGCTGCACGTCGCGGCCCTCGACGTCCGCGATCTGCCGGCGACCGAAGCATTGCTCGAAGGCCTTCCGGACGCGTTCAAGAACGTCAACGTGGTGATCGCCAACGCCGGCCTCGCGCTTGGCCTCGGCCCGGCGCAGACCGCGGACATCGCGGACTGGCACACGATGATCGACACCAACGTCACCGGCTTCGTGAACACCGTGCGGGCCGCGTTGCCGGGCTTGATCGCGCGCGGCGGCGGCCACATCGTCACCATCGGCTCGGTCGCGGGCGACTACCCCTATCCGGGCGGCAACGTCTACGCCGGCACCAAGGCCTTCGTGAAGCAGTTCGCGCTCGCGCTGCGCTCCGACGTGCAGGGCAAGAAGGTGCGCGTCACCAACATCGAGCCCGGCATGGTGGAGACCGAGTTCTCGCTCACCCGGTTCAAGGGCGACGCCGACAAGGCGTCGAACGTCTACGCCGGGATGGAGGGCATGACCGCGGACGACGTCGCCGAGACGATCTTCTGGACGACGACGCTGCCGCGCCACGTCAACATCAACCGGCTGCAGGTCATGCCGACGCAGCAGGCCTTCTCCGCCTTCGACGTCAATCGGGGGTGACCCGGGGCGAGACGGGCGTGCTGCGGCGGCTCGCCCGTCTCGTGACGCCGGCGACGCTGCTCGCCGCGCCGCCGCTCGCGCGGGCGATGATCGCCGCGGCGGGCCTTTGCTTGCGGCAAACCAGGATGCGACGCGAACCGGAGGGGAGCGCAGCGCTCGGTGGACGCGTCGGTCGCAAGACCGCTGTTCCACACTCTATGAACGAGGCATGTTCGGTTCGTTCGCTGTTTGAAGTGATCGATCAACCAATCCTAAGCGCGTTCAGGCTATCCTGCCGCAGGTTTGTCGCAGAAGGTCGCTTGGCCCATGAGGGGATCCGGGGCTAAACGCGGGATCGATATCGTGGCGCTGATATGCGTCTACGGCGGTCTCGCCTACGCCACGTTGGTGTTCGGACGCCAGATGGGCGTCGTCGTGGTGTGGCCCGCGACGGCGATCGCCATCGGCATGCTCATCGTCTGGGGCCGCCCCCGCCCGTGGCCGGAGATCGCCGCGATCGGTCTCGCCAACGCGGCGGCCCATTACGCGCTCGACGGCGAGCTGATCCTCTCCGCCGTCCTCGGCGTCGCGAACGCGTCGACCGTGCTGGCGACATGCCTCGGCCTGTCTTGGACGAAGGTCGGGACAGGGGCGCCCTCGACGGTGCGCAAGGTGGTGCGCCTGTTCTTCGTCGCCGCCGCGGCGCCGATTCCCGGCGCGTTGATCGGCGGCGTCGCGACGGCCTCGGTCCAGACGGTCGCGGATCCCTTCCACGCCACAATAGCCTGGTGGCTGGTGGAGGCGGTGAACTTCATCCTGCTTGTGCCGCCTTTCCTGTTCTGGCGCATCCGGCGCGAGCGGCTCGCCGCCCGGCTCGGGGGGTGGGATACCCGGCGAACGGATGCGCGACGTCGGCGGCTGCGCAGGCTGGAGCTCGGCGCGGCGTGTCTCGCGCTCGCCGTCGCCGGCGTGCTCGTGCCGATTACGGGCACCCTGGCGCTGATCGAACTCAGCGCGACCGTGCTGCTGTGGTTCGCGCTGCGCTTCGGCGTGTTCGCCACCGCGCTCACCGCGTCCGTTTTCGCGATCTGCGTCACTGGCGCGGCGTTCTTCGACTTCTGGCCCGACGTCACGGACCTGAACCGCTCCTCCGTCCTTCTACCGCTTCAGGCCATGCTGGCGCTCACCACCGTCCCCGCCCTGCTGGTCGCCGTCATCATGTCGGAGCGCCGGCGCGAGCTCGCGGCGCTGGATCGGGACGCGCAGCGCCTGTCCTTCGCGCTCGAAGGCGCGAACGACGGTCTGTGGGATTGGCACGTGCCGACCGCCGAGGGGTTTTTCAGCCCCAGGGCGTGCCGGATGTTCGGCTATGAGCCGGAGGAGTTCAACGGCTCGAGCGCCTGGGACGCGCTGGTCCACCCCGACGATCTGGCGAAGGCGCGGGCCGCGTTCGACGCCCATGCGGAGGGCGAGACCGCGTTCTACGAGGCTGAGATGCGGTGCCGCCACAAGAACGGCGACTGGGTCTGGGTGCTCGATCGCGGCAAGATCGTCGAGCGCGACGCTGAGGGACATGCGGTGCGCGCGGTCGGCACCCTCACGGACATTTCGGAGCGCAAGAACCTCGAGCAGGCGCTCGAGCATCTCGCGACCCACGACCCTCTCACCGGCCTCGCGAACCGCGGCGTGTTCGAACGCGGCCTCCTGCGCGCCGCCGCGCGGCTTGACCGCATGGGCGGCCGCATCGCAGTGGTGCTGATCGACCTCGATCACTTCAAGCAGGTGAACGACACCTTCGGCCACGCCGCCGGCGACGCGCTGCTGCAGGAGACGGCGATCCGCCTGCGCACCGCCGCCCGCGCGGACGACCTCGTCGCGCGCCTTGGCGGCGACGAGTTCGCGGTCATCGCGTCCGGCCAGACGGCGGCGGAGTTCGACTCGCTGGCGGAGCGCCTCTGCGCCGTGCTCGCGGAGACCGTCTTCGGCGGCGGCTTCGAGGTGACGCCGAGCGTCTCGATCGGCGTGGCGGTCGCGGGCGTCGGGGCGCAGGTGGACGACGACCTCGTGGTCCGCGCCGACCGCGCGCTCTACGCGGCGAAGAAGGCGGGCCGCGGCACCTGGCGGTTCTTCGGCGGGGCGGGACGGGTCGCTTGAAGCGGCGTCAGTTGACGAAGCCGAGCGTCTCGACCGCCAGCCCGTTGTCCTCGAGCCGCTCCACGGCCGCCGTGAAGTAAGGCTCGTCGGACGGAGCCGCCACGATCAGCACGCCGAAGGGATCCCCGCTCAGCGCCCCCATCGAGCCCGCGACGATGCCGAGGTCGAAGCCGAGCTCGCGCGCGACGTGGGTAAGGACGGGGCGCGTCGCGGCGGGGCCTTCGAAGCCGAGGCGGAGCAGGGCCTTGCCCTGCGGCGAGGGAGAGGTCTTGAGCTTGCCGCGCAGGAACGGCGGGAGAGCGGCGCCGGGCGCGGCGGCGGCGAACCGGCGCGTCACCCTGTGCTCGGGCCGCGAGAAGATGCGCGAGGTGCGCCCGGTTTCCACCACCCGGCCTTGGTCGATGACGACCACGGCGCCGGCGAGCGTCGTCACGGCCGCCATGTCGTGGGTCGCGAGCAGTACGGTCGCGCCGCGCTCCTCGCTCGCGCGCGTCACCGCGGCGAGCAGCTCCTGCGCGCTGTCGGGATCGAGCGCGGAGGTCGGCTCGTCGAGCAGGAGCACGTCGCGTCCGCCGGACAGGGCGCGCGCGAGCGCCGCGCGCCGGCGTTCGCCGGTGGCGAGTTCGCCCGGCCGCCGGTTTCGCTCGGCGTCGAGGCCGGCGTAGTGCAGCGCCTGTTCGATCTCGCGCGCGATTTCCGGCTCCGGCCGGCCAGCGCGGCGGAGCGGGGCGGCCAGATTTTCGGCGAGAGTCAGAGCGGGATCCAGAGCGGCGTGCGGCGCGAGCACCCCGACGGACGGCGCGGCCCCCCCGGACGCTGCGATCTCCACGCGGCCGGCGGTCGGGCGCTCGCGGCCTTCGGCCAGCCGCAGCAGCGACGACTTGCCGGCGCCCGACGGGCCGATGACCGCGACCACGCCGCCACGCGGCACCGAGAAGCTGACGCCGTCGAGCGCGACGATCTCCACGCCGTCGCTGGCGCGGTAGGTCAGGCGCACGTCCTCGAAGAGGATGTGGTCCGAAGGGACCGATGGGCTGGGCGCCGCGGCCAACGGCGCAGCGCGGAGAGGAACGTTCATGGCGGGCCTCGAGGCCGACGTTCGCGCCGGCGACATCATCTTAGAGGAGACGCGGCGCGCGGCGAGCGCGCCTTACGACGTAATCGTCAACAGCGTCCGCGTTTCGACGGCGTCGTCATTCGGCGTGTCCTCGGTCGCCGTCCGCCAGAGGGCGTCTGGCGCGGCGTGTTGGCGAAGCGGCGGCGCTTCGCCTGTTGCTGGCGGTCGGCGGCCTGCCTCAGGCGATCGTGGGATCGTCCGCGCGTCGAGCCGCGGCTCGACCCGATGGCCGTAACGTCGGCACCATGCCCGCCGCATCGATGAAGGTCAATTGAAAAGCATATAGATTTTGTAGATTGTAATTATGATCATTTGGATTTCGGCGATAGACGCGTGCTCGTCCTGTCGAGGGACGCGCCGACGTTGACGCGGGCCTGAAGCCGCGTAAGCCAAGCGTCCTCCGCCCGCCTTCTCGTCTCTCCCGTCCGCGTGTCGCTCCCCAGCATGTCGCTTCGCTTCAACCCCGTCTTCGCCGACCTGCCCGTCACCGTGTTCGAGACCATGTCCCGGCTCGCGCGGGAGACCGGCGCGATCAACCTCGGCCAGGGCTTTCCCGACGCCCCCGGTCCCGCCGACGTGCGGGCCAAGGCGGCGGAGGCCGTGGTCGACGGCTGGAACCAGTACCCGCCGATGATGGGCCTGGCCGAGCTGCGCGCCGCGGCGGCGGCGCACTACGCCCGTTGGCAGGGGCTCGATCTCGATCCCGATGCGGAGGTGATGGTGACCTCGGGCGCGACCGAAGCGCTCGCCGGCGCGCTGTTCGCGCTGGTCGAGCCCGGCGACGAGGTCGTGCTGCTGCAGCCGATGTACGACGCCTATCTGCCGCTCGCGCTGCGGGCCGGCGCGACGCCCCGCTTCGTGAAGCTTTCGCCGCCGGACTGGCGGCTGGACGAGGCCGCGTTGAAAGCCGCCATCGGCCCGCGCACCAAGGCCGTGCTGCTGAATAATCCGCTCAACCCCGCGGGCGCCGTCTATGGCCGCGAGACGCTGGAGGCGGTGGCCCGCGCTGTGGAGGGCACGGACGTGGTGGTGATCTCGGACGAGGTCTGGGAGCACGTCACCTTCGACGGCGCGGCCCACGTCTCCGCGCTCGCCGTCGAAGGGCTCAAGGACCGCACGGTGAAGATCGGCTCGGCGGGCAAGATCTTCGCAATGACAGGCTGGAAGGTCGGCCTCGTCTGCGCGCCCCGGCTCCTGATGGGCGCGCTGTCGAAGGCGCACCAGTATCTCACCTTCACCACCCCGCCCAACCTGCAGGCGGCGGTCGCCTATGGGCTGGCCAAGGAGGACGCGTGGTTCCACGCCATGCGGGCGGGGCTGCAGGCCAAACGCGACCGGTTCGCCGAGGGCCTCGCGAGCGCCGGCTTCACGGTTCTTCCGACGCAGGGAACCTACTTCCTCAACATCGACCTCGCGCCGCTCGGCGTGGCCGACGACGTCGCCTTCTGCACGCGGCTGGCGCGCGAGGGCGAGGTCGTCGCGATCCCCGTTTCGGCGTTCTACGCCGAGGACAAGGTGACGACCGTCGCCCGTTTCTGCTTCGCCAAGGACGACGCGGTGCTCGACGCCGCGCTGGAGCGTCTTGGCCGTTTTTTGCGGTGACGGGTCGCGCCGCGCAGGGCGGCGGCCCTGCGCGTTAGTCGCGGTCGTCGAGAGCGCGGGCGCAGAGCACGTCCACGAGGGTGACGCCGACCACGACCGCGAAAGCCGCGATCGCCGCCTTCCGCTTCGGGTTGTCGCGGCTGAGCGCCGGGGCGATCGTCGCGATGTCCATCGCGTCGCCGGCGACGCGCGCCCAGATCCACAACGAGCGTCCGCGGCCCCTTCGCCAGCCGAACAGGCCCGCGCCGGTCGCCATCTCGCGCGCGCCGAAGCCCTTCAGGAACTGGTGGTTCGCCGACAGGCCGAGCGAGCGCGACAGCCGCCCTGGCGCGGCCAACTCCACCGCCGCGAGGGCGAGCGTCAGCCAGCCGAGCGCCGTGGAGGCGATTTCCGCGTCGCGGCGCGACGGTGTGGGGATGAGTGCGGCCATCGTCGGGTCCTCGAACAAGATTCGGCGTCGCCGACCGAAGTGGGGCGGACCGCCGGCGGGACCAGAGGGCGGGGATCAGCCCTGCGGACGCTCGGCCGCGGCGCGGTCCAGCCTCGACATCTGGGGCGTCAGCACACGGACGCCGCCGGCCCGGCACTTCGCCGCGAACTCCGCCGGCGGCGCGCCGTCGGACACGATCGCGTCGACCGCCGAGAGCTGGCACACCTTCACCGGAGCCTCGCGGCCGAACTTGGTCGCGTCCGCGATGATCCAGGTCTCCTGCGCCTGCTGCAGGGCCGCGCGGGCGAATTCGGCCTCGAACAGATGGAAATCGCCGAGTTCGCCGCCGAGCGTGATGCCGCCGACCGAGATGAAGGCGTAGCGCACCTGAAATTGCCGCACGAACTCGATCGCGGAGGGGCCGATCCCCGAGCCGTCCTCGCCGGAGAGTTCGCCGCCCGCGAAGAACACGCGGTTGCCGTTCCGCGAGGCGAGGCGATAGGCGATCTGGACGGAGTGGGTGACGACCGTCAGGCGCGAGTGCGACGCGAGCGCGTCGGCGACGTAGGCGGAGGTCGTGCCGTTGTCGAGGATCAGGCTGTCGCCGTCGCGGACCTGATCCCGCACGATGCCGGCCAGCGCCCACTTGGCCTCGTGGTTCACCTGCATGCGCCGCTGGAACGGCGGCTCGTCGACCGCCTCCGGCAGCATCACGCCGCCGTGGAAGCGCAGCAGCGCGCCGTCGTCGATCAGCGGCTGGACGTTGCGCCGGATCGTCTCGGTCGAGACCGCGAGCCGCGTGGCGAGCTCGGCGATGCTGAAGCTGCCGTTCGCCCGGACGGCCTGCAGGATGTCGTTCTGGCGCTTCAGCGACATTGCGGGGTCTCGCGGGGCTCTGAGCGGGGCGACGCTGTTCCCAGAACCTAGGCGCAAAGCCTCGTCGCCGACAGTCAAAACGTCATACTGGGCGCCGGATTGCGTGGCGATGCGCCGGTTCAGCCGGCCATGGCCGCGAACTCGGCGAGCGCCCGCTCGAACCGCGCCAGGTTTTCGGCGGTGTAGGCCTGGTAGTCGAAGTCGATCGTCGACTCGCTCTCCGACACCATGCTCCACAGCGCCTCGCGCAGCAGCGAGGCGACGAGCATCGCCTGCAGCCGCAGCCGCAGGCGGTCGTCGGGCGCGCGCCCGTAGTAGATCGCGAGCAGTTCGTCGCGCTGCGCCGGGCTGAAGCCGTTGTTGGAGGCGAGGCCGCCGAGGTCGAACAGCGGCGTGTTGAAGCCGCCGTAGTCCCAGTCGATCAGCCAGAGCCGATCGCCGTCGTCGAGGAAGTTGCCGGGCAACAGGTCGTTGTGGCCGAAGACGATCTCGGTCGGCCCGAGCGTCGCCTCCAGCCGCTCGGCGACGCGCGCGTAGCGGGGGAGGTCGCCGGCCAGCCGATGGCCGCGCTCGCGCAGGGCGTGGACGTAGGAGCGCAGGATGTGGAAGGTCCAGAAGGCAAGCGCCGGCCCGCGGATTTCGCGGGTCACCTCCCGGTGGGCGCGGCGGATCAGCTCGGCGACCCGCGGCAGGTGGTCCCGCACGTCCTGTTCGGTGAAGGTGCGGGCCTCGATGTAGTCGATGACGATCAGGCCGGGCTCGAAATGGCGCAGCGCGGGCGAGACGCCGGCGCGCTCAGCCGCCAATGACGCCGCCCGTTCGTTGAAGCGCATGACGTTGTGCGCGGGGATGTCTTCGCCGAGCCGCACCACGAAGCGCGCCCCGCCGTCCTCCACCAGGAAGTTGCTGTTGGTGATTCCGCCCGCGAGCGGCCGCGGCTCGACCTTGCCCGTCCAGAGCGGCAGCGCGCGGATGCGGTCGAGCGCGTTCGTCGTCACGCGGCGAGCCCGGTGCGCCTGCGCAGGCGTTCGGCGGCCGCCGAGATCAGCCGGTCGGCCACCATGCCGATGAAGGCGACGCAGACGCCCGCGACCAGCCCGCGGCCGACGTCGGCCTTCGATAGCGCCATGTAGGTCTCCTGGCCCAGATCGCGCGTGCCGACGAGCGCGGTGATCACGAGCATGGACAAGGCCAGCATGATCGTCTGGTTGAGGCCGAGCAGAATGTCGGGCGCCGCCAGCGGCAGGCGAATGCGGGTGAGCAGCTGCCGGCGGCTGCAGCCGGTCATCTGGCCCGCCTCGATCAGCGTGGCGGGGACGCGGCGCACGCCGTGGGCGGTGTAGCGGATGGCGGGCGCGACGGCGTAGAGCACGATCGCGATCAGCGCGGTGAAGTCGCCGACCCGGAACAGCATCACGATCGGGATGAGGTAGATGAAGGCCGGCAGCGTCTGCAACGTGTCGATGACGGCCTCGACCACCCGCCACAGCCGCGGACGGTTGGCGGCGGCGACACCGATCGGCACGCCGATCGCGACCGAGATGACCACCGCGACGCCGCAGAGATAGACGGTCAGCATCGAGGTCTGCCACAGGCCGACCACCGCCAGGAACAGCGTCATCGCGCCCGTGGTCAGCGCCAGCCGCAGGCCTCCGAGCCGCCAGCCGGCCAGCATGACCAGCGCCACGACCCACGGCCATGGCAGGGCGAGCATGAAGCGCTTCACGGGCGTCAGCACGTTGAGCAGCGCCGCGGTGCGGATCGCGTCCAGCGCGCTGAAGAAGTTGACGTTGATCCAGCTGACGAGCTGGCTCCAGTACGGTGCAGTCGAGAGTCTCCAGCCGTCGGGGTAGAGCGCGATCTGCGGCCAGACCGCCGCGGCGATCCAGAGCAGCAGGGCCGCGACGAGCGCGGCGCGCACCGCCAGACGCCGGCCGGCCGCCCCCGCGCCGTCCTCCTTCGCCACGCGCTCGGCGCGCTGCGCCATCGCTTGCGCGAAGCGGTCGAGCAGCACCGCGAGCACCGTGATGGCGAGGCCCGCCTCCAGCCCGCCGCCGATGTCGAGCCGCCGCAGCGCCGCCAGCACGTCCCAGCCGAGACCGCCGGCGCCGATCATCGAGGCGATGATGACGACGTTGAGCGAGAGCATGATCACCTGATTCACGCCCACCATCAGCGCGGGCAGCGCGCTTGGGACGAGCATCTTCCAGGTGATCTGGCGCCGAGTGCAGCCGGACATGACGCCGAGCTCGCGGATCTCCTCCGGCACGGCGCGGATCGCGACGATCGTCACCCGCACCATCGGGGGCAGGGCGTAGATCACCGTCGCAACCATCGCGGAGGCGGGGCCGAAGCCGAACAGGATCAGCATCGGCAGCAGGTAGGCGAAGACCGGCATGGTCTGCGCCATGTCGAGCAGCGGCGACATGAGGCGCTCGAGCGTTCGCCAGCGGACGCAGGCGAGGCCGATCAGCAGGCCGCCGGCCGCCCCGATCACGCTCGCGACCAAGACCGAGGCCAGCGTGATCATGGCGCTCGCCCATTGGCCGAAGACGGCGAGATACAGCAGTCCCGCCGCCATGCCGAAGGCGAGCCTGCGCCCGCCCACGGCGTAGGCCGCGGCGGAGCTCGCCAGGATCATCGCGAACCATGGGATCGGCGGCACGAGGGTCGTGGCGCTTGCGCCCGCGCCCTGCACGACGCCGGTCGCGAGCACCGCCTTCGCCGCGAACAGCACCGCGTCGAGCGCGCTCGCGACGCCGCGGGTGAGGTCGCGCACCGTGAACAGGCCGAGCGACGCGGTCTCCATCAGCCACTTCATGAAGGCCGAGATCCACGCCGGCAGCGGCGCCTGCCACGCGAGCGGGTATTTCCACGCCCAGGCCGGCAGCGCGCTCGTCGGCAGCGACACGAAGACCGCGGTGACGAGGACGAGCGCCAGGGGGACGGCGAAGCGCAGCAGGGGGACGCCCGCGCGCGGCGTCGCCGGCGGATGCGTCGCGGCGGCGACGCTCACGCCGCGACGGCCTTCCGCTCGCGGCCGACCAGAACGTCGATCATCGCGAGCCGGTCGACCACGCCGATCACAGCGCCGCCGTCGACCACCGCGAAGGGCCGGTCGGCCGCCTCGACCTCGTGGGCGAAGGAGGCGATGCGCGCGCGGGCGTCGACGCGGCCGGCGAACTCGGCGCCCGACGGCGCGGGCGCCATCACGGAGCGTGCGGTCAGGATCTTGGCCCGCGGCGCCTCCTGCGTGAAGGCGCGGACGTAGTCGGTCGCAGGGCGCAGCACGAGCTCCTCCGCCGTGCCGATCTGTTCGATGCGGCCATCCTTCATGATGGCGATGCGATCCGCGATCCGCACCGCCTCGTCGAAGTCGTGGGTGATGAAGACGATGGTCTTCTTCAGCAGGCCTTGCAGCCGCAGCACCTCGTCCTGCATCTCGCGGCGGATCAGTGGGTCGAGCGCCGAGAACGGCTCGTCGAGGAACCAGAGGTCGGGCTTCACCGCGAGCGAGCGGGCGATGCCGACGCGCTGCTGCTGGCCGCCGGAGAGTTCGCGCGGGAAGCGGCCCTCGCGGCCCGACAGGCCGACGAGCCGGATCATCTCCAGCGCCTTGGCCTCGCGTTCCGCCTTCCTCACGCCCTGCACGTCGAGCGGGAAGGCCACGTTGCCCAGCACTGTGAGATGCGGCAGCAGGGCGAAGTTCTGGAACACCATGCCCATCTGGTGCCGGCGGATCTGCAGGAGGTCGCCCTCGGCCATGGTGCTGAGGTTCTTGCCCTCGAACAGGACCTCGCCGGCGCTGGGCGGCGTGAGGGCGGAGAGGCAGCGGACGAGCGTGGACTTGCCCGAGCCCGACAGCCCCATGATCACGAAGGTTTCGCCGCGGGCGATCTCAAGGTCGACGTCGCGGACGGCCGAGACGACGCCTGCGGCCGCGAGCTCCTCCGGCGCGCCTCCAAAACGCCCGTCGCGGACGAAGCGCGAGGCCTTGGCTCCGTAGAGCTTGGCGACGCCTTTGCAGGCGAGGATGGGGTGGCTCATCGACAGCTCCGCGCGACGGTTGCTGACACGTCCCGCCTAAGCGCCGATGGGACGCAGGGCGAGGAAACGAAGCGTAAAGAGGCCCCTGCGGGCCGTTCGGCGAGGCCGATTGGCTCGGAGGTGGTGCGTGCTTCGAGACGCCCGCCGAAAGGCGGGCTCCTCAGCATGAGGACGTCCGGGAGCATGACACTGTCTGGAGCTCGCGAACGTCCTGGCCTCAAAATCAAACACCTCCTCATGCTGAGGAGCGGCCCGGAGGGGCGCGTCTCGAAGCACGCACCCCAAGGTTCGGTCGCCGACCGGGCCGCGACGCCTCAGCCTACTTCAGCCACGCGCTCCAGACGGCCTCGTTCTTGGCCACCCAGTCGGCCGCGACCGCCTCGACCTTCTCGCCGTCGATGTCGACGCGGGCCGCGAGCTCGCCGATGCCCTTGTTGTCGAAGGCGTAGGCCTTCACCGCCTTGTAGGCCGTCGGCCACTTGTCCTTCATGCCGGTCCAGACCGCCTTGTAGATCGGGCCGACCGGCTTGGCGCAATCGTACTTGGCGTCCTTGTTGGAGCCCCAGGCCGGATCCTCGTAGCAAGCCTTCTCGTACTTCGGGAACTCGACCCACTCGCCCTCGTACTTGATGGGGGCCCAGTGCGGCGCGTAGATCCACAGCAGCACCGGGGCCTTGCGCTCGTAGGCGCTCTTCAGCTCGGCGAAGAGGGCCGCGTCGGTGCCGGCGTGCACCACCTCGAACGGCAGGTCGAGCGCCTGGATGCGCTCCTCGTCGTAGCCGCCCCAAGTCACGGGGCCGCCGAGGTAGCGGCCCTTCGGCGCGGTCTCCGGCGTCGAGAAGGCCTCGGCGCAGTCCTTCAGCGCCTTCCAGTCCGGCAGGCCGGGGCACTTCTCCTTCATGTAGGACGGGTACCACCAGTCCTCGCGCGCCTGCATGCCGGTTTCGCCGACGTTCTCCACGCCGCCGGCGTCGATCGCGGCGTCCATCGCCTCCTTGGCGGTGGTCGCCCACACCTCCATCGCCACGGTGAGATCGCCGGTGCGCATCCCCGCGAACTGCGCGAGATAGTCCGCCGGCACGTACTGCACGGTGTAGCCGGCCTTCTCGAGCACGCCGCCCATGATGTGCGCGGTGAGGAGCTGGCCGGTCCAGTCGTTCAGGGTGATCTTGATCGGGTCCTTGGACTCGGGCGCGGCGGCGGCCGCGGCGGAGGCGAGCGCCACCGTGCTGGCTACGATCAGGCTCGTCAGAATGCGTCGCATGTCGGTCCTCCTCGGGACGTCCGGACTTGGCCAGCAGCGTAATGCAGGTTCGATGCCAGAGGGAAGGAAACTCCACACCGGGCGAGGGTTTCTGTTGACGTCCGAGGCTTTCTTCCGAAGAAAAAAGTTCGCGCGCAGGGCAATTCAGCTCGGGGCGCCTCGTCCTGCGGCGCCCTGGCCGATCACGCGCCTGTTACGCGAGCACGCGCCGCATCTCGGGATCGTACAGCGGCGCGAGATGGACCCTCGCCGGCACGCGCACGGTCGCGACGTCGAGCTCGTAGGCGCCTGCCAGCACGAAGGCGTCGTCGAGGCCCTCCGGGCGGCGCACGTAGCCGTAGCCGATCGGCCGGCCGAGCGTGTGCCCGAACCCTCCGCTCGAGAGCCAGCCGACGCGCTCGCCGTTCCGGTAGATCGTCTCCCGGCCGAGCAGCACGACGTCCGGGTCTTCCACGGTAAAGCCTGCAAGCCGCTTCTTCAGCGGCTCGCCCCGGCGCGCGCGCAGCGCCTCGCGGCCGATGAAGTCCGCGCCCTTATCGAGCGCGACGGCCCACCCGAAGCCGGCCTCGAACGGGGTGTGGTCCGGCCCGACGTCCGCGCCGGAGGCCCAGTAGCCCTTCTCCAGCCGCAGCGTCTCGATCGCCCGGTAGCCGGCGTCGACCAGCCCGAAGGCTGCTCCTTCGGCCGCAAGCGCGTCGTAGACGGTCGCGGCGAACTCCACGGGCAGGTGCAGCTCGAAGCCGAGCTCGCCCACATAGGTGATGCGCAGCGCGAGCGTCGGCGCGCCGGCGACGCTGATGCGCTTCGCCCGCCCGAACGGCAGCCCCGCGTTCGAGACGTCGTCGCCGGTGAGCCGCTCCAGCAGGGCCCGGGCGTTGGGGCCCATCAGGCTGAGCACGGCGTAGGCGGAGGACACGTCGATCAGGTGCGCGTCCAGGCCGGCGGGGATGTTGCGGCGGAGCCAGTCGAAGTCCTTGGTGGCCGCGCCCGTGCCGGCGATGAGGTAGAAGTCGTCGGCCGCGACCCGGCAGACGGTCAGGTCGCAGGCGAGCCCGCCCTTCGGGGTCAGCATCGGCGCGACGAAGACCGAGCCCGCGGGCCGCGCCACCTCTGCCGCGCTCAGCCACGACAGCGCGGCCTCGGCGTCGCGGCCGATCAGGCGGAACTTGGCGAAGGAGGTCTGGTCGAACAGGCCGACCGCCTCGCGCACCGCCCGGTGCTCGCGCGCGACCGCGTCGGTCCAGTTCGGGCGGCCGAAGGTGTAGCGGTCCGCGGCCTCTTCGCCCGCTCGTGCGAACCAGTTCGGGCGCTCCCAGCCGAGCTTCTCGCCGAACACGGCGCCCTTGGCCTTCAGGCGGTCGTAGAGCGGCGAGCGCCGCAGCGGGCGGCCGCTCGCGTGCTCCTCGTGCGGCCAGGCGATGGTGTAGTGCTTGCCGTAGGCCTCCAGCGTGCGCGCGCGCACCCAGGCCACGTCGTGGTGGTTGCGGCCGAAGCGCAGGATGTCGACGGCCGCGAGATCATAGGGCGCGGCGCCGCCGGCGATCCATTCCGCCAGCGCCTTGCCCGCGCCGCCGCCCGACGCGATGCCGAAGGCGTTGAAGCCGGCGCCGACGAAGAAGCCGGTCAGCTCCGGCGCCTGGCCGAGGATGAAGGCGCCGTCCGGCGTGAAGCTCTCCGGCCCGTTGATCAGCTCCTTGACGCCCGCCGTCTCCAGCGCCGGCACGCGGCCGAGCGCGAGCTCCATCAACGGCTCGAAATGGTCGAAATTCGACGGCAACAGCTGGAAATTGAACCCCTTCGGGAAGCCGTCGACGCCCCAGGGGATCGGGTTCGACTCGTAGCCGCCCATCACCAGCCCGCCGACCTCCTCCTTGTAGTAGGTCAGCCGGTCCGGATCGCGCAGCGTCGGCAGCGAGGAGGTCACGCCGGGGATCGGCTCGGTGATCATGTACTGGTGCTCGACCGAGACCAGCGGCACGTTCACCCCCGCCATGCGCCCGATCTCGCGCGCCCACTGGCCCGCGCAGTTCACCACGATCTCGCAGGCGATCGCTCCCCGGTCGGTCTCGACCGCGGTGACGCGGCCGTTCTCGATCCGGAAGCCCGTCACCTCCGTGTCCTCGATGATCCGCGCGCCGTGCATGCGCGCGCCCTTGGCGAGCGAGCCGGTGATGTCGGAGGGGTTGGCCTGGCCGTCGGTCGGCAGGAAGGCGGCGCCGATCACGTCTGAGACGTCCATCAGCGGCCAGAGGTCCAGCGCCTCCTTCGGGGTCAGCAGGTGCATCTCGAGGCCGAACGAGCGCGCGGTGGTCGCCTGCCGCTTCACCTCGGTCCAGCGCTCCTGCGTGCACGCGAGGCGCAGGCCGCCGTTCATCTTCCAGCCGGTGGCGAGCCCGGTCTCCTGCTCCAGCGTCTGGTAGAGCTTTACGCTCTCGCCGAGCAGCTGGGTGATGTTCGCGTTCGAGCGCAGCTGGCCGACGAGGCCGGCGGCGTGGAAGGTCGAGCCGGAGGTCAGCTTGTGCCGCTCCAGCAGCACGACGTCCTTCAGGCCGAGCTTCGCCAGATGGTAGGCCGTCGAGACGCCGATGATGCCGCCGCCGACGATGACGATCTGAGCCTGAGTCGGGAAATCCGCCATGCGCGCGCCCTGCCGTGGAGAGGTCTCGCGCGCCGCCCGCCGCGGCGCACGTCGACGTTCCTCACGTGACGCGGCGGTGAAGTCAACGCAAATCCACATCAAACAACAAATCGATGTGGCGACGCGTGGCGCGGCGGCGTTGTCGGAGGGCGAGCCGGGCTCCCGCATGGGCCGATGACAAAACGCCCCGCTCTGG
Source organism: Methylopila sp. 73B (assembly GCF_000526315.1). Classification (NCBI taxonomy): domain Bacteria; kingdom Pseudomonadati; phylum Pseudomonadota; class Alphaproteobacteria; order Hyphomicrobiales; family Methylopilaceae; genus Methylopila; species Methylopila sp. 73B. The sequence continues at coordinate 1,956,474 of NZ_JAFV01000001.1, read as the reverse complement.
CGTATGTCTGCGCCCGGGGGCCCGTAGCTCAATTGGTTAGAGCCGTCCGCTCATAACGGACTGGTTGTCGGTTCAAGTCCGGCCGGGCCTACCACCGCCGCTGCGATAGCCGGCTGTCGGCCTGCGATCGTCCGCCGAGGGCGCGGAGGCGGCCCTGAAGGTCCCAGACCGCAGCCGCATGCCGGGCCGACGTCGGTCCCGAGATCGATTGAGCGTGGGGCCTCGTTAGGGAGGCTCACGCGGACCAGCGTGACAAGCTCGCGACCACGCCTGTTCTCCCCTGCCAAAATGGCATGTTCTTATTTTGTTCTTGCCTCGCCGCCGGCCTTCTGGAATCTCTTCCTCAGATCGACACGGAGCAAAAACATGGCGCGACACGCGGAAGCCTCGTCGACGGCGGAGCTGTTTCAGGACGAGATTCTCGCAGGCCAGGCGGCGGAGATAGAGGCGGTAATCGCCCAGGCGCACGGCGATCCGCGCGCCGCGGTGGGGGCGCTGCTCGTGCAGCTCGCGGAGGTCGAGCGCGCGCGGCGTGAGGCGGAGAGGTCCGGGTCGCTCGGCTACCGGCGCGGAACGCAGCCGCCGACGCCGGTGCGGGAGGACTGAACGTTCCAGGACTATGAAGGATCAGGCTGGCCCATGCGGCGTCCGAGCGCCGGCCGCCAAGTGACGGCGGCGGCGCTCGGACGCGTCGTCGTCGCCGCTAGACGAAGACGAAATCGTTGGCGTTCAGGTCCGCGACGCTGACGTGGGCCAGCAGGATGCTGCCGTTGTCGTAAGCGATCAGCGCGCCCGACGCGGTGTCCCGGGCGTGGTCGATCACCTCGGCGAAGGACGCGTAGACGCTCGAGCTCATCTGGATGACGTCGACCGACGACGATCCGGCGGCGAAGTCGGTGATCACGTCGCGCTCGGCGAGCCCTGCGAAAATGAAGGTGTCGCTTCCGGCGCCGCCCGAGAGCCGGTCGGCGCCCGCGCCGCCGCTCAGCGTGTCGTCGCCGCCCCCGCCGACCAGCGTGTCAGCGCCCGCGTCGCCGCGAAGACCGTCGTTCCCGTCCTGGCCGTAGAGCGTGTCGTTCCCGTCGCCGCCGTAGAGCTTGTCTTGACCGAGACCGCCGAGCAGCTTGTCGGCGCCGTCTCCGCCGTAGACGAGGTCGTCGCCGTCGTCCCCCGAGACCACGTCGTCGCCGGCGTCGCCGTAGAGCCGGTCGGCGAAGGTCCCGCCGTAGAGCCGGTCATTTCCTGCGCCGCCGAACAACTGGTCGCTGTCGCTGCCGCCATAGAGCCGGTCGGCGCCGTCCCGTCCGATCAGCCGGTCCGCGCCGTAGCCGCCCTCCAGGTAGTCGTCGCCGGCGCCGCCGTCGAGCGTGTCGTCTCCGAGGTCGCCCTCCAGGCGATTGTTGCGCGTGTCGCCCACGATGACGTCGTCGCCGCCGTCGCCCAGGACGTTTTCGACGCCGGACACGACATGCGCGCCCTCCGCGGCGCCTTCGACGGAGTAGGATTTCTTGGCGAGATTGACGTTGATTGCGCGGTCGAACCCGAAGAACGACAGGGTGTCGACGCCGCTCTCGCCATAGACGTCGTCGATCTCGGTCTCGTAGCGCATCGCGAAGGTGTCGGCGCCGGCGCCGCCGTAGAGCGTGTCGACGCCCTTGTCGCCGACCAGCAGATCGTCGCCGTCGCCGCCGTACAGGACGTCGGCGCCGAGGTAGTTCGTCGAGACGTCGTTGCCGCCGTAGATGGTGTCGGCGCCCCCGCGGCCGTAGATCACGTCGTCGCCGCTGCCACCTAGGATAGTATCTCCATCATCGGTGACGCCTGAGCTGTAGTCGAGGACGTCGTTCTGGCCCGTGCCCAACACATACGCCATGGATTGCACCTCAGATTATTGCGGGGGGTGGAGCGTATGAGCATCGCGTTGCGTTTCAAGCGAAACTCGATGACTGCGGTCGAGTGGCGCAGGACGGATCTTTGGCTGTCTATGCCGGGAAGATTGGTCCTGACCTCTCGACGGCCCTGACGGACGCGCGACACGGCCTATAACGGAGGAGGCCTGCAGCCGAACCGGGAGGGGACATGGGCCGCGCCGCGACCGGCTTCACGATCTGCGTCCTCAGCCTCGCGCTCGGGATCGCCGCGCTCGTCGCCACCGGGCCGGGGCGCACGGCGACGCCGAAGGACACGCTGGTGGTGGGGCAGATGGCGGAGCCCAAGTCGCTCGATCCGGCGACGGTGACCGCCGCCAACGACTTCCGCATCCTCGCCAACCTGTTCGAGGGATTGGCGCGTTTCCGCCCCGGGTCGCTGGAGCCCGCCCCGGCGCTGGCCGAGCGCTGGGAGATGTCGGACGACGGGAGGGCCTACACCTTCCATCTCCGCCCGGGCGTGCGTTTCCACGACGGGACAGCGTTCGACGCGGAAGCCGTCCGGTTCAACTTCGCGCGCCTGCTCGACCCGAAACATCCGAACGCGGACGCCGGCCCGTTCCCGCTCGCCTTCTTCCTTGCGCCGGTGACGGCGGTGGAGGTCGTCGGTCCGCTCACCGTCCGGCTGAAGCTGGACCAGCCCTACGCGCCGCTGCTCGCGCATCTCGCCTATCCCATCGGCTACATGGTCTCGCCGGCGGCGGTTAAGGCCGAGGGCAAGGGCTTCGGCCGCGCGCCGGTCGGCACGGGGCCGTTCCGGTTCGAGCGCTGGGAGAGCGGCCGGCAGGTGGCGCTCCTGCGCAACGAGGCCTACTGGGGCGATCAGCCCCCGCTCGCGCGCGTCGCCTTCCGCCCGATCCCGGACGCCAACGCCCGGACGAGCGAGATGCTGGCGGGCGGGATCGACCTGATGGTGGAGGTCCCGCCGGACCAACTCTCGAGCTTCCGTGACCCCGCCCGCTTCGCCCTGCACGAGGCGCCGGCGCCGCACCTCTGGTTTCTCATCCTGAACGCGGCCGAGGGACCGCTTAAGGACGTGCGGGTGCGCCGGGCGGTGAACCTCGCGATCGACAAGCGGACGATCGTCGAGAACGTGCTGTCGAACGCCGCGACCGTGCCGGCTGGCCCGATCTCGCCCGCCTTCGGCGCTGCGCACGATCCCACGCTCGAACCCTATCCGCATGACCCGGAGCGCGCCCGCGCGCTGATCCGCGAGGCAAGCGCGGAGGGCGCGACGCTTACCCTGCTCGCGGCGGAGGGCGGCTCCGGCATGCTGGAGCCGCTCGCCATGGCGACCGCGATCCAGGCGGACCTCGCCCGCGTCGGGCTGAAGGCCGTGATCGAGACCTTCGAGTGGAACGCCTATCTCGCCCGCGTCAACGGCGGCCTGAAAGGCGCCGCCATGGCCGAGATGGCCTGGGCCACCAACGACCCCGACACGCTGCCCTATCTCGCGCTGCGCTCGGAGGCGGCCGCCGACAAAGGCGGCTTCAACGCCGGCGGCTTCTCCGACCCGGAGCTCGACCGGCTGATCGACGCCGCGCGCAAGGAGACGGACGCGGAGGCCCGCGCCGGGCTCTACCGGCGGATCGACCGGCTCGTGCACGACGCCGCGCCCTGGGCCTTCGTCGCCTCCGCCAAGCAGACGGCGGTGACGGCCGCGAGCGTCGAGGGACTGACGCTGGAGCCGTCGTCGCTGCTGGAGCTGAAGGGCGTGTCGAAGCGATGAGGTCCTATGCGCTCCGCCGCCTCGCGCTCGCGGTCCCCGTGCTGTTCGGCGTCACGGTGGTGGTGTTCCTTGTGATCGCGCTGGTGCCCGGCGATCCGGCGCTGGCCATCCTCGGCTCCTACGCGACGCCCGAAAGCGTCGCCCGGCTGAACGCCGAGCTCGGCCTCGACCGTCCGCTGCCCGTCCGCTACCTCGCCTGGGTGGGGAACGCGCTGACCGGCGACCTCGGCCGCTCCTACGCGCTCGACCGGCCGGTGCTCGACGAGGTGCTCGAGCGGCTCGGGCCGACGCTGATCCTCGCCGCCGCGGCGCTGGCCTTGAGCGTCCTGTTCGGCCTCGCCGCGGGCGTCGCCTCCGCTGTGCGGCAGAACGGCTGGGTCGACCGCACGATCGGCCTGGCCTTGCTGCTCGGAGTCTCCACGCCCTCGTTCTTCCTGGGGCTCCTGCTCATCCTCTGGCTTTCGGTCGGGCTCGGCTGGTTTCCGACCGGCGGCATGAGCGCGCTGTTCGGGGGCGGCGGGATCGCCGACCTGCTGAGGCACCTCGTGCTGCCGGCCGTGACGCTCGCGGTGGTCGCGACCGCGATCCTCGGCCGGCTCACCCGCGCCGCCATGCTCGACGTGCTGCGGCAGGATTTCGTGCGCACCGCCCGCGCCAAGGGCGTTGACGAGGACCGGGTGATCTCGGTCCATGCGCTGAAGAGCGCGCTGGTCGCGGTGGTCCCCGTCATCGGGCTGCAGGCGGGCTACGTGCTGGGCGGCGCGGTCTATGTGGAGACCGTGTTCCAGTGGCCGGGCGTCGGCCGCATGCTGGTGGAGGCGGTCGGCCGGCGCGACATCCTGCTTGTGCAGGGCGGGGTGCTGGCGGTGGCCGCGCTCTATGTGGCGATCAACGTCGTCACTGATCTCGCGCAGGCCGTCCTCGACCCGAGGATCGAGGCGTGAGCGTCCTCGCGCGGCTCGCGCGCCAGCCCTTCGCGCTCGCGGGCCTCGCCCTGGTGGCGGTCTTCGCCGCGCTCGCGCTGGCGGCCCCCTTTCTTCCGCTTCCCGACCCCGACGCCACCGAACCCGCGAACCGGCTGGCGGGCCTTGGCTCGGCGGGGCATCTGCTGGGCACGGACCAGCTCGGCCGGGACGTCCTCTCGCGGCTGATCTTCGGGCTCCGCGTCAGCCTCGCGGTCGGCGTCGCTGCGACGCTCGCGGCGGCGCTGGTCGGCGGGACCATCGGCCTCGTCGCCGCCTTCTACGGCCGCTGGGTCGACGGCCTCCTCATGCGGCTCGTCGACGTGCTGATGGCCTTTCCCTACCTGCTCCTGGCGCTCGCCGTGGTCGCGGCGCTGGGGCCGGGCCTGACCAACGCCGCGCTCGCCATCGCCATCGTCAACGTGCCGTTCTTCGCCCGCGCAGTGCGTGGGCAGGCGCTTGGGATCGTGCGGCGGGACTATGTGGCCGCCGCCCGTCTCGCCGGGTTTTCGGACCTGCGGATCCTGCTGAGCGAGGTTCTCCCCAACGTCGCGCCGCTGCTCATCGTCACCGCGGCCACGACGATCGGCTGGATGATCCTCGAGACCGCGGGCCTCTCCTTTCTCGGACTCGGGGCGCAGCCGCCGCAGGCCGACCTCGGCTCCATGCTGGGCGACGGCCGCAAGGTGGTGGTCGCCGCGCCCCACGTGGCGGCTGCGCCGGGCGTCGTGGTGTTCGTGCTGGTGGTCGGCCTCAACCTGCTGGGCGACGGCCTGCGCGACGCGTTGGACCCGCGCATGAAAGGCGCCGAGACCGGCGCGCCGCAGCCGGCGACGCGGGTGGCGCGGGGGAGGGTTGCACTGGGAACGCCGGGGCATGAAGCGAGCGGCGCCTTCACCTCTCCCCGGCGGGGAGAGGTCGGCCAGGAGGGCCGGGTGAGGGGGCCGAGCGCTGACCGGAGAGGTCAATTCCCTCTCACCCGCGAGGCTGACGCCTCGCGACCTCTCCCCGCCGGGGAGAGGTGGGCGCCCGACGTCGACGGTAGCGCTCCCGCTCCCCCCGTCCTCGACGTCCGCGCGCTCACCACCGCCTTCGCCACCTCCCGCGGGAGCTTCCCGGCGATCCGGGACGTCTCCTTTGCGCTTCAGGCCGGCGAGGCGCTGGGGATCGTGGGCGAAAGCGGCTCGGGCAAGTCGGTGACGGCGCTCTCGCTCGCGCGGCTCGCGCCGACGCCGCCGGGGACGATCATCGCCGGCGCGGTGCGGATCGCCGGCGCGGACGTGCTGGGTCTCGGCCTCGACGCCCTGCGGCGGCTCAGGGGCGAGCGCATCGCCTATGTGTTCCAAGACCCGCTGACGACGCTGAACCCGCTGATGCGGATCGAGGCGCAGATCGTGGAGGCGATCCGCCCGGCGCCGGGCGAGGGCGCGAAGGCCTTGCGCGCGCGGGCGAGGGCGCTGATGGCGGACGTGGGCCTGCCGGACCCCGAGCGCATCGCGCGGGCCTATCCGCACGAGCTCTCCGGCGGCCAGCGCCAGCGGGTCGGCGTCGCCATGGCGCTCGCGAACGCGCCGGACGTATTGATCGCGGACGAGCCGACGACCGCGCTCGACGCCGCCACGCAAGCGCGCATTCTGGAGCTGTTCGCCCGCATCCGGCGCGAGCGCGGCGCGGCGCTGATCTTCGTCAGCCACGACGTCGGCGTGGTCGCCCGCCTCTGCGACCGGATCGCGGTGATGTACGCCGGCGAAATCGTGGAGGAGGGTCCCTCGCGCGCCGTCGCCGAACGGCCGTTGCACCCCTACGCCGCCCGCCTGATCGCCTGCGCGCCCGAGCTGGGGCGGCCGGACAAGCCGCTCGCGCCCATCCCCGGCGCTCCGCCTGCGATCGACGCCCGCCCAGAGGGCTGCGCCTTCTCACCCCGCTGCGACCACGCCGTCGACGCCTGCCGGGCGGGGCCGATCGCGCTGGACGACGTGGGCGAAGGTCGTCGCGTGCGCTGCATCCGCTGGCGCGAGCTTTTGGGAGAGGCGGCGTGAGGGGCGGCCTCGGTGATGGGGTGCGTGCTTCGAGACGGCCCTTAGGGCCTCCTCAGCATGAGGAGGTTTTGGATTGAGGCTCCCCGGCGACTCCCCACCTCCTCATGCTGAGGAGGCTGCCGCAGGCAGGCGTCTCGAAGCACGCACGTCGGCTGACGCACGCACAGCCCCGCCAGCGCCCCTGTTGGAGGCCCGCGCCGTCACCCGCAGCTTCGGCGGAGGCGGCGGGTGGCTGGGCAAGAAACGTCCGGCGCTGGTGGCGGTCGACCGCGTCAGCCTTGCGCTCGGGCCGGGCGAGACGCTCGGGATCGTCGGCGAAAGCGGCTCCGGCAAGTCCACGCTGGCGCGCATGCTGGTCGGGCTGCTGCAGCCGAGCGACGGCGTGATCGCGCTTGACGGCGAGGCGCTCGATCTTGCCCGCGCCGGCGATCGCCGCCGGCTGCAGCGGCGCGTGCAGATGGTGTTTCAGGATCCGGCGAGCGCCATGAACCCGCGCAAGACGGTGGGCGCCAGCGTCGAGGCGCCGATGATCGGGCTGAAGGGCTGGGACGCGGCGCGCCGGACGGCCCGCGTGGCGGAGCTGTTCGAACGGGTCGGCCTCGCGCCGGAGCACGCCGGCCGTCACCCCCACGAGTTCTCCGGCGGCCAGTTGCAGCGCATCGGGATCGCCCGCGCGCTCTCGGCGGAGCCGGCCATCGTCGTGCTCGACGAGCCCGTCTCGGCGCTCGACGTCTCCGTGCAGGCGCAGGTGCTGGCGCTGCTGCGGGAGCTACGGGACGGGAGCGGGCTGAGCCTCGTCTTCGTCAGCCACGACCTCGCGGTGGTCGAGGCGCTCTGCGACCGGGTCATGGTGATGCGTCGAGGCCAGGTCGTGGAGGAGGGCGCCTGCCGCGCGGTGCTCGCCGAGCCGCGCGAGGATTACACCCGCGAACTCATCGACGCAGCGCGCCGCTTCGCCGCTTGACGCAGCCCGCGCCGGCGCGATCTAGCGCCGACGCCCGCGTCCGCAGGCGCCCCTCCGGAACCCGCACCCCATGGCGTCTGCGCAAACCCTGTCCCGCCGCGAGATCGAACTCGGTTTTCTCGCGGGCGTTGGCCGGGCGGTCGGCGGCGCGGTGGTGTTTTCGCTGCCCGTGCTGATGACCATGGAGATGTGGTCGCTGGGCGCCAGCCTCGACCGCTGGCGGCTGCTGGCGCTGGTCGCGGGGCTGATCCCGCTGCTCGTCGGCCTGTCGCGCTTCATCGGCTTCGAGGAGACGACCTGCTGGCGCGACGACATCCGCGACGCGCTGGTCGCCTTCGCGGTCGGCGTCGTGACCTCCGCGGTGATCCTGAGCCTGTTCGGCCTGATCGAGCCGCGGATGTCGTTCGACGAGATCATGGGCGCGATCGTGATCGAGAGCGTGCCCGCGAGCCTCGGCGCGGTGGTGGCGCAGGGCCAGTTCGGCAAGCCGGACGAAAGCGACGAACGGCACGCCCGCGAGGCGGGGTACTGGGCCGAGCTGCTCTTCATGGCGGCCGGCGCCATCTACCTCTGCTTCAGCGTCGCGCCGACCGAGGAGGTCGACCTGATCTCCGCCGAGATGACGCCGTTCCACGCCATCGTGCTGGTTCTCGTCTCGCTCGCCGCCATGCACTCCGTGGTCTATGTGCTGCAGTACGCCGGCCAGGAGCCGGTGGAGCCCGAGGGCGCCGGCTTCTGGAGCCTGTTCGCGCGCTACACCGTCGTCGGCTACGCGTTGTCGTTGCTCGTGTGCTTCGCGCTGATGTGGACCTTCGGCCGCTTCGACGATCTCGGGCTCGAGGCCGCGCTGCGGCTGTGCGTGACGCTGGGCTTCCCCGCAGCCGTCGGCGCCGCCTTCGCGCGGCTCATCGTTTAGGGAACGGACATGGCCGAAGAAGGCGCGCGCGAGATCGGATGGCTGGAGTGGGGCGTCGCGGGGCTGGGCGCGGCCCTCGTCGTCGGCGTCCTGGGCGTCCTCACGCACGAGGCGCTGACCTACGAGGACGGCCCGCCCGCGATCATAGCCACCGTCGACGACGTCAGCCGGGGCCCCGGCGGCTACGTCGTCCGCTTCACCGCGAAGAACGAGGGCGCCTCCACCGCGGCCGAAATCCTGATGCTCGCCGAGCTGAAGCAGGGCGACGACGTGCTCGAGAGCGCCGAGGTCACGCTGGACTACGTCGCGCGCAAGTCGTCGAAGCAGGCCGGCGTGGTGTTCGCGCGCGATCCGGCGGGGGCGGAGCTTACGATCCGGGCGACGTCGTACCGGAAGCCGTAGCATCCCGTTCGAGACTTTGAGGGCGACTGCGACGCCACTTTCTCCCCTCCCCCTTGCGGGGAGGGGCCGGGGGTGGGGGTGGTTCAGAATGAAGCGCAGAGATCGCCGCCGCTCTGCGCGGGCCGTTCCGCTCCATCCTGCGCCACCCCCACCCTTACCCTCCCCGCAAGGGGGAGGGGGCGGAGACGTTGCGTCACCTGGACAGGAGCTTGGCCGACGCCTGCGCTCACGTCCCCGGCGGCAGCGAAGCGTAGTAGGCGGCGACGGCGCGGATCTCCTCCGGCGTCATGCGGAAGGCGATCTTGCGCATGATCTCGCGGAACGGGCCGCCGCCGCGCGAGTCGTGCTCCTTCTCCCAGAGGTGAAGCTGGGTCTCCAGATAGGACGCGTGCTGCCCGGCGAGCGAGGGGTAGGCGGGGTTGCGCGCCGAGGCGGAGGGGCCGTGGCAGGACTGGCAGGCGGGCGTGCCGGTGGCGCGCACGCCCTCGCGGGCGATCTTTTCGCCCGCGGCCACGAGCGCGGGATCGGGCGTCGGCGCGTCCTTCGGGCGTCCGGCCGGCTGGTTCGCGTAATGCTCGGCCAGCGCCGCCAACTCCGAGTAGGGCAACCGGGAGGCGGCGGGCTGCATGATCCCGCTGTGGCGCTTGCCGACGGCGTAGGCCGACAGCGCGTCGAATAGATAGTCCTCCGACTGGCCGGCGATCACCGGGAAGGCGTCGCCGTCCCGGCCCAGGCCGTCGCGGCCGTGGCAACGGGCGCAGTCGGCGAGCGTGTCCTCGCGTGGGCCGCGGCCCTGCGGGCCGTGCGCGATCGCGACCAGCCCGCCCACGGCGCCGTCGCTCTCCGCGCCTATGGCGAGCGCCTTGTACTCGTCCGGCGTCATGCCTGGGAGCTTCTTCAGGAAGGCGACGACCGCCCAGACCTCGTCCTCGCGCTCGTCGAACGAGACCCAGGCCGGCATGCCGGAGAACTTCACGCCGTGCTTCACAATGGTGAAGAGGTGCGCGGTCTCCCAGGTCGGAACCTTGGCGTCGAGGTCCGGCGGCGGCGGGCTCATGACGTCGGTCAGCGGCGACCGCGGCCGGCCCGGCGCCCCGTGGCAGGAGGCGCAGCCGGTGGCGTAATGCCCGGCGCCGCGGGCGATCAGCGCCCGGTCGTCGAGGTTGTCCGGGACCTCGACGCCGATCGACCAGGTCTCCACGGAGTTGATCATCACCCAGTGCAGGAACCAATCGGTGACGCCCCAGTGCTTCGTGCTGGCAGAGATGTTGAACAGGCCGGACCAGCCAAAGGCGAGGCCGGCGGCCACCGCGAGCACCGCCGCGACGCCCGCGCGCTTCGGCGTCACGCGGACGTTCACGCTGCGGTTGAGGAACCCGCTCATGGCCGGCCTCCGCGGGTGAGCGCGGATGGCGCGCGGTCGTCGGAGAGCAGGCGGCCGACGAGCGCGACGCCGCCGGCGAGGTAGGCCGCGCCGCCGATCAGCAGCATCATCACGCCGCCGAGCTGCTGGTCGTCGAGCGGGCTGAGCAGCGTCAGCGTTTCGCTCGCCTGGTGGTGCGCGGCGAAGAGCGGCCGCACGCTCATGGCGAGCAGCGCGCCGAGCAGCGTCATGTGGATCGAGGTGAGCAGCATCGCCACGACCCCCGCGGCGGTGCGGCCGGCCTTGGTCGTGGCGCCGTAGCCAAAGCAGGCGAGCCAGACCCAGAGGCCGGAGAGCAGGAACGAGGCCTGCTCGCCGAGGTAGGCGAGGGCGCTTTCGCGGGCGAGATCGTGGGCGGCAGGCGTGTGCCAGCCCCACACCACGATGAGCTCGACCAGCGAGGCGGGGACGGCTGCGAACAGCAGAGGATGACTGGCCGACAGATCGTAGCGGGAGCCCGCCACGCTGAGCGCGATCAGGGGCGCCGCGATCGCCACGACGCCCATATGCCGGATCATGTGGCCGGTGAAGCCGTGGCCGATCAGGGCGCTGGTCTGCGGCGCCCAGGCGAGCGCGAGCACGGCGAGACCCGCCCCGAGGAGAAGCTTGCGCTTCATCGGCAGTCTCCGATGAACACGGCCGGCAGCGCGACGAAGATAACGCCGACGAACGAGAGCCCGCACAGCAGCAGCGTGGCGAAGCCGAGGAAGCCCTGCCTACCCTCGAAGCTCGGCTCGTCGAACGGCGGGTCCACGTCGCCGCTCCGCCAGTGGCCCCACGCCTGCCGCGTGCAGAGCGCGATGATCGCGACGGCGACCACGGTCGCGACGAGGATGACGAGGCGGGCGACGGTGATGTCCGGCCACGCCGCGCCGGTCATCACCCGCGCGTCCGCCATGGTCTTGGCGCAATAGCCGGCGGCGGCGGTGTAGGAGACGAGGAAGTGCAGAGCCCAGACCGTGGGGGCGGTGACGAGGGTGATCAGGTTCGCGCGGGTGGAGGCGATCATTGAGGCCTCCGGAGAGCGGGCAAAGCGAGGGAGGCGCAGCGCGGCTCTTTACCTCTCCCCTGTGGGGAGAGGTCGATCGGCGAAGCCGAGCGGGTGAGGGGGCTCCGGGTTCTCCGGCGAGCGCGGGCCCCCCTCACCCGGCGCTGCGCGCCGACCTCTCCCCACAGGGGAGAGGTGAAGGAAGGCGGGGCGCAGCGCCTCCTCATCGCGCCACCAGCGGGAACAGGGCGATGGTCGCGACGCTGACCGCCATGGTGATCAGGGCGAAGTGCCAGAACAGCACGACGTTGTGGATGTCGATGTCGTGCTCCTTCGTCAGCTTGGAGCCGACCGAGCGCGCCAGGCAGTAGAGCGTCATGATCACGCCGACGCCGATGTGGACCGCGGTCCAGATCGCGATGACCCACACGGTCGCGGGGTACACGTGGGCGGTGGGGTCGAGGCCGGTGGTGTGCGGCCCCCACAGCAACGCCGCGCCGCCGCCGACCGCGAGCACGAGGGAGACGCCGAGCCACAGCCGCAGCGACAGCGGCCGGTCGGCGGCGTTCGCCCGGCGGGCGAGCAGCATCGCGCCCCAGGACGCCACGGTGAGCCCGAGCGCAACCGACGGCCACAGCAGGCCGGGGCCTGCGGCGTCGACCGGTGGGAATGCGGTGGCGTGGATCGTCCAGTAGAAGAAGTAGCCGAAAATCAGGCTCGCGAAGGCCGACATGTCGCCGATCATCGTGATGAACATCGCCCACCAGCCGACCGAGTCCGGGCCGGAGACGTAGAGCGGCAGCCGCAGCCCGAGGCCGACGTCCTTCTCCTTCTTCTCCGGGATGATCGCGGTGCCGGTCCAGAGCCAGATCAGGATCGCGATCAGCGCCGCGATCGAGAAGCCGATCGTCAGCGTCCAGGCGTAGAAGGTCGCCGCGATGAAGGCGCCGCCGGTGAGGAAGGCCGCCCCCATGGTGATGAAGGTGTTGCCCGGCACGCGCAGGCACTGGATCGGCCGCGCGTCGAGCACCGAGGTGATCAGCGTCTCGCGCTTTCCCTCCTCGGCGTCGGGCAGGTAGAACCGGCCCTCGTCGTAATCGCGCACGAAGTTCGGCTGGTCCCAGAGCGGGTAGCGCGTGGTGACGACCGGCACCGTGCGTACGCCCCAGTCGCGGCCCGGGTTCTCCGACAGCCACTCCAGCGTGCCGGCGTTCCAGACGTTGCGGGGCGCGTAGGGCTCCTTCGACTTCGGTCGCAGGATGTCCCAGGTCACCACCAGCACGCCGGCCGCGAACACGAAGGCGCCGACCGTCGAGACCATGTTGAGCGTGTCGAAGCCAAGCCCTTCCGCGTAGGTGAACACCCGGCGCGGCATGCCGCGCAGGCCCGTGATGTGCATCGGCAGGAAGGTGACGTTGAAGCCGACGAACATCAGCCAGAAGCCGATCTTGCCGAGCCGGTCCGACAGCCTGCGGTCCATCACGAAGGGGTAGTAGTAATAGACGCCCGCGATCAGCGGGAAGAACATGCCGCCGATCAGCGTGTAATGCAGATGCGCCACCACGAAGTGGCTGTCATGCGCCTGCCAGTCGAACGGCGCGAGCGCCACCATGACGCCAGTCAGCCCGCCGAACACGAAGATCGCGAGCGCCCCGACCGCGTAGAGCATCGGCACGGAATAGATCACCCGGCCCGCGAGCAGCGTCGCCAGGAACACGAAGATCTGCACGCCGGTCGGGATCGCGACCGCCTCCGACGCCGCCGAGAAGAAGGCGAGCGAGATCGCGGGCAACCCGGTCGTGAACATGTGGTGGACCCACAGGCCGAACGACAGGAAGCCGGTGCCGACGGCGGCGAGCACGATCCACGAGTAGCCGAGGATCGGCCGCTGGGCGAAGGTCGGCACGATCATCGCGAGCAGCGCGATCGCGGGGAGGAAGATGATGTAGACCTCGGGGTGGCCGAAGATCCAGAACAGGTGCTGCCACAGCAGCGGGTCGCCGCCCTTGGCGGGATCGAAGAACGGCCAGCCGAACATCCGCTCGAGCTCGAACAGGATGTCGCCCGCGATCAGCGGCGGGAAGGCGAACAGGATCATGCCGGCGACCACCAGCACGTACCAGGCGTAAAGCGGCATCAGGTTGATGCGCATGCCCGGCGGCCGGCACTTTAGCGTGCCGACGATCAACTCGACGGCGGCTGCGATCGACGCGACCTCGATGAACGACAGCCCCAGCAGCCAGACGTCGGCGCCGATGCCGGTCTGCTTCTCGTCGGTGGTCAGCGGCGGGTACATGAACCAGCCGCCGTCGGGCGCGGCGTTGAAGAAGATCGAGCCGCAGACGAACACGCCGCCGAGCAGGAAGCTCCAGTAGCCGAACGCGGATAGCCTGGGGAACGGCAGGTCGCGGGCGCCCAGCATCTCCGGCAGGATCAGGATCGCGACCGCCTCGAAGATCGGGATCGCGAACAGGAACATCATCGCCGTGCCGTGCAGCGTGAAGACCTGGTTGTAGAAGGTGGCGGACAGGAAATCGTTGTCCGGGACGGCGAGCTGGGCGCGGATCAGCAGCCCGAGCACGCCCGCGAACAGGAAGAAGAACAGGGCGGTCGCCGTGTACCAGATCCCGACCTCGGAATTGTTCACAGCCGACCAGTAGCGGACGCCCTTCGGCGTCTCCCAGACCTTTTCGAGGCGGTCCTCCTGGCCCTTGCGGACCTCCGGATCGTCCTGGGGGGAGGCGAGCGCGGCGTCGGTCATCGATCAAGCTCCGACGACCATGAAAGCAGGGCTCGACGGCGCACGGCGACGCGCGCCGTAGCCGTCCCCCTCTCCCCTTGCGGGAGAGGGTAAGGGTGAGGGGTCCGTATCAGGATGAGGCTGTCGCCGACGTGAAGTGCTTTATCCTGAAACGGACCCCTCATCCGACCGACGCCTGCGTCGTCGGCCACCTTCTCCTGCAAGGGGAGAAGGGAAAAGGCGTCGAGTTTTGCGGCGCCCATCACTTCAGGCTCCCCAGATAGGCCGCGATCGCCATAAGGTCGTCGCGCGGCAGGGCGGGGTAGGCGGGCATCGTCACGCGCGGCTTGACGGTGTCGGTCTCGGCGATGAAGCGGACGACATTGTCGGCGGTGTTTGGCAGCGTGCCGGCGCCAAGCGTCTTGCGGGCACCGAAGCGGGTGAGGTCGGGGCCGACCTCGCCCCTGGCCTCGGTTCCGGCCACCGCATGGCAGGCGCCGCAGCCGTTCTGCAGGAACAGGTCGCGGCCGCGCGCGAGATCGCCGGTCGCAGTGGGAAGCGGCGCGGCCTGGGCCGCGAGCCAGGCGTCGAACGCGGGCTTCTCCATCACGACGATGTCGAAGGCCATCAGCGCGTGGCTCGCGCCGCAGAACTCGGCGCAGACGCCGCGGTAGGTCCCGGGCTTCTCCGCCTCCAGCACCAGCCGGTTCTCGCGGCCGGGGATCATGTCCACCTTGCCGCCGAGCGTTGGGATCCAGAACGCGTGGATCACATGCGGGCTCGTCAGCGCGAACTCCACGCGCTCGCCCACTGGCATGCGGATCTCGTTGGCGGTGACGACCTCCGGGCCGTTCAGCGGCCTGTAGCGCACGCGCCACCAGAACTGCTCGCCGGCGACGTCGACCCGCAGGCCTTCGCCCGGCTGGCGCAGCTCCGGCATCAGCCGCAGCCCATAGACCAGCAGCGCGGCCAGCACGACGACGGGAAACACCACGCCGCCCCAGAGAATCAGCCGCTTGCCCACCGCCTCGTCATGGGCCTCGGTCTTCACGCGCGTTGCGTAGACCGCGACGCCCAGAACGATCGTCCACACGACGCCGGCGCCGATCAGCATGACCCAGAACAGGTCCGCGACGTCGCGCGCCTCGCGGCCAGCGGGGTCGAGCGCGGACTGCACGCCAGAGCATGCGCCAAGCCCCAGGGCGATGAGCCCGAGCGCCGCGAGGCGCTTCAGTTGGCGTGCGGCGATGATGGCGGCCCCCGGGGTATGCGTTACCCGAGCGAACTAAGCGATGACGCTAACCGCGCCAGTGCAACCGCGCCACGACCTGTCACTTTTCCAGCCTGATAACGGGGCTGTGAAGTGTGCGCCTATGGCCAGGCGGCGAGCGGAGGAAGCGACGACAGGATGGAGGCGACGTTGCCGCCGGTCTTCAGGCCGAAGATCGTGCCGCGGTCCTGCAGCAGGTTGAACTCGACGTAGCGGCCGCGGCGCACCAGTTGCTCCGCGCGGTCGGCCTCGGTCCAGTCCTTCGCGAAGTTCGCCCGCACGATGTCCGGATAGACCTCGGCGAAACGTTCGCCGATCGAGCGGGTGAAGGCGAAGTCAGCCTCGAAGTCGCCGCTGTCCAGCCAGTCGTAGAACACGCCGCCGATCCCGCGCGGCTCGTTGCGGTGCTTCAGGAAGAAGTACTCGTCGCACCACGCCTTGTATCTTGCGTAATCGGCCACCGCATGGCCGTCGCAGGCGTGTTGGAACGCCGCATGGAAGGCGACCGTGTCCGGATCCTCCTGCGTCCGCCGGCGGTCGAGCACGGGCGTGAGGTCGGCGCCGCCGCCGAACCAGGCGCGGCTCGTCACCACGAAGCGGGTGTTCATGTGCACGGTGGGCACGTTCGGGTTCACGGGGTGCGCGATCAGGGAGATGCCCGAGGCCCAGAAGCCGGGCGCCTCCATCGCGCCGGGGATGTCCTTGCGGAACTCGGGCGCGAACTCCCCGAACACGGTGGAGCAGTGCACGCCAACCTTCTCGAACAGCCGGCCTTTCATCATGCCCATGACGCCGCCGCCGCCGTCGGCGCCGGTGTGGTCCTTGCGCGACCAGGCCGTGCGCTCGAACCGGCCGGCGGGCGCGTCGCCCGGCGCTTCGTCCTCCAAGGCCTCGAACAAGGCGTGGATCTGGTCGCGGAGTTCCTCGAACCAGGCGCGGACGCGGGTCTTGCGGGCGTCGACGTCGACGAGGGGCGAGGGCATGGCGACCGATCCGCGAATGCGAGGGCGGGAGGCCGGCATTTAGGGTGGCGAGGAGCGGGATGGAAACCCCGCGGTTTGGCGCAGCGCCTCGCCGAGGGCGATCGCGCCGGCGACCGCGACGTTGAGCGAGCGGAGTTCGGCGCGGATCGGCACCACCACGCGCAGATCCGCCGCGGCGTGGACGGCGTCCGGGACGCCGGCCGATTCGCGGCCGAGCATCAGCACGTCGTCAGGCCGGAAGGCGGCGTCCACATGGGCGACCGCGCCTCGGGTCGTCAGCAGCACGAGCCGCGCGCCGGCCGCCTGGCGAGCCTGCTCGAACGCCTCGAACGAGACGTGGCGGACGACCTCCACATGGTCGAGGTAGTCGAGGCCGGCGCGACGAAACGCCCGATCGGACACGAGGAATCCCGCGGGCTCGATGATGTCGACGGCGACGCCGAGGCAGGCCGCGAGCCGCAGCAGCCTGCCGGCGTTCTGCGGGATGTCGGGTTGGTAAAGCGCGAGACGCACAGGGAAATTAGCCTCCGATAACGGAATCGTGGCGGAATCCAGGTGGTGAAGATGCGACACTGTGTCCTAAAGTCTTAGGCGGGCTGGACAGGCCTCGACATCGGGTGCGACAAAGCGCGCAAGAGATAAGAGCCGTTCCAAAGGACGGCCCGCGTCGGACCGACGAGCCAAGCCCGCCGTTACGCCGCACTGAGGAAGCTTTTGGGAGAGACTGATCGTGGCAGCCACGCACGACGCCGCCGAGCCGACCCGTCGCGACTTTCTGTATCTGGCGACAGGGGCCGCGGCCGCCGTCGGGGCCGGGTTCACCGTATGGCCGTTCGTGGCTCAGATGAATCCCGACGCGTCGGCGCTCGCGTTGGCCACCAGCGAAGTCGACATCAGCCAGATCGCCGAAGGCCAGATCATCACCGTCAAATGGCGCGGCAAGCCGGTGTTCGTCTGGAACCGCACGGCGAAGGACATCGAAGAGGCGAAGGCCGTCGAGATCGGCCAGCTGCCCGACCGCAACGCGCGCAACGAGAACCTCGCCCCGGACGCTGAAGCGACGGACGAGAACCGCGCGGCGAAGGGCAAGGAGAACTGGCTGATCGTCACCGGCATCTGCACCCATCTCGGCTGCGTTCCGACCTCGAAGTCCGGCGAGTTCGACGGCTGGCTCTGCCCCTGCCACGGCTCGCACTACGACAGTGCGGGACGCATCCGCAAAGGACCGGCGCCGGAAAACCTCCACATCCCGCCCTACGCCTTCGACAGCGACACCAAGATCACCATCGGCTGAGGCCGCCCCCGCAGGTTCACGCCCGCGCGGCGCGACGAGGTGAATTCGATGCAAGGACATTCGACCTACCAGCCGAAAAGCGGCCTCGCCAAATGGTTCGAGAGCCGCCTGCCGATCGTCGGCCTGGTGCACTCCAGCGCGGTGGCCTACCCGGTGCCGCGCAACCTGAACTACTTCTGGACCTTCGGCGGCATCCTGATGTTCATGCTGGTCGCCCAGATCCTGACCGGCGTGGTGCTCGCGATGCACTACACCCCCGAAGCGACCAAGGCCTTCGCCTCGGTCGAGAAGATCATGCGCGACGTTAACTACGGCTGGCTGCTGCGCTACCTGCACGCCAACGGCGCGTCGATGTTCTTCATCGCCGTGTACATCCACATGTTCCGCGGCATGTACTACGGCTCCTACAAGGCGCCCCGCGAGATCCTGTGGATCCTCGGCGTGCTGATCTTCCTGCTGATGATGGCGACCGCCTTCATGGGCTACGTGCTGCCCTGGGGCCAGATGTCGTTCTGGGGCGCGACCGTGATCACCAACCTGTTCTCGGCGATCCCGGGCGTGGGCCAGGCGGTGGTGACGTGGCTCTGGGGCGGCTTCTCCGTCGACAACCCGACGCTGAACCGCTTCTTCGCGCTGCATTACCTGCTGCCCTTCATGATCGCGGGCGTGGTCGTGCTTCACATCTGGGCGCTCCACCACGTCGGGCAGAACAACCCGACCGGCGTCGAGGTGAAGGACTTCCGCAAGGACACGCTGCCGTTCACGCCCTACGCGACCATCAAGGACGGCTTTGCGATGGTCTGCTTCATCGCGTTCTTCGCCTGGTTCGTGTTCTACATCCCGAACTACCTGGGCCACGCCGACAACTACATCGAGGCGAACCCCCTGGTGACGCCGTCGCACATCGTGCCGGAATGGTACTTCCTGCCGTTCTACGCGATCCTGCGCGCGATTCCGTCGAAGCTCGGCGGCGTGCTGATGATGTTCGGAGCCATCGCGGTGCTCTTCATCCTGCCGTGGCTCGACACGTCGAAGGTGCGCTCGGCGAAATACCGGCCGATGTTCAAGATCTTCTTCTGGATCTTCGTCGCGGACGCCGTGATCCTGGGCTGGCTCGGCTCGAAGCCGGCCGAGGAGCCCTACATCACCTATGCCCGCATCGCGACGGCCTGGTACTTCATTCACTTCCTGATCGTCATTCCTCTCCTGGGCAGGATCGAGAAGACCAAGCCGCTGCCGGCCTCGATCGCGGAATCGGTCCTGGGCCCCTCCGGCGGCCATGGCTTCCCGGCCGGCGCCGCGGCGTCGCCCGAGACGAAGGGATGATCGGGCCCATGACCCTGCGTTTCGAAAGCAAGACCATGAGCCTGCGTTCTCTTCGCGCCGTCGCCGCGGCGGCCGTCATCGGCCTCGGCGCGCTGGCCGGCGCCGGCGGGGCGCTCGCGGCCGGCGGGGAGGGCGCGCAGGAAGGCGGCGCCCACCACACGCCGCAGCCGCCGATGCAGAAGTGGACCTTCTGGGGCCCGTTCGGGAAGTTCGACCCGGCGCAGCTGCAGCGCGGCTTCAAGATCTACAAGGAGGTCTGCTCGAGCTGTCACTCGCTCTCGCTGGTTTCCTTTCGCAACCTGATGGAGCCGGGCGGGCTCGGCTTCAACGAGGGCCAGGCGCGCGCGATCGCCAACGAGTACGAGGTCCAGGACGGCCCGAACGACCAGGGCGAGATGTTCACCCGCAAAGCCCGGCTGTCGGACCAGTTCCCGAAGGCGTTCCCCCACGAGCAGGCGGCTCGCGCCGCGAACGGCGGCGCCTATCCGCCGGACTTCTCCCTGCTCGCCAAGGCCCGCACCTACGAGCGCGGCTTCCCGTGGTTCCTGTGGGACATCGTCGCCCAGTACCAGGAGCAGGGGCCGGACTACATCCACGCGCTGCTGGTGGGCTACGAAGAGCCGCCGGCGGGCGCGACGCCGGCCGCCGCGAACCTGCACTACAACAAGTACTTCCCCAACCACTGGATTGCGATGGCGAAGCCGATCCAGGACGGGCAGGTGGAGTACACCGACGGCACGCCGACCACCGTCGACCAGTACGGCAAGGACGTCGCGGCGTTCATGATGTGGGCGGCCGAGCCGCACCTCGCGGCCCGCAAGGCGACCGGCTTCGTGGTGATGATCTGGCTGCTGGTGTTCGGCTCGCTCGTCTATCTCGTCAAGAAGCGCGTCTGGGCCGGCGCCAAGCCGAAGGCGATCGCCTGATCCCGGCGCACGACCCTGTGCTATAGAGCGGCGGGCCTTCGGGTCCGCCGTTTTTCATTGTCAGGAGCGAACGATGGCGAAGGCCGTTCTGGGCGTGGTCGGCGGGTCCGGGATCTACGATCTGCCTGGCCTCGAAGGCGTCGAGGAGCTTGATCTCGCAAGTCCCTGGGGGCTGCCGTCCGCCAAGCCGAAGCGCGGCCGGATCGGCGCGACCACGATCGTCTTCCTGCCCCGCCATGGCGCCGGCCATCGGCTGTCGCCCTCCGACATCGACTACCGCGCGAACATCGACGTCCTGAAGCGGGCGGGCGTCACGGATCTTGTTTCGCTGTCGGCGTGCGGCTCCTATCGCGAGGAGCTTCCGCCCGGGACCTTCGTGCTGGCGGACCAGTTCATCGACCGCACCTTCCGCCGCCAGCCCACCTTTTTCGGCCCCGGCTGCGTGGCCCACGTCGCCTTCTCGGACCCCGTCGCGCCGAACCTCGTGGCGCGGATCGCCCGGGCGGCGGCGGCCGAGGGCGTGCCGCATGTGGTCGGCGGCGCCTACGTCTGCATGGAAGGCCCGCAGTTCTCCACCCGGGCGGAATCCGTCGCCTACAAGGCCATGGGCGCGTCGATCGTGGGCATGACCAACATGCCCGAGGCGAAGCTCGCCCGCGAGGCGGAGCTGTCCTACGCGACCGTCGGCATGGTGACGGACTACGACGCCTGGCGTCCGCATGAGGCCGGCGTCGACGTCGCCGACATCCTCGCCGTGATGCACGCCAACGGCGACAAGGCGCGCCGCCTGGTGGCGCGGCTCGCCGCCGACTTCCCCGAGGAGCACGAGCCGTGCCCGCTCGGATCGGACCGGGCGCTCGACTACGCCATCGTCACCGCGCCGGAGCATCGCGACCCGCAGCTGCTGGCGAAGCTCGACGCGGTCGCCGGGCGGGTGCTCCGCGGCTGAGCCGCGATTCAATCCGCCGGCCGCATGCCGACGAACACCGCGCTGGTGAACGCGAAAACCTCCACGCCGTGCTGGTTCGTCGCCGTGTTGCGGGCGGTGAGCAGGCCCCAGCCGGGGCGAGACGCGCTCGGCCGCGTCCCCAGCACTTCCGAAAAGTAGGTCAGCGTGTCGCCCGCCATGACGGGCGCCGTCCAGCGCAGGTCGCGAAAGCCGGGGGAGGGGCCGACGCGGCCGACCGGCAGGCCCGCCGCCATGCGCTCCTTCGCCATCCTGGTCTGGAAGGCGATCATCAGCTTCATCCACACCGCTGAGGTGTGCCAGCCGGACGCGGCGAGGCCCTTGAAGGGACCTGCGAGCCCAGCCTCCTCGGACAGATGAAAGGCCTGGGTGTCGTACTTGCGCGCGAAGCGCAGAATTTCGTCCGCCGTGAAGAGGTGCGAGCCGATCTCGGCGCGGTCGCCCGGCGCGTAGTCCTCGAGATGCATCAGACCGCTCCCGCGTCGCGACGGCCGAACATCACGGCGTTGACCTGCCGCATCACGACCACGCTGTCCTGGTTCACGACGTCGAAGGCGAAGGAGACCACGCCCATGTCCGGCCGGCTGCGGGAGGCGCGGGCGGCGACGACCGTGCTCCGCACCGTCAGTCGGTCGCCCGCGCGCACCGGCGCGCGCCATTCCACGCTGTCGACGCCCAGCGAGCCCAGCGAGGTGCTGTCGACGAGCCAGCGGTCGCAGTTCATCCGCATCAGCAGCGCCGCCGTGTACCAGCCGGACGCGATCAGCTCGCCCAGCATGCTTGAGCGCGCGGCGCGCTCTGACAGGTGCATCGGCTGCGGGTCGTACTCCTCGGCGAAGGCCACCATGTCGTCGCGGTCGACGACGAGGCCGCCGTACTCCGACGTGTCGCGGGGGGCGAAGTCCTCGAAGGCGTAGCGGGGGTCCGGCATCAGGCGCTCCTCTTCGCTATCGTGGCGCGGGCAGGCAGTGCGTGCTTCGAGACGGCGGCTGACGCCGCCTCCTCCAGCATGATGAGGACTGAGAGCGCAGGAGGGCCAAAACCTCCTCGTGCTGAGGAGCCCGCGGGACGCGGGCGTCTCGAAGCGCCCACTCCGGTCCTGTCCGCTCCTTCGCCCGCTCAGTTCGCGAAGCGGAAGTGCAGCACGTCGCCGTCGGCGACGACGTATTCCTTGCCTTCGAGCCGCATCTTGCCCGCGTCCTTGGCGCCCGTCTCGCCCTTCAGCGTGACGTAGTCGTCGTAGGCGATGGTTTCGGAGCGGATGAAGCCCTTCTCGAAGTCGGAATGGATCACGCCCGCCGCCGCCGGCGCCTTGGTGCCGCGCTCGATCGTCCAGGCGCGGGTCTCCTTGGGGCCAACCGTGAAGTAGGTCACGAGCCCGAGCAGCTGGTAGCCGGCGTTGATGAGACGGTCGAGGCCGGGCTCATGCAGGCCGAGCGCTTCGAGATACTCCGTCCGCTCGTCCTCCGGCAGCACCGCGATCTCGCTCTCGATCCGGGCGGAGATGGCGACGGCGACGGCGCCCTCGGCCTTCGCCCGCTCCTCGACTCGCGCGGAGTAGGCGTTGCCGCCAACTGCCGAGGCCTCATCCACGTTGGCGACGTAAAGCACCGGCTTCGAGGTCAGCAGGTTCAACGCGTCGAAGGCGGGCCGCTCGTCGTCCGAGATCTTGGCGAGCCGGGCGGGCTTGCCGTCGCGCAGCAGCGGGAGCACGCGGCCGACGAGCTCGAGCTGCTCTTTCGCTTCCTTGTCGTTCGACCGCGCGCGCTTCTCGAGCGCGACCACCCGCTTCTCGAGGCTCTCGAGGTCGGCGATCATCAGCTCGGTCTCGACCGTGTCGGCGTCCGACAGCGGGTCGATCTTGCCTTCGACATGGGTGATGTCGTCGTCCTCGAAGCAGCGCAGGACATAGGCGATCGCGTCGACCTCGCGGATGTGGGCGAGGAACTGGTTGCCGAGGCCTTCGCCCTTCGAGGCGCCGCGCACGAGGCCGGCGATGTCCACGAAGGTCAGCCGCGTCGGGATGATCTCCTTGGAGCCGGCGATCGCCGCGAGCTTGCCAAGCCGCGGATCGGGCACCGCGACCTCGCCGACGTTCGGCTCGATGGTGCAGAACGGATAGTTCGCGGCCTGGGCGGCGGCGGTCTGCGTCAGCGCGTTGAAGAGGGTCGACTTGCCGACGTTCGGCAGGCCGACGATGCCGCATTTGAAGCCCATGGGATTGGTCGCTCGTCAGTTCGGGAGAGGGAGGTCGAAAGGCGACGTCACGAACGGATTGACGATGGTGACGTCGAAAATGGCGCGCTCGTGCTGCATGTCTTCCGACAGGAAATAGCGGCATTTTTCCAGATGCGCGGTCGCGACGAGAAGGCTGTCCCACCAGCCATAGCCAGTCAGCTCGCGGACGCGCCAAGCGACGTCGATGATCTCCCAAGAGAGCGGAGCGTCTCCGAAAACGGCGAGCGGCTCGACGATCTCCCGAACCGCGTCGAGAGAAAGATCCCTGCGCTTGTTGAGCAGGATGTTGGTCATCTCGTTCAAGACCTGAAGCGAAACGACAAGGCTGCGGCGCTTTGCAAGCTCATGAACGACCGCGGTCGCGGCCATCGCCTTCGTCCGGTCGTTCAGGTCCAGCGTGTACAGCAGAATGTTCGTGTCCACGAAACACCTCACGCCGGTAGTTCTCCTCGCGGCCGGGAAGCATGCCGTTTTCGTCGCTCATGGGAGCCTTCGGCAGAGCGAGGAACGATTCGATCGCCGCCATCTGCCGCGCATGGAGGTCGCCACGCTGGTCCAGAAGATCGGCGATGTAGCGCGACATGCTCTTGCCGGCCTTCGCGGCGTCGACGCGAACAGTGGCGGCGAGCTCGTCGGGAAGGGTGATCGTCACGTTCTTCATCGGTCCGGCGCTCCTCGACACGAACTTCGTGTTTCCGTGTCCGTGGGTCAAGACGCGGCTCGTCAGGTCCTGGCCGCGCCGAGCTTCTCCACCTCGCCGAAGCCTGCGGCCTCCATCCTGAGGTGCACCTTGTTCTGGAAGCTGGCGTCCTGCGCCCCGGCCAGAAGATCGGCCGCGTCAGCGATCGCCTCGGTCAGCACGTCGACCCAGCCCATTTCGGACTTGCCGAAGTCGTTGAGCACGTAGGACAGCACCGCGTCTTTGCCGGGGTGGCCGATCCCGAGACGCACGCGCTTGTAGTCGTTGCCCATGTGGGCGGTGATCGAGCGCAGGCCGTTGTGGCCGGCGTTGCCGCCGCCGATCTTCACGCGCAGCTTGCCCGGCGCGAGGTCGAGCTCGTCATGCAGCGCTACGATGTCGGGCAGAGCGATCTTGAAGAAGCGGGCGGCTTCGGCGACGGCGCGGCCGCTCTCGTTCATGTAGGTGCGCGGCTTCAGCAGCAGCGTCTTCAGGCCGCCGATCGCGCCCTCCGCGGTCTCACCCTGGAAGCGCGCCCGCCAGGGCCCGAAGCCGTGGCGGGACGCGATCCGGTCGACGGCCATAAAGCCGATGTTGTGCCGGTTCTTCTCGTACTTCGGCCCCGGATTGCCAAGGCCGACCAGGAGCAGCATGTCGGTCGCTCCCAACAGGGACGGCCCGTCGCGTCATGCCCGCGGTTGCGGGCATGACGCGCGGATCGATCAGTCGTCCTGCGACTTGCGGCTCTCGGACTTCTTGTCCTCGTCCTGCTTGGCGTCGGCCTCGTCGGCCGCCGTCTCGCCTTCGGTCTCAGCGCCTTCTTCCGGCTCGATGGTCTCGCCGCGGTTCTCGGCGGCGGCCTCGGCCTGCTCCTCGGCCACCTCTTCCGCGACCACGGTCGGCGCGGCGATGGTGGCGATGGTCAGCTCTTCGAGGTTCTCGGCCGAGAACTCGACGCCCTTCGGCAGCTTCACAGAATTGGCGTGGACTATGTCGCCGATCTCGAGGCCCTTGAGGTCGACCTCGATCGCCGTCGGAATGTCGTCGACGCCCGCCTTCACGTGAACTGTGTGCAGCACGACGTTGAGAACGCCGCCGCGCTTGAGGCCGGGGGAGGCCTCGTCGTTGAGGAAGTGCACGGGCACCTCGACGTCCACGACCGACGACGCGGTCACGCGGAAGAAGTCGACGTGCAGCAGGGTGTCGGTCACGACGTCGCGCTGGTAGTCGCGCGGGATGACCCGCTCCTTGCCGGCGCCGGTGTCGATCTCGAAAATCGTGGTCTTGAAGCCGCCGGCGTGCAGCAGCTTGAACGCCTCGTGGCCGTCGAGCGCGATGCTGACGGGGGGCTTCTTGCCGCCGTAGATGACGGCGGGAATCTTGCCTTGACGGCGAAGTGCGCGGGCGGCCCCCTTACCGGCCTTCTCGCGCGCTTCGGCCTTGAGCGGCTTGGTCGCGGACATATCAGTTCTCCGAAATGAAATGGCCGCCCGATGCGGACGGCCTCAGGCGGCGAACCCCTCCAGGGGTGTGGGACGCCGCGCGCGTGAGCTAGCAGAAACGCCGTTCCGGCGCAACGTGTCCGGTCTCGACGGCCGATCTCCGCGCCCCATCTCCATGCTGCGGTTCCCGGGAGGTCGGCATGATGCGCGTCAGAGGCTTGGTCCTCGTTCTTCTCGCCCTCGGTTCAGGGTCCGCCACGGCGGCCGACCCCGCGGAGCGCGTCGTCGTCACGCGGTCCGTGGAGCGCTCCTACCGGCCGAGCGCCGCCGAGCGCTATTACGGCCCGCAACTGCCGCTGCGGGACGCCGCACGGCAGGTCGTCGTGGAGCGAGGTCCGCGCATGCTGCTGGAGGACGACTTTTACGGGCTGTTCGAGCCGGTGTTCACGTCCCGGCTCTTGCCCCAGCAGGTGCGCGGCATGTGGGTCGAGGCGGACGTCCCGGGCTACGAGCCGGCGGTCGTCGAGACGCGCCGGACGACGACCATCCAGCGGTACGAGCGCGGGACGGCGCGCCGCTGATCGGATCAGTCGAACAGGCTCGACACCGATTCTTCGCTGGACGTGCGCGCGATGGCCTCACCGATCAGGGTCGCGATCGAGATCACGCGGATGTTCTTGGCGACGCGCACCGCCTCGGTCGGCTGGATCGAGTCGGTGATCACCATCTCCTTGATCTTGGAGGCGGTGACGCGGGCGACCGCGCCGCCCGACAGCACGCCGTGGGTCAGGTAGGCGTAGACATCCTTCGCGCCCTTCGCCAGCAGCGCGTCGGCGGCGTTCACAAGGGTGCCGCCGGAATCGACGATGTCGTCGACCAGGATGCAGGAGCGGCCTTCGACGTCGCCGATGACGTTCAT
The DNA here is from genome assembly GCF_000526315.1 of Methylopila sp. 73B. Lineage (NCBI taxonomy): Bacteria > Pseudomonadati > Pseudomonadota > Alphaproteobacteria > Hyphomicrobiales > Methylopilaceae > Methylopila > Methylopila sp. 73B. The sequence continues at coordinate 1,930,339 of NZ_JAFV01000001.1, read as the reverse complement.
CACCTCGGACTCGCCGGGGCGCTCGCGGCGCTTGTCGACGATGGCGAGCTGGGCGTCGATGCGCTTGGCGATGGCGCGGGCGCGCACTACGCCGCCCACGTCCGGCGAGACGACCATGACGTTCTCGGTCGGCAGCCGGTCCTTGATGTCGCGCACCATCACGGGCGCCGCGAACAGGTTGTCTGTCGGGATGTCGAAGAAGCCCTGTATCTGGCCGGCGTGCAGGTCGAGCGTCATGACGCGGTCGGCGCCGGCCTGGGTGATCATGTTGGCGACCAGCTTCGCCGAGATCGGCGTCCGGCCCGAGGCGCGGCGATCCTGCCGGGCGTAGCCGAAGTAGGGCATGACGGCCGTGATGCGGCGCGCCGAGGAGCGGCGCAGCGCGTCGATGATGATCAGCAGCTCCATCAGGTGGTCGTTCGCGGGGAACGAGGTCGACTGGACGACGAACACGTCCTCGCCGCGCACGTTCTCGAGGATCTCGACGAACACCTCCATGTCCGCGAAACGGCGCACGTTGCAGCGGGTGAGCGGCGTGGCGAGATAGGCCGCGATGGCTTCGGCGAGCCCGCGGTTGGAGTTGCCGGCGACGACCTTCATGCTGAACGACCTTCGTGCGCGCCCCGCGGCGCCGTTGTGCTGTCCACGACCGTGGCGCCGAGGAAAGGCGTGCGGCTCTTAACAACTATTCCAACCGCCCTCAACCGACCGCGAGGCGGTTGCGCACCTTCGTCGCAGAAGGGTCACAGAAGCCTTTACGGATCGAGCGCGATCGCGGCCACCAGCCGGCCGTAGTCGTCCTCGCCGCGGTGGGTCATGCGGCGGTAGCTGAAGAAACGCTCCTCGTCGGCGTAGGTGTCGAGGCCCAGGTCCTCGACCGTGCCGACGCCAGCGGCCTTCAGGCGCGCGACGACATATCCGCCGAGGTCGAACAGCGCATGGCCCGGCTTGCCCGAGGGTGCGAAGAAGCGGGCGTTCTCGGCGTCGACCGCGGCGAAGCGGGCGGCGAACTCAGGGCCGACCTCGTAGCTCGCCTGTCGGATGCAGGGGCCGAGCGCGGCGACGACGCGCTCGCGGCGGGCGCCCAGCTTCTCCATCCTGGCGAGCGTCGCCTCGGCCACGCCCTTGAACGCGCCCTGCCAGCCGGCGTGGGCGGCGGCGACCACGCGCGCCTCTGCGTCCGCGAACAGGATCGGCCCGCAGTCGGCGATGGTGACGCCGGCGGCGAGGCCTGGAATCGTCACCACAACGGCGTCCACATGCGGCGCCGTCTCGCGCGTCCAGGGGGCGGTCGCGACCGCGACGTCAGCCGAATGCACCTGCCAGGGCAGGGCGATCCGCCCGGCGTCGAGGCCCAGCGTCGCCGCCATGCGGCGGCGGTTCTCGTGCACGTTCGCCGGATCGTCCTTGGCGCCGAGGCCGCCGTTCAGGCTCGACAGCACGCCCGTCGAGACGCCGCCCTGGCGGGTGAAGAAGGCGTGGCGCACGCCCGGAAGCGCAACCAAAGCCTCGGACTGGACGGTGGGGACGGGGAGGGTCATCGGAAATCTCCGTCGGGTTCGAAGCCGGGCAGGGGCCCCAGGGCTGGATGGCCGAGGGCTAGCGCCTTGAACAGCGCGCCCATGCCGGAAGGGGAGCGGTCGGTCAACCGCCGCACGGCGACCTCGACGGTTTTGGCCTGAGCGGGCGTCGCGGTTCGCGTGAGCTGCGCCGCGCGGGCGTGGAGGCCGAGCCGTTCGAGCAGATCCGCCTGGTGCGACAGCGCCATGGGGACCGCGCCGGCCGCCCGGCTTGCGCGGGCGAGCGCGCCGAAATCGACCTGCGCCGTCAGGTCGGCTTCGCCCGGCTCCGCCAGCGGATCGACGAAGCCGTGGCGGCGCATGGCCTGCAGCGTGTCGCCGGCGCTGTAGGCCTCGCCATAATCGATCGCCAGAGCCGCGCCGCCGTGGGCCGCGAGATGGGCGCCAATCCGGGCCGCGATCGCCACGCCCTGCGGGTTGAGCTCCAGCACGAAGCCGGTGGGGCGGGAAGGGAGGCGGAGGTCCGTGGGCGGCTCGGCTGACAGGCCGAAGGCGAGCGCGCCGTCGACGAGCCCCACCATCCGCTCGCGCCAGCCGGCCTCGGTGCGCACGAACTGGCGGATGGGAAGGGCGTCGAAGAACTCGTTGGCGAGGACGAGGGTGGGGAGGGGAGAGGCGTCGCTCCCGTCCCCCTTGCGGGGAGGGGTTGGGGGTGGGGGGGGCGCAGGATCGAGCGCGGAGCCCGGAACGCCGTCGATCGCGGTTTCGCTCGAAGCGTCTTCTTCTGCGCCACCCCCACCCCCACCCCCTCCCCGCAAGGGGGAGGGGGGAAGGGCGTCGAGCGCCTCCTCGACCGTCAAAGCCCAGCGCAACGGAACGCCTGCGCCGTCAAGTGTCCGCTTCTGCGCGTCCCGAAGCGTCGGGCTGGTCTCGACCAGCGTCACCTCAACCGCGTCGAAAAACCCCGGCAGTGTCCTAGCCGCTCGCAGCGCGTCGGCCATCAGCGTGCCGCGTCCGGGGCCGAGCTCGATCAACGCCACGCGCGAGGGCTCGCCCATGCGCCGCCAGACCTCGGCGCACCACAGGCCGATGAGTTCGCCGAACATCTGGCTGATCTCGGGCGCAGTGACGAAGTCGCCGCCGGCGCCGAACGGGTCGCGGGTGGCGTAGTAGCCGTGAGAGGGGTGCCCGAGGCAGAGCGCCATGTAGCGCTCCACGGTGATCGGCCCGTCCTGCGCGATCGTCTCGGCGATCTCGCGGCCGAGCGGGGTCATGCCTGCCGGGCGCGCTTCAGCGCGAGGACGACGACGACAAGGCCGAGCGCCAGCATCGGCAGCGACAGCGCCATCCCCATCGTCAGGCCGCCCGGCAGGAAGCCGATCTGCGCGTCCGGCTCGCGAAACTCCTCGCCGACAATGCGGCAGACCGCGTAGCCCGCAAGGAAGGCGCCCCCGACGAGGCCGGGACGCTTCAGCGCGCCGGTGCGGACGAGGACCTGCACCAGCACGAACAGCGCCAGGCCTTCGAGCGCGGCCTGATAGAGCTGGCTCGGGTGCCGCGGCTGGGCGTCGGCTGTGGGGAAGACCATTGCCCAGGGGACATCGGTCACGCGGCCGAACAGCTCGCCGTTGATGAAGTTCGCGAGCCGGCCGAAGAACAGACCGATGGGCGCGACCGCCGAGCACAGGTCGAAGATCGGCAGCGCCGGCAGGGTGCGGGACCGGGCGAACAGGATGATCCCGAGCGCCGCGCCGGCGAGCCCGCCGTGGAAGCTCATGCCGCCGTGCCAGACCTGCAGCGCCTCGAGCGGATTATCAAGATAGTACAGCGGGTTGTAGAACAGCACATAGCCGATGCGGCCGCCGAGGATCACGCCGAAGGCGACCCACAGAATGAGATCGTCGACCTCGAGCGGCGTCGGGCGTCGCGTCGCGCCCCAAAGGGCGTCATTGGCGGCGATGCGCTTGGCGAGCCACCAGCCGATCAGCAGCCCGGCGACATAGGCGAGCGCGTACCAGCGGATCGCGAGCGGGCCCACGGACACCGCAATCGGATCGATCATCGGAAACGGAATTGCGAACAGCGGCATGCGCGCTCCAGGGTCGGCGCGGTGATGGACGCGGCGACGCGCAGCGTCAAGGCGAGGGCGCGCTTCCCCGACCTCTCCCCGTCGGGGAGAGGTCGGCCCGCAGGGGCCGGGTGAGGGGGCTTGAGCCCTCTCTGAAGACCGCCACCCCCTCACCCCTTACCCGCTCGGCTTCGCCTCGCGACCTCTCCCCAGCCGGGGAGAGGTGAAGACCTGCGCCTGCGCGCGCAGCGTCAAGGCGGCGTGGTCCAGCCGCTCCGGTTCATGTCTACCGCCGCTTCGGCGACAAAATCGAGGAAAGCCCGGGTGCGGGCGGGGAGGCGTCCCGGGCGGCCCACGAACACGGCGTGGATCTCCTCGATGTCGCCGGGGTTCAGGTCCTCCAGCACGGGAACCAGCGTCCCCGCCGCGATGTCCGGTCCGATGTGGAACAGCGCGTGCCGGGCGAGGCCGACGCCCGCGAGCGCCAGCAGCCGCGAGGTTTCGCCGTCGCCGACCCGGACCGGGCCGATGGGGGGAACGGTCACCGTCCGTCCATCGACGAGGAACGGCCAGCCGCGCACGGTTCGAGTGAAGTTGAAGCCGATGCGGGGGTGGCGCTCGAGGTCCTCGACCGTCTGCGGGATCCCATGGCGCGCGAGATACTCCGGCGAGGCGACGACCGCCATGCGGCTCTGGCCGAGCTTGCGGGCGACAAGCCGGGAGGAGGCGAGCGGACCGATGCGGATCGCGACGTCGGCGCGCTGCTCCACCAGATCGACGACCTGGTCGGTCAGCACAATGTCGAGCGTCACCTCGGGGAAGCGCGCGAGGAACGCCGCCGTCAGCGGCAGCACGTACATCTGCCCGAACGACACGCTGCAGTTCACCCGCACGCGGCCCCGCGGCGCGGCGCCGCCGGCCGCCTCCCGCTCGGCCTCGTCGAGGTCGGCGAGGATGCGCGTCGCCCGCTCGTAGAAGGCCTCGCCTTCGGCCGTGAGCTGCAGCCTGCGCGTGGTGCGCGTCATGAGCTGCGCGCCGAGCCGCGCCTCGAGCCGGGTGACCAGCTTGCTGACCGCGGAAGGAGAGTGCCCGAGCGCGCGGGCGGCGGCCGAGAAGTCGCCCCGCTCCACCACGCGGACAAAGGTCTCCATCTCGGCGGCGCGGTTGGCGTCGGACCGGCTCATTCGTGCCTTCGGATCACAGGTGGTTAGCTCTGGTGAAGGGTAATCCAAAGGCGCCGCGGCCGCTACCTTGACGCCAATCCTTCCAACCCACGCGTGCAGGAGCGGCTCCCATGCCCCTCGCGGTCTATGCGCTCGCCGCCGGCGCCTTCGGCATCGGCACCACCGAATTCGTCATCATGGGCCTGCTGATGCAGGTCTCCGGCGACCTCGGCGTCTCCATCCCCGCCGCCGGGCTGCTGATCTCGGGCTACGCGCTCGGGGTGTTCGTCGGGGCGCCCGTCCTCACCATCGCGAGCCGCCAGCTGCCGCGGAAGACCGTGCTGCTCGCGCTGATGGGCGTGTTCGTGGTGGGCAACCTCGCCTGCGCGCTGGCGCCCGACTACGGCTGGCTCATGGCGGCGCGGGTGATCACCTCGCTCGCCCACGGCACCTTCTTCGGCGTCGGCTCGGTGGTCGCCACCGGCCTCGTGCCGCAGGAGCGCAAGGCCTCCGCGATCGCGGTGATGTTCACCGGCCTCACCGCGGCGACCCTGCTCGGCGTGCCCGCCGGCGCCTGGCTCGGCCTCGCCTTTGGCTGGCGCTCGACCTTCTGGGCGGTCGTCGTGATCGGCCTAGTCGCGTTCGCGATCATCGCGCTTGCGGTGCCCCGCGACGTCGCTTCCGAGCCCGCTCCGCCGCTGAAGCGCGAGCTCGCAAGCCTGAAGAACCCGCAGCTGCAGCTCGGTTTCCTCATGACCGTGCTGGGCTTCGCCGGCGTGTTCGCAGCCTTCACCTATGTCCAGCCGTTGCTGACCGAGCTGACCGGCTTTTCGGAGGCCGCGGTCTCGCCGATCCTGCTGGTGTTCGGCGCGGGCCTTGCGGTCGGCAATCTCGCCGGAGGCCGCTTCGCGGACCGTAATGTCGGGCTGGCGCTGATCGGCACGCTGGCGGCGCTGAGCCTTACGCTCGCGCTGACGACGGTCGCCGCCTACGACAAGATCGCGATGGTCGCGGTCCTTGGCGCGCTCGGCGCGGCGAGCTTCGCCACCGTCGCTCCGCTGCAGATGCGGGTGATGGAGAAGGCCGGCGCGGACGGCCGCAACCTCGCCTCCAGCCTCAACATCGCGGCCTTCAACCTTGGCAACGCCATCGGCGCCTGGGCCGGCGGCGCGACCATCGACTACGGCCCCGGCCTCTGGGCCGTGCCGCTGGTCGCGGCTGCGATCACGCTCGCGGGGCTCGCCGTCGCAGCCTTCAGCCTGCGGCTCGATCGTCTTCGCCCGGCGGCTGCGGCGGCGTGCCGGACCTGAACACGCGCGCTCGACTCGCCCACGCTTTCCATGGACGCCGCCGGCCGCGCGGGCGATACAGGGCGTCTCGCAGTTGCGTAAAGGCGCCGTCCGGCGGCGAACATCATGATGACATCCGCCGAGACGAGAGCCGACGGGCCGACCTGCCCGATCACCGGCGAGCCGGCCCGCGCCGTGCACAGCGTGTCGACCAAGTTCGTGCGGCACCTCTGGCGGTTCGGGCAGGGTGTGGACGTCGCGCGCCTGTTCGAGGGCGTGAAGCGGCTGACGCTGTACGAAAGCCCGTCGGGCCTTATGTTCTTCGATCCGCCGATCGTGGGCGACGCGGCCTTCTACGCCCGGTTCTACGCCAAGTGGGACATCCACAAGGGGCTGACGGAGGAGGTCGATCGCCGCGTCGATTTCCGCCGCGCCGCCCGCTCCGTGCCAGACGGCGCCACGGTCATCGACATCGGCTGCGGCCCAGGCCTGTTTCGTCGCCACTTGCCGCACGCCCGGTTCGTCGGGCTCGATCCCTACGCCGGCCAGGACGTCGATGACGCGGTGATCCGCGAGACGCTCGAGCATCATGCGGAGGCGAACACCGCCGCCTATGACGTGGCGACGGCGTTCCACGTCATCGAGCACGTGCCCGATCCGCTCGGCCACGCCAGGCTTATGGCGAAGCTGCTGAAGCCCGGCGGTCTGCTGATCCTCGCGGCGCCGCTGCACCCCTCGCCGCTGACGGACATCCCGAACTTCCCGCTCAACTTGCCCCCGCATCACGTGACATGGTGGAACGCGGGCGCGTTCCGCGCGCTGGCGGCGGAGCTCGGCCTCGAGGTCGTCGCTTTGGAGACGCTGCCGGTCTCGCCCCATCAGGGCGTCATCCTCTGGCTGTGGCGTCTGCTCGCCCGCCGGACGGATCCGCCGCCCAAGGCCCGCTATGTCGGCCACCGGTGGTCCTGGCACGTCAGCCTCGTCCTCGCCTACGCGCTGGCGCGTCTGGCCGTGCGCTTCAGGCCGGTTCCCGGCGACGCCCCGGACGTGGACGCCTTCCTCGTGGCGCGGAAGCCGGACGCCGCATGAGCCGCCGATCTTGCGGGAAGGGCGGCGGCGGGCCATGTGTGACGAGCGTTTTCCCTGCGAAAGGCCTGACCCCATGACCGAGACCCGCGGCCGCGTGTTCGACGAGATCGGACGCCTGATGACCGACGCCGCCGGCGCCGCCTCCGGGGTGAAGCGCGAGGTCGAGACGATCGTGCGGGCTCAGGCCAGCAAGATCCTCGCGGACCTGGACCTCGTCCGCCGCGACGAGTTCGAGGCCGTGCGCGCGATGGCGGTGAAGGCGCGCGAGGAGAACGAGACCCTCTCCGCCCGGCTCGACGCGCTGGAAGCGAAGCTCGCTGACTCAACCTCGACGCCGCAAGGCGGCAGCGGTCCCGAAGACACAGTCGCGATTTGACGCGCCGATCCGTTCATACAAGCACGACAGCATGTGTGCAGCGCGGAAACGGGCGCCATATACTGTTTGAGGGGGCTCGAATCGCTGGCTTTACGCCACGCGATCCGGAGCCTCGGTCGGCGGGCCGCCCTTGGTCCGCAGGTCACGCGCGACGTCGTTCCCACGCCCTCGAGCAGGGCCTTCACCTGGGGAGGAGCTCATGGCTCTCATCGACGTGGACGCCGAGCGTCACGGCCACCCTGTCGACATGATCGAACGCATCGCGACGTTGAACGACTGGTCTTTCGACCGGTCCGACGACGACGAGATCACGATTTCCGTCGACGGATCCTGGTCCGACTACCACGTATCTCTCACGTGGATGGACGATCTGGAGTCCCTTCACCTCGCCTGCGCCTTCGACCTCAAGGTTCCCGACCGCCGCAAGGTGGAAATTCTCCAGCTCCTGACGCTCGTCAATGAGCAGATGTGGCTGGGCCACTTCGATCTGTGGAGCAAGGAGGGCGTGGTGGTCTACCGGCACTCGCTCCTGCTCACCGGCGGGGCGGAGGCGAGCGCCCCCCAATGCGAAGCCCTGCTGCAAGGGGCCCTCGAAGCCTGCGAACGTCACTACCAGGCGTTCCAGTTCGTGGTCTGGGCGGGCAAGAGCGCCGAGGAGGCCATGCAGGTGGTGGCCTTCGAGACGGCGGGGGAGGCGTGACGGCGTTGAGCCTTTCATGACCGATCATTCCATCGGGCCGCTCTCTTCGGGCGGCCCGATCCTTCTCGTGGGCGCGGGCAAGATGGGCGGCGCCCTTCTGGACGGGTGGCTGGCGGGCGGGCTCGATCCGGCGCTGGTCGCCGTCGTCGATCCTGGACTGCCGACGGCCGCCGCGGAGCGCCTCGCCGCGCAGGGCGTCGTCCTTGCTCCCGAGCCCGGCAGCCTGCCGCCGCCGGCCGCGATCCTCTTCGCGGTCAAGCCGCAGATGGCGACCGCCGCGCTTCCGAGCGTCGCGGGCTTTATTGGCCCCGATACCGTCGTCGTGTCCATTCTCGCCGGAACGACGCTCAGGACGCTGCGCAGCGGGCTTCCCGATGGCGCCGCCGTGGTGCGGACCATGCCGAACACGCCGGCCTCCGTTGGCCGCGGGATCACGGCCTGCGTCGCAGGCGAAGGCGTCAACGCGAGGCAGCGGGCTCTGGCGGACCGCCTGCTGCAGACCTGCGGCGAGGTTGTGTGGGTCGACGACGAGGCGTTGATCGACGCCGTCACCGGCGTGTCCGGTTCGGGCCCCGCCTATGTGTTTCTGATGGCGGAATCGCTCGCGCGCGCAGGCGTCGCGGCCGGGCTGTCGCCTGAACTCGCCGGCAAGCTCGCGCGGGCCACCATCGAGGGGGCGGGCGAATTGCTGCATCGTTCCCCCGAGACGCCGGAAACGTTGCGGAAGAACGTAACCTCTCCAAACGGCACGACGGCCGCGGCGCTCGGCGTCCTGATGGCGGCCGACGGCCTCGATCCTTTGCTCGAGCGCGCCGTGGCGGCGGCGACGGCGCGCTCCCGGGAACTTGCGGGCTAAGCCGCACGGGCCGCCTTGGAACAAACGCGCGCCGTGCCCATAATCGCGTGACGAGCGAGCACCACAAACCCGCGAGGAGACGCGCCATGGCACGCAATCCATCGTCTAGCGACGCTTCGTCGGCGAAGCCGTCGAAGGCCGAGCCCGGACCCGATCCGCGCGACAAAGCGATCGACGCGCTGTTCTCGCTGCTCGCCGAGAGGCCGTGGGGCGAGATCGGCCTGCATGATCTGGCCGAACGGGCCGGTATCGGCTTGGCGGACCTTCGCGGCCTGTTCCCTTCGAAGGGCGCGGTGCTGGCTGGCTTCGTCCGCAAGATCGATCTCGACGTCCTCAATCACGACGTCAAGGATATGGCCGACGAGCCGGCGCGCGAGCGTCTCTTCGACGTGCTGATGCGGCGTTTCGAGGCACTGGCCCCCTACCGCGAGGGCTTGCGCGCCGCCCGCCGCGGCGTGATGCGCGATCCGCTCGGCGCAGCCGAGATGAACAAGGTCGCGGTCTCGTCGATGCAGTGGATGCTGGCGGCGGCCGGCGTGCAGGAATCCGGCCCGTTGGGGGCCGCTCGCGCTCAGGCGCTTGTGCTCGTTAACGCGCGCGTCTTCGAGACCTTCCTGAACGATTCTGATCAGGGCCTCGCCCGCACCATGAAGGCGCTCGACGAGGAGCTCCGCAAGGCCGAACGCTGGGCCCGCCGCGCCGACGACGCGCTCCGCTTGACGGCTCCGTTTCGCGACGTGTGCGACCGCGCCTTCGCTCGCCGGCCCCGTAAGGACGACGCCGACGACCTGGCGAGCGCCGCGTGAGCTGGACTGCTGAAGCCGCGTCGCCCGTCATAGGCTTCGACGATTTCCTGAAGGTCGATGTCCGTGTGGGCGTCGTCGTCGAAGCCGAGCCCTATCCCGAGGCGCGAAAGCCCGCGATCAAGCTCAGGATCGACTTCGGCCCGGACATTGGCGTGAAGCGATCGTCGGCGCAGATTACCAAGCACTACGCGCCAGAGGCGTTGATCGGTCGTCAAGTGGTGGCGGTGGTGAACTTTCCGCCGCGTCAGATCGGCAAGTTCATCTCCGAGGTCTTGACCCTCGGAGTGCCCGACGCCGACGGGGAGGTCGTGCTGCTGTCGCCGACGACCGCCGTGCCGAACGGCGGCCGCCTGTTTTGAACACGCGCGTCAGCGCTTCTGGTTGCGGGCGTCCTTGAGTTCGTCGATCGCCATCGAGGCCTCGGCCTTTGTCAGGTCCGGCTTGTAAGCCTCGGCGCCGGTCTCCTCGGAGAGCGTCTTCAGGTAGGAGGCCTGAGCGCCGGTCATCGGCTCGTCGCCGGACACCCAGTCACTCGGATCCTTCTCCGCGTTGCTCTCGGGATCGGGCGCGGTCTTCGGATTGGGGTGAACCTCGTGAGCCGGAGCGCCGGGCGTCGGCGCATCGGGGTCCGCCGCACGGCGGGCGTCGACATGGGCTTGCGGGCGGCTTTCAGCCATGGGGCGTTTCCTCGTTCTGTCTTCGTTCACAGAGGGAAACGCTCGAAGGGAATGACGGTTCCTCTACGGCGGACACGAAAAAGCCCCGGCGCGGGGCGCGCGCCGGGGCTTTCGGAGGAACGGGCGGCGCTGGTCCAACGCCGCCGTTCGGAGCGGCTTACGGGCAGGCGCGCTGGCGCCCGTCGTAGCCCGTATAGGTGCCGGTCCGCGGATTGTACGAGCGGAACCGCTGTGCGCAGTAGCTGTCGCCGCGCGAATAGCTGCGGCCGTTCGCCGCTCCCGCGATCAGAGCGCCGGCCGCCAGGCCCGCGATGCCTGCCGCCGCATAGCCGCCGTAGTCCCGATCACGATAGTACCGCCGCCCATAATAGCGCCGTCCGTAGTACCTGCGCCCGCCATAGTGCCGGCGTCCGCCGTAATACCGCCGGCTGGAGAAATGCCGACGGCCCCCGTAGTGGCGACCTCCGCCCCAGCCGCGTCCGCCGCGCCAGCGGCGCCGATCCACGGTCTGGATGTCTCCGGTCTGCATGTCGGTCAGCGCTTGGGCGCGCACCTGCTCCAGCGTCGCCCGCGGCTTCGGCGCGCGGGGCGGAGCCGCTTCGGCGCTGACGACTCCCGTCAGGCCGATCGTTGCGGCGATCGCTATGGCGAGCGTCTTTCGCATCTTTTGAAGCTCCTGATTTTTAAGGGCGCGCGTTGCGCGCCAGATTCTGCGCCTCTCCCACCGGAGATAACTCGACCGTCCGGCGGAAGGTTTCGCGGCAGCCGGCCGGGCGCCTCACGTCTGCGTGACGACCTCGCGAGGCCTTGGCTGTCGGTCTGATTTGTCTCGGCGCGATTCCGGATTAGGGTCGCGCGCCGTCCGCTGCGTCCGAGGTCGCGACCCGCCATGCGCCGTTTGCTCGCAAGCCTCATCCTGATGATCGCCGGCGGCGCGGCCGACGCCGCCCAGTTCGAGGGCTGGAACGTCGCGTGCGGAACGGGCAAGCCGGCAGGAGACTGTCGGGTCGAGATCGCCGCGTCCCGCACCACCGCGACGTCCGCCACGCTCGCGGCGCAACGCGCCGGCCCCAAGGACGCCCAGCCGAAGCTCACTTTGTCGATCGACGTCGACGGCGCCCTGAACCGGCCGCGCGTGGCGCTCGCGGTCGACGGAGGTCCGCCGATCCGCTTCGCCTCGGGCGCGGATCTCGCGAGCGCCCCGGGGCCGGGCGGGGGCGTCGAGATCCGCTTTTCCGACGCGGCCACCCGGAAGCTCCTGCCCTTTCTCCGGCGCGGCAAGATGCTGACCGTGGCGATCGTCGCGGAGGATCGCCGCGACCTGTCGGCGGATTTCGCTTTGCCGGGGTTCGCCTCCGCGCTCGCCGAGGTCGATCGCGCGCAAGGACGCGTCGACCGTCCGGACGCGCTGATCGCTCTTGTCGGCGGCGACACGCCGGCGGTGCGTTCGGGACAGGTGCGCGACGTGAGCCGGGAGAACGCGCCGCCGGCTCTGCGCCAGATCATGGTCGATCGCGACTGCCCCGTCTGGGACCGCAACGAGACCGACGCCTCGTTCCTGGCCGAGGAATCCTTCGCGGCCGATCTCGGCGGCGGGCTGACGCTCTGGGCGATGGTCTGCGCCTCGGGCGCGACCAACGTCGATTTCACGCTTTTCCTCGAGGATCCGTCGCGAGCGGCGGGGCGGTTCGAGCCGCTGTTGTTCGCGGCCTTCCTGGAATCGGTCGGCTGGACCGGCGTCGACGTGCTCTCGAACGTCGCCTACGACCCCTCGAAGAAGCAGCTCACCGCCTTCGACCGCGGCCGCGCGCAGGGCGATTGCGGGCAGGTCGGGACTTGGGAGTGGGGCGGCGCCGCCTTCCGCATGGTCGAATACCGCGCCAAGGAGGAGTGCGATGGGGTCGGGGAGCCCGGCAAGTTCCCGATCGTGTTCCGCGGCGAGCGCTGACGCTTAGCGGCTCAGCGCACCGCGCCCCGGCTTTCCACCGTCGCGACGCCTTCGAGGCCCTCCTCGTCCTCATAGGGCGTCGCCACCTCCACGAAGGTGTCGGGATAGAAGCCGTTGAAACGGGTGCGCAGCGCGAGGCTGTAGGCGCCGATGTGGCCGATCTCGATCCAGTCGCCGGTGTCCACCGTGTCGGGCAGCCAAAACGGCCTGGAGAGGATGTCGACGGAGTCGCAGGTCGCGCCCATCACCCGGTAAGGCGCGAGCTTCGGCGCGGAGGACCGAGGAGCGCGGCGGCGCGCCGGATCCGGGATCAGCCGGGCGGGCAGGGTGATCTTGCCGGTCCAGCTGTCGGAGAGCGAGCTCCAGACGCCGTCGTTGATGTAGAGCCGCTGGCCCTTTTTCAGCAGCACGCGCACCAGCACCGAGAGCGAGCGCGCCACGACGACCCGGCCGGGCTCCGCGATCAGGGGCAGGTCGCCAAGGCCCCAGGCGTCGATCTCCTGCTCGATCTTGGCGACGAGGCTGCCGATCTCGGGCGTCGGCCGCGCGTCCTTCTTCAGGTCGCGGCCGTAAGGCGCGGGAAAGCCGCCGCCGATGTCGAGCGCCGTGATGTCGACGCCGGCGCGCCCCTTCACCCAGGCGGCGGTGCCGATCGCCCGCTCGTAGGTGTCGAGATCCTCGACCTGGCTGCCGACGTGGAACGTCAGGCCCGCGCGAAAGCCAACCCGATCGAGCCGCTGCAGCAGTTCGACGGCGTGCGCTGCGGTCGCGCCGAACTTCTTCGAGAGCTCGTAAGCGGCGTGCCCCTTGGTCGCGAGCCTGACGAACAGCGTGATGTCGCTCGGCGAGATGTCCTGCGCGCGGACGATCCTGAGGATCTTCGCGATCTCGTCCTCATGGTCGAGGGCGACATGGCGGACGCCGTAGGTCTCGAGCGCGAGCCGGATGTCCGACTGCGCCTTCACCGGGTGCATGTAGAACATCCCGGCCTCGGCTGAGGCGGCGCGCGCGGCGGCGAACTCGGCGGGGCTTGCGACGTCGAAGGCCGTCACGCCCGCCTTCACCAGCTCGTCGAGGACGAACGGCTCGCCGTTGGTCTTCACGGCGTAGGCCGTCTGTCCGCGGAAGGCGTCGAGAAACGCTTTCGCGTCGGTCGCCAGGACGCTCGGCCGGAACGCGTAGACGGGCTGGTCGGGCCGGAGGGCGAGGGCGGCGTCCTGGGCGGTCTCGAACCTCTGCATCGGGGGCGGCGTATCCTTTCGCGGGGGCGCAGTCGGGCGGCCGGACGTTAGCATCCGCTCCGCGACGGTCCAAAGACCGGCCGGCCGACGTAACCATGTCGGGCGCGAACGCTTGATTTTAACCAGTGAGGCGCTTGATGTCGCTTTCGGGCGCGCATGCGCTCCAAGACGATGCGGCGGAGGGTCGGATGAAGAGCTTAGCAGGCGCCTGCGCGATCCTCGCGACGGTCATGACCGCGCCCGCGGCAGTGGCCGCGGATTATGCGACGACGAAGACATACGCGGCGACCGTCGTCGAACCGGCGCCGTTCTTCCGTGGGTTCTCCGGTCGCCTGCCGGCCTGCGGCGACAGCGGCGTGCTCGGCCGCGTCACCTCGGCTTTCGCCGCCCGCGAGCGCGGCTACTGGGGCTCGGACCTCGCCCTCGAGGCCGTCGGCCACCCCCGCGAGATCGGCTACCGCAGTTGGGGACCGAGCTTCGTGCCTCGCCGGTTCTGCGCCGCCGAGACCCTCACGACGGATCGGCGTCCGCGCCGGGTGTTCTACGAGATCATCGAGGGCGACGGCTTCGCCGGGATCGGTTGGGGCGTGAACTGGTGCGTCACCGGCCTCGACCGTCACCGCGCCTTCGCTCCGGGCTGCAAGATGGTTCGTCCGTGATCCGACGCCTTCTCGCCGCCGCGCTCTTATTCCTTGCCGTCGCTCCGGCCTCGGCCCAGGAGCGCGGGCAGGCTGGGGACTTCGACTTCTACGTGCTCTCGCTGTCGTGGTCGCCGACCTATTGCGCCGACCGCGGCGAACGGGCCGACCGCATGCAATGCGGGGGTCCGAGGCCCTTCGCCTTCGTGCTGCATGGGCTTTGGCCGCAGTACGAGCGCGGCTTCCCGTCATCCTGCGGCGGCGACACTCGCGGCCCCTCGCGCCGCACGGTCGATGGGATGCTCGACGTCATGCCGAGCCCGGGCCTCGTGCGCTATCAGTGGCGCAAACATGGGACGTGTTCGGGGCTCGATCCGGCCGGCTATTTCGCGAAAGCCCGCGCGGCGTATGACAAGGTGACGATCCCTTCGGCCTACCGGGCGCTCGACCGCTGGCTCACGACCTCGCCGGACGACGTCGAGCGCGCCTTCATCGCGGCCAACCCGGGCTTGAACGCGGACATGATCGCGGTCGACTGTGCGCGGCGAAACCTGCGCGAGGTGAGACTCTGCATGACCAAGGACCTGGAGTTCCGCGCCTGCGGCGAGGTCGACCGCCGCGCCTGCCGCGCGGACCGCGTGGCGTTTCCGCCGATGCGGGGAGAGTGACCGTGGTTGACGACGTCGAAGCCGCCATGCGCCTGCACCTCCTGGGAGGACCAGGCCCAGCGTTCGAGGACGGCGCGCCCGCGCCCGAGCTCGTCGTCGAGGGCGCGCCGACCTTCCGGACGTCGGTGCATTACGAGTCGCCGGACGGACGGTTGATCGCCGGCGTGTGGTCCGCGACCCCGGGCGCGTGGCGTGTCGCCTACGACGAGTGGGAGTGGTGCCGTCTGCGGTCCGGTCGCTGCGTGCTGACGCCGGAGGGCGGCGAGCCGGTCGACTACGAGGCCGGCGACGCGATCGTGATCGAGCCCGGCTTCGTCGGCGTCTGGACGGTGGTGGAGGCCTGCGAGAAGGACTTCGTGGTCATGCTCCCGCCGCCGTCCGACGACGCCTGACGCAGGCCGCCGCGAGTGAACTACCGCCACGCCTTTCATGCCGGCAATTTCGCGGATGTGCTCAAGCACGTCCTGCTCGCCCGCGTCATCGAACACCTGAACCTGAAGAGCGCGCCCTGGGGGTATCTCGACACCCATGCGGGCGTCGGCGTCTACGATCTCGAAGGCGAGGAGGCGAGTCGGACCGCGGAATGGCGGAACGGGGTCGGCCGCCTCGCCGGGCGGCGCCTGGGCGAGGCCGCGGAGCGGCTGCTCGCGCCATGGCGCCGGGTGCTGACCGAATTCGACGACGGCGCGGGGCGGCCGGGGCGCTATCCCGGCTCGCCCGAGATCGTCCGGCGGCTCGCGCGCGACGACGACCGCCTCCGCCTGTGCGAGCTGCACCCCAAGGACGCCGTCGCCCTCGGGCAGGCGATGGGCCGGGACAAGCGCGTGAAGGTCGTCGAGATCGATGGGTGGACCGCGCTCAACGCCTGGCTGCCGCCGCGGGAGCGCCGCGGCCTCGTGCTCGTCGATCCGCCTTACGAGCAAACGGGCGAACTGGCGCGGATGGCGGAGCGCTTCCTCGCGGCGCACGCCGTTTGGCCGACCGGCGTCTTCGCGCTCTGGTATCCGGTGAAGGACCTTCGCGACCTGCAAGCGCTTATCGAGCCGTTGAAGGCGTCGGGCCGGCCTAAGCTGCTGCGCGTCGAGGTTCATGTTCGCGGGTGCGAAGACGCCCGGCTGCTGAACGGGTCCGGGCTGATCCTCGCCAACCCGCCTTGGACGCTCGCCGACGACTGCCGTTCCGGACTGCCGGACATCGCCCAAGCTCTTCAACAGGACGCAGGCGGGCGAGCCATCGTCGAAGAACTGAGCGCCTGACCATCGCGTCCGGCCGGTATCGTCGCCTTTCTGCACCGTCCTGAGGCGCCTACCCCTTGGAACGCGCCATCTTTTCGCCTTGCCTTTCGCAGGTGCGAAACGTTACCAAAATGGGGAGGCCGAGCGGGATGGGCGAGGCGGCGCAGGTGTGACCTTCGTCTTTGCAGCCCTGGCGGGCGGCCGGCGTTCGATACGCGCCGGAGGGGGCGCGGGTGGTTCACTTGCGAGCGAAGGGGGCGCCACATGGCGCAAAGCGGGACGGTCAAGTTCTTCAACGCCGAGAAGGGGTATGGCTTCATCAAGCCGGACGGCGGCGGCGCCGACATCTTCGTGCATGTTTCTGCCGTAACGCGCTCGGGCCTGACGGGTCTGGAGGAAGGCCAACTGGTGACGTTCGAGGTCGAGCCGGACCGCAAGGGGAAGGGTCCCAAGGCGGTCAACCTCACCGTCGGCTGAGGCGGCTGCGCGCAGAGCGGCGGGATCGCGGGCGGACGTAGGGGCGGCGGGGGCTTCGCGCGTTTCCGCCGCGTCTCCCCGTGCTACAGGGGGACGGCGATCCTGACGGACGCCCCCGGCGGCCGCCGGGGGGCCTGACGGTCCTCATGCTCTGGAGACGCCATGCTCATCCTGCGTTCCGCCGCCCCTTCGCCATTCGGGCGCAAGGTCAAGATCGCGGCCGCGGTCCTCGGCCTGTCCGACCGCCTCACCGTGGTGGCCACCAACACCGCCGACCCCGCCGACCCGATCAGCACGGTCAATCCGCTCGGGAAGATCCCGACGCTCGAGTTCGACAACGGCGCGACGCTGTTCGACAGCCGCGTGATCCTCGAATATCTCGACCACCTCGCCGGCGGCGGGAAGATCATCCCCGCCGACCCCTCCGCCCGTTTCGCCGCGCTGCGGACGCAGGCGCTCGCGGACGGGCTGATGGACGCCGCCCTGCTGCAGATCTACGAGCGGCGCTTCCGCGACGAGGCCAAGGTCGAACCGAAGTGGCTCGAGATGCAGGCCGGGAAAGTCGCGCGGGCGCTCAGCGCGCTCGATGCCTCGCCGCCGGTCGAGCATGGCGACGTGGGCGCCATCGCGGTCGCCTGCGCGCTCGGCTATCTGGACTTCCGCTTCGAGGGACGATGGCGCGCTGAGCATCCGAAGCTTGTCGAATGGCTCGACGCCTTCCGCGCCACCACACCCGCCTACGACGCCACCGCGGCGCACTGACGCTTCGCCCATCGTCGCCCCCCGCGGGGGTGGCTGATCCGGGCGAGGCGTGCCAAACGTAAGCGCGCCATAAGAAGGCGAGCGCCGCGACAGACGGCGCCGCCCGCGTCGGAGGACATCACCTATGCGTCACGCCCGCTTCGGCCTCGCGGCCGCCCTTCTCCTCGCCGCCGGCGGCGCGGCCTTTGCGCAGGGCGCGCCGTCCGCGGGCCAGCAACAGACCGCCGATCCGGCCGAATCCGCGAAGGTCGACGGCGCCTACACCGCCGCCTGCACGGCGAAGGTGTCGAAAGAGCTGTGCGGCTGCGTGGTTCAGGTCGCGAACCTGCACATCAACGACGTCGCCGAGCGGCAGGTGTTCTACGACTACATGATGGGCGACGTGGACAAGGCGAAGGCGCAGCGCGCCATGTTCCCGCCGGAGAAGTCGCGCGTGTTCAACGTGGCGCTGCAGAAGGCCGACAGCATGCTCAAGGACGCGTGCGACCGCTACAAGACCGCGCCCGCGCAGCCGAACGCCGCGCCGAAGCCCTGACGCGGGCGCGCCTCGCCGACGAAGGCGCCGTCGCGGGCGCCGCGGAATCGTGCGAGAGGAGGCTGACGCTTCTCTCGCCTCCGGTGCGCCAGGTTCCGTGACAGCCCAGCCGTTTCCCGATCTTCAGACCCTCCGAGGCGCCGGCAAGGTCGGCCTGGCGCGCGCGCTCGCCCGGCTCGAGCGCGGCGCCGGCGGCCCTGAGGTCGCGGCCCTGCTCGACGCCGCGGAGGCCGAGCCGAAAGGCGACGTGATCGGCCTCACCGGCCCGCCGGGCGTCGGCAAGTCCACCCTCACCGGGGCGCTGGTGCAGCGGCTGCGCAACCGCGGCCTGTCGGTCGGCGTGGTGGCGGTCGATCCCTCGTCCATGCGCTCCGGCGGAGCCCTGCTCGGCGACCGCGCCCGCATCCTGACCGACCCCGACGACCAGGACGTCTTCGTCCGCTCGCTCGCCGCGCGCGATCGGCTGGGCGGCCTGTCCGACCTCGCCTTCGGCGTCGTCATCCTGATGCGTGCGCTGTTCGACCGGGTGATCGTGGAGACGGTCGGCGTCGGCCAGTCGGAGGCGGACGTGGCGCTGGTCGCCGACACCATCCTGCTCGCCGTGCAGCCCGCCTCGGGCGACGCTCTGCAGTTCATCAAGGCGGGCGTGATGGAGCTGCCGGACGTCGTGGCGGTCACGAAGGCGGACCTCGGCGCCCCGGCCACGCGCGCGCGCGACGACCTCGAAAGCGCGCTGACGCTCGCGAGCGGCGGCGCGAACGGCTGGCGTCCCCCGGTGACGCTGGTGTCCTCGGAGACCGGCGACGGCGTCGAAAGCCTCGCCGCGCTGGTCGACGAGCACCTCGCGCACCTGAAGGCGACCGGCCAGCTTGGGTCCCAACGCAGACGGCAGTCCGAAGCCCGGCTGAACGCGGCCCTCAAGGCTCGCTTCGGCACGGCCGGCGTCGCCGCCGCGGTCCCGCTTCTCCGTGAGCTCTCCGGCGGCGCCTTCGCCCGCGAACGCGAAGTCACCACGCGCCTCGCCGCGCGGCTGACCGGCCCCTGACGCGCCCTCGTTAACCGCTCCTCAAGGTTAAAACGCGAAAACCATACCCGTGTGTGGTTTCGGCTGAGGCGGACGTGGTTCGCCCCGGCGTCGCGTGGAGTGCGCGTTTCATGGCGTCACGGGAGACGAAGCGGCGCGTCGGCGGACGGCGGGAGCGGCGGCTCGGGCCGTTCGTGCTGCGCCTTGCGCTCGCGGCCGCGACGCTGCCCTTCGCCACGACCTCCATCGCGCGGCAGGACGCCTTCGGCCTCTCATCGGGTCGCGCGCGGGCGGAGGAGGGCGATCGCGCGCTCTATCTTGCAGCCGGCCATCGGCGCGCGGCGGATCTCGTCTCGCTCGAAGCGGCGGACCTGTTCGCATCGGGCCGGGGGCCCGAGCTGTCCGTGGATCCTCTCGGCGCCGGCGAATATCTCGTGCTGCAGGAGGCCGAGGAGCCGAAGGCGGAGGTCGTCGTCGCCGCCGCTGCGGCCAAGGGTCAGGGTCCGGAGGCGTTCCTCGACCGCACCGTGAAGGGCGACCGGAGCGCCATCCTCCCGCCCCCCGAGCCGACGACGCCGACCGTCGCGGCGATCGTCGACTCCGGCGAGGCGTTCATGACCCTGCCCCCGATCGGCGCGCTGCTTCATCCCGACCGCCGCGGCGTGCTGAGCGTCCTGCCGCTCGTCGGCGACGGCCGCCGCGCGGCGCCGACCATCGTCCTGCCGCCGACGCCGAACCATGCGGAGCTGTCCGAGAAGGTCGCGGACGCCGCGCCCAAGGACGACGGCCTCGACGAAGAGGGCGCCTATTCGGCGGTTCAGGACCTCGGCTCGGTGACGCGCGTGCCGATGACGCGCCGCGAGGCCGGCGCCAACCATGACGGCTCGACGCCGTCCGTCGCGTTCCTGTCCGGCGGCCACATCCCGCGCACCACCACGCCCGAGACCGAGCCGCCGATGGCGGTGGCGGCGATGCCGGTTGCGCCGACGAAGGGCGACGCCGGTCATCTCGCGAAGGTCGACGCCCGCGCCGACGACGCGCCGCTGGGCAAGGGCGCGCCCTCCGAAGCCGAAACCGCGGCTCTCCGCGGCGGCCTCGACGGCGTTATCCAGACCCGGATGTCTCGCCGGCTGTTCATTCCCGAGGCCCAGCTCGCCTCGTCGGAAAAGTGCCTCGCCGAAGCGATCTACTTCGAGGCGCGCGGCGAGCCGGTCGAAGGCCAGTACGCGGTGGCGCAGGTCGTCATGAACCGCGCACGCTCCGGCTACTACCCGAACACGGTGTGCGGCGTCGTCTACCAGAACAAGACCTGGCGCAACGCCTGCCAATTCTCCTTCGCCTGCGACCGGATCCCGGACCGGGTGAACAACGTCTACGCGTGGCGGCTGGCGACCCGCATCGCCCGCGACGTCACCGAGGGCGGCGCGTGGCTTCCCGAGGTCGGCTCCTCGACGCATTATCACGCGACCTACGTCCGCCCGCGCTGGATCCGCGACATGGTCAAGCTCGACAAGATCGGCCGCCACATCTTCTACCGGGTGCGCTGGCACGCGCCCCAGCCGGGCGACGCGTGAGGCTCCGCGGAGGGGCCCGAAACCTGCTGACGGACGTCGCGGGAGTCCGCGTCGGGCACGCGGACGACGCCGGGCTCGCCTCGGGCGTCACCGCGATCGTGTTCGATGCCCCGGCCGCCGCCTCGGTCGACGTGCGCGGCGGGGGGCCTGGCGTCCGGGAGACCGAGCTGCTCTCCCCTGAGCGCACGGTGCAGGCGATCGACGCTCTGGTCTTCTCCGGCGGCTCCGCCTTCGGCCTCGACGCCGCCGCGGGCGTCATGGCTGCGCTGGCGGAGGCCGGCCGCGGCTTCGCCGTGGGACCCGTGCGGGTCCCGATCGTGCCCGGCGCAATCCTGTTCGACCTGACCAATGGCGGCGACAAGGACTGGGGCCGGTATCCGCCCTACAGGGACCTCGGCTATTGTGCGACGGTCTCCGCAGGGAGCGACTTCGCGCTCGGCTCGGTCGGCGCCGGGCTCGGCGCGCGCACCGCGACGCTGAAGGGCGGACTGGGCTCGGCCTCGACGATCCTCGACGACCTAGGCGTCACGGTGGGCGCGCTGGCCGCCGTCAACGCGCTGGGCTCCGCGACGGTCGGGGAGGGCGCGCATTTCTGGGCCGCGCCGTTCGAAATCGGCGACGAGTTCGGCGGGCGGGGGCCGGCGCCCGTGGTTCCGCCCGAGGCGTTGTTCCCGCCGGCGAAACCTCAGGCCGGCGCGCACACCACGCTGGCGGTCGTCGTGACCGACGCGCGCCTGACAAAGGCTGAGGCGAAGGCGCTCGCCGTCATGGCGCAGGACGGGCTGGCGCGCGCCCTCGTGCCCTGCCACTCGCCGCTCGACGGGGACGTCGTGTTTTCGGCCGCGACCGGCCTGCGCGAACTCGAGGGGGATCGTTTGGCGGCCTTGACGGCGCTCGGCCATGTCGCGGCGCTGACGCTGGCGCGCGCCGTGGCCCGTGGGGTGTACGAGGCGACGGCTCTGCCGTCGCCGGGCGCGCAAGCCGCGTGGCGGGATCGGTTTGGGGCGCCGTAGCGTCGGTGACCTGTGAAAGGCGCCGTCCTTCACGTTCCCGCGCCGCGCCGAACGGGCGCCTTTCGTTCGGCCCGAAGCCGGGCTAGGGCAGGGAGGCGCGAAAGGCCTCGCGCGACCGGAGCGTGAGATGATCGGCGCCGTCACCATTCCCGCCGCCTTCGCGGCCGGGGCGATCAGCTTTCTGAGCCCCTGCGTGCTGCCGCTGGTGCCGCCCTACCTGTGCTTCCTCGCCGGCACAACGCTCGACAAGCTCACCGCCGACGACGCGCCCAAGGCCGCGACCGGCCGGGCGCTGGCGGCCGCGGTGCTGTTCGTCGCGGGGTTCTCCACCGTGTTCGTGGCCTTCGGCGCGACCGCGTCGCTGCTCGGCCGGGTGCTGCTTCAGAACGCGCCGCTGCTCGCCACCATCGCGGGCGTCGCCATCATCGTGATGGGGCTGCACTTTCTGGGGCTGTTCCGCATTCCGCTTTTGATGCGCGACACGCGCATGGAGGTGCAGAAGCCCGTCGGGCTCTGGGGCGCCTACGTCATGGGCCTCGCCTTCGCCTTCGGCTGGACGCCCTGCATCGGGCCTGTGCTGGCGGCGATCCTCTCGGTCGCGGCGTCCGAGACGACGGTGGCCGCGGGCGCCGGGCTGCTCGGCGTCTACGCGCTGGGCCTCGGCGTGCCGTTCCTGATCGCGGCCCTCGCGATGAAACCCTTCGTCGGCTTTCTCCGCCGCTTCCGCTCCCACCTCGGCACGGTCGAGAAGGTGATGGGGGGGCTGCTGGTGCTGACGGGGATCGCCTTCCTCACCGGCTTCACCACGACGGCGTCGTTCTGGCTGCTGGAGACGTTTCCGGGACTCGCGACGCTGGGCTGAGTGGAGCGCGTGCTTCGTCGGCTGGCGGGACTGACGTCCCACACGCTCAACCGTCGCCCCGGGCTTGTCCCGGGGCCCATAAGCCCGCCGGTTGAGATGCTCTTCAAACGGCGGGCTGATGGGTTCCGGGACTTCGTCCGGAACGACGGCGTGGTTCCTCGTGAAGCTGCCAAGGGAACGGCTGTGAATGAAAAACGGCGCGCCCCGAGGAGCGCGCCGTTTTGTTTCAAAGCCTAAAACCGCGTCAGCCTGCGAGCTTCAGACCGCCGTTCGGCGTGCGGATCTCGATGTCCACCTCGAGCGTCGCCAGCGTGTCGCGGGTGTCGGTCTTGATGCGGACCTTGTCCGGGTCGATCGCGATATGCTTCGCGATGACGGCCAGGATCTCGTCCTTGAGCTGGGCGACGAGATCGGTGCGGCCGAACACGGCGCGCTCGTGGGCGAGCAGGAGCTGCAGGCGCTCGCGAGCGGCGGGCGCCGAGGTGCGGCGCGTGAAGAACTTGAGAACGCTCATGCCGCCCTCCGACCGAACAGGTTGCCGAACAGCCGCTTCTTCTCGCTCGGCACCGTCATCTCGATGGTCTCGCCGCGCAGGCGCCGCGCGGCGTCGAGGTAGGCGCGCGCCGGCGCCGACAGCGGGTTGGCGAGCGTCACGGGCGAGCCGAGGTTGGAGGCCTTCAGGACCTCCGGGCTCTCGGGGATGATCCCGAGCAGCGGGATCGACAGGATCTCGAGGATGTCGTCGACCTTCAGCATGTCGCCGCGCTCGGCCCGGACCGGGTCGTAGCGGGTGAGGAGAAGCAGCTTCTCCATGGTCTCGCCGCGCTCGGCCTTCTCGGTCTTGCTGTCCAGCAGGCCGATGATGCGGTCCGAGTCACGGACCGAGGAGACTTCCGGGTTGGTCACGATGACCGCGAGATCGGCGTGGCGCATCGCGAAATAGGCGCCGCGCTCGATGCCGGCCGGGCTGTCGCAGATGATCCAGTCGAAGCGGCCCTTGAGCTCGTTGATGACGCGCTCCACGCCCTCGGCCGTCAGCGCGTCTTTGTCGCGCGTCTGGGAGGCGGGCAGCAGCGACAGGCTCTCCACCCGCTTGTCCTTGATCAGCGCCTGGTTGAGGTTGGCGTCGCCCTGGACCACGTTGATGAGGTCGTAGACGACCCGGCGCTCGGCCCCCATGACGAGGTCGAGGTTGCGCAGCCCGACGTCGAAATCGATGACGACGACGCTCTGCCCGGTCTGGGCGAGAGCCGCGCCGAGGGCTGCGGTCGACGTCGTCTTGCCGACGCCTCCCTTGCCCGACGTGACGACCAGAACCTCAGCCATGTGATGTCTCTCCAAAATCGTTGTGTCGTGTCGTTCGTCGAAAGATCAGTCGAGCGCGTGGACGCGCAGGATCTCGCCGTCGAGCTGGGCGCGGACGGGCTTGCCGCGGAGCGTCTTGTCGAGCTCGTCGGTGGTCATGTAGACGCCGTCGATCGCCAGCAGTTCGGCGTCGAGCTTGCGGCAGAAGATGCGCGCCTTGCCGTCGCCGGCCGAGCCCGCGATCGCCCGGCCGCGGAGCGCGCCGTAGACGTGGATGGAGCCGCCCGCGACGATCTCGGCGCCCGAGGCGACCGACCCGCAGATCGTGACGTCGCCCTGGAACGAGACGCTCTGCCCCGAGCGCACGGGGTGGTCGATCACCAGCGAGGTGGTCGAGGCGGCGGCCGCTTCCTTGGCGGAAATCTCGCCGGCCGCCCGCCCGCCGACCGGCATGGCGAGCCGGGCGTTGGGGCCGTCGAGGAATTTCGGGTCGCAGCCTTCGACGCCGATGATCCGCACCTTGCGGATGTCGAGCTCGCCCAGGAGGGCCGCGAGCAGGCGGGGGGACAGCTTGATGGCGGAAACGTCGAGCACCACCGGGCGCTCGCCGAAGAAGCCGGGCGAGCCTGCGGTCAGGGCGTCGAGCTCGGCGTACCACTCCTCGAGCGGCTGCTCGGGGGCGAGCACCAGCGCCATGAAGGAGCGGCCGCGGAAGCGGATGGGACGCCGCTTGGCGGCGGTCTCGGAGGCGGCGTCGGCCGGCTTCGGCACAATCTGGAGAGCGGCTTGCGACACGAGCGGTCCCGGAATCAGGAGGGTTAACGAAGCGTTGCCACCTGAGTTGACGCGTCCGTGGTTAACGACGGGTTAACCGGCCCGGCACTTTCTGCCGGGCGCCCGCGCAATCTGCGACGCCGAGGGGG
The DNA here is from genome assembly GCF_000526315.1 of Methylopila sp. 73B. Lineage (NCBI taxonomy): Bacteria > Pseudomonadati > Pseudomonadota > Alphaproteobacteria > Hyphomicrobiales > Methylopilaceae > Methylopila > Methylopila sp. 73B. The sequence goes on along the minus strand of NZ_JAFV01000001.1, from coordinate 1,905,590 downwards.
CGACGCCCCGCGAGCCCCGCAAAACTGGCCGGGGACCGGGGCGGCGGCGCCGAAATGTTTAGCCTTTGGCGCCAGGATGGCGCCCGCATCGGGGGCGAGCGTAGATGTCGGATGATCAGGACGCCGCGACGGCGGCCGCGCTGGGGCGCCGCGCCATGACGGCGCTCGTCGGGGCGATCGTGTTCGCCTTCGTGGTCGCGTTCGCGCTGCTGACCTGGATCGCCGACGACCAGGACGTCATCGCCGAGCGGCGCTCGGTCGCGCTCGAGAGCCACGCCTGGCAAGGGCGGCGGGACCTGCTCGCGACGACGCTCGAGGACTACGCCGCCTGGGGCGCGGCCTACTCCAATCTGCATGTCCGGGTGGACATGGACTGGGCCTACAATCAGGCCAACCTCGGCGACACCGTGTTCAAGCGGCTGGGGGTCACGCATGTCTTCGTGGTGGGGCCGTCGGGAGACACGCGCTACGCGCTCGTCGACGGCGCGCTGAGCTCCTCCACTGTCGAGGGCACGTTCGGCCCCTCGGTCGGCGACCTGATCGCGCGCGCGCGCCGGGCCGCCGGGACCAACACGACGGTCACGACGCCTGGGCTGCTGACGATCGGGGGCGATCCGGCGATCGTCTCGGCCGCGGCGATCTCCACCGGCGCCGACTGGACGGTGACGCCGGTTCCGGGGCCGGCCTCCGTGATGCTGTTCGCGGAGCGCATGGCGCCGGCCCGGCTGAAGGCGCTGGGGTCGCGCTACTTCGTCGACAACCTCCGCGTCGCGCGGGACGCGACGGACGCCGCCGCCGCCCCGGCCGTCCATCTCGCCCTCGAGAACGGCTCTCCCGTAACGCTGCGCTGGGACCCGGAGCGTCCCGGCCGGCGGCTGGTCGGCATGGTGCTGCCGCTGGTGCTCTGCGCGGGCGCGGCCATGGCCCTCCTGCTCGCGCTGTTCGCGCACGACTCCCGCCGCGCGACGGGGCTGATCCGCGCGAGCGAACGCCGGCTCCAGGCCGCCTACCGCGACGTCGAGCGCAAGGCGATGCACGACGCCACCACCGGCCTGCCGAACCGGCTGATGCTCGACCGGCACATGGGCGAGCGCCTCCAGGACCCGACGTCGCGCCTCGCGTTGCTGTTCCTCGACCTCGACCGCTTCAAGCCGGTCAACGACGCCCATGGCCACGCCGCCGGCGACGAGGTGCTGCAGCAGGTGGCGGAGCGCCTGCGCCGCAGCCTGCCGGAGGGCGACCTCGTCGCGCGGGTCGGCGGCGACGAGTTCGTGGTGGTCGCCGGGGGGCTCGACCAGGAGGGCGTCGAGCGGCTCTGCCGGCGGCTGATCGCGACCGTCGCGGCGCCGATCCGGCACGCCTTCGGCGAGGTCCGGCTCGGCCTCTCGATCGGCGTGGCGATGCCGCAGCCGGACTGCGACGCGGGCGAGCTGATGCGGCACGCCGACCTTGCGCTCTACCGCGCCAAGGAGGCCGGCCGGGGCACCTACCGGTTCTTCGCGAGCGAGATGAACGAAAAGATCCTTGCGCGCCGAAAGCTCGAGGCCGAACTCTGGCGCGGGCTCGAGCGGCACGAGTTCACCCTGGCTTTCCAGCCGCGCTACGACACGCGTTCGATGCGGGTCCGCCGGGCCGAGGCGCTGCTGCGGTGGCGCCATCCGACCCGCGGCCTGGTCAGCCCGTCGGAGTTCATTCCGCTCGCCGAGGAGACCGGGCTGATCGTCCCGATCGGTGAGTGGGTGATGCGCGCCGCCTGCGCCGCCGCCGTGCGCTGGCCGGACATCGGCGTCTCCGTGAACGTGTCCGCGGTCCAGATGCGCGACGAGGGGCTCTCGGCCGTGGTGGCGGACGCCCTTCTGCGCTCCGGCCTGGAGCCGAGCCGGCTCGAGATCGAGATTACCGAAAGCGTGCTGATCGAGGACGCCGACCGCGCCCGCGCGGTGATGCTGGAGCTGAGGGCGCTCGGCGTCCGTCTGGCGATGGACGATTTCGGAACCGGCTACTCCTCGCTCGGCTATCTCCGCAGCTTCCCGTTCGACGCCATCAAGATCGACCGCCGCTTCGTAGCGGACCTCGCCCCCCGCGGCGAGGCGCGCGCCATCGTGCAGGCGATCCTCGGCCTTGGCCGCGCTTTGGGCCTCACCGTCACCGCCGAGGGCGTCGAAACCCCCGAGCAGCTGATGCTGCTCCGCGTCGATTCCTGCGACGAGGTCCAGGGGTTTTATCTCGCGCGCCCGCTCGCCGAGCCCGACCTCCTGACCCTCCTGGCCGCCGCTCCAGCCCCCGAAGCGCGCAGCGCCAGCGGCCGTGCGGCGGGCTGACGAACGAGCGCAGGATGACTCGATCGAAGGCTGGTCAGAGCGCGAGGAGTGTGGTCTCTTTTTGGCTCTGACGAGTCGCCCGGGGGGAGCGAGATCACATGCACATGAGATTGAAGACGGCGCTCCTGTCGGGCGCCGCGATTGGGCTTGCGTTCGGCGCGGGGGCGCCGGTTCGGGCCGCGGACATGTTTTCGGAGAGCGCCGGGCTCGCGCCCGCGGTCGACGTGCTGAACGGCAAGGTCGAGGGCTTCGGCGGCTGGGCGGACGGCCGCTTCGGCCGCAGCGGCGACTTCGTCGGCGGCGGGCTGGCCTCCGTCACGCTGCCGCTCGGCGAGCGCTTCGGAGCCCAGATCGACGGGATCGCGGCGGCGAAGCGCGGCGACTTCGTCGGCGGCGGCGCCGGCCATCTCTTCACCCGCGACCCGTCGAGCTACCTCTTCGGCGTCTATGGCTCCGGGGTCGGTTTCGACGACCGGCTGAACTCCTGGAACGCCAAGGTCGGCGCCGAGGGCGAGGCCTATTTCGGCCGCCTCACCCTGTCCGGCGTGCTGGGCTACGAGCGCATCGGCGGCGGTTCGAGCGCGACCGAGCGGACCCGCAAGGGCGGCTCGTTCTTCGACTATGTCGACGTGAGCTACTACGTCACCGACGACTGGAAGGTTTCCGCCGGCCACCGCTACACCGGCCGCAAGCACGCCGCGGCCCTCGGCACGGAGATCGCGCTGCCGGTCGCCGGCGTCGACTCCTCGGCCTTCGTCGAGGGGCGGATCGGCGAGAAGGACTACAAGGCGGTGTGGGGCGGCCTGAAGGTCTACTTCGGCGGCGGGGACAAGACGCTGATCCAGCGCCACCGCGAGAGCGACCCGCCGAACTGGCTCAAGGACGACCTGTTCTCGACCTCGTCCAAGCGCCGCTCGCGGGGCGTCACGCCGCCGCCTCCGCCGCCGCCGACCTGCGGCGGCGAAACCTCCTGCGGTCCCTGCTACCCCACCTGAGCCGGTGCGGCGCGCTCTGCTCGCCTGGGAAGGCGGGGCCGGGCGCGGTCACGTCGTCACCCTGAAAACGGTCGCCGAGGCGCTCGGCGACCGTTTCGTCTTCGACGCCGCGCTCTGCCGCATGGAGCACGCCGCCGAGCTCGAGCCGGTCTGCGAGCTGGTGTTCCCGGGCGGCGCGCTTCGCCCGCGCGACGCCCACCGGCGCGGCCCCGGCGCGGTCCACACCGCAACGTGGGGCGAGTTTCTCGGCGACCTCGGCTTTCGCGACGAGGCCTTCCTGACGCGCCAGATCGCGTGGTGGCAGGAGGTGATCCGCTGTCGGCGGATCGCGCTGGTGGTCGGCGACTTCGCGCCCTGCGCGCTGATGGCCGCGCGCAGCCTCGGCGTGCCCGCCGTCGCAATTGGCGTCGGCTACTCCTGCCCGCCCCCGGACATGCCTGCGTTTCCGATCTTCATGCCCGAGCACGCCGAGCGGCTCTACGACGAGCGCGACATCGTCGCGGCCGTCAACCGCGCGGCCACGCCGCTTGGCGTTCCCGAGATCGACCGGCTGCCGGCGGTCTACGCCTCCGACGACCAGCTCGCGCGCACGCTGCCGATGCTCGACCCCTACGACGGGCTGCGGACGCGGCCGTTGCTGCCGCCGGTGGCTGATCTGCCGACCGCCCCGTCCGACGGCTCCGGCGAGGAGATCTTCGTCTACTTCTCCACCACCGAGCGCGACGATCCGGCGTTGATGGAGGCGCTGGAAGACCTCGGCGCGCCGACCCGCGCCTTCATCCCCGGCCTCGACGCCGCAGTCGCCGGGCGGCTGGCGGCCCGCGGCGTGACGGTCGAGGCCGCCCCCGTCCCGGTCGACGCCATCGCCCGCCGCACCCGCTTGCTGCTGAGCGCGGGGCAGCACGGCATCCTGTGCCTCGGCCTCGGCGCCGGCCTGCCGCAGGTGGCGGCGCCCCAGCATCTGGAGCAGGGCTATCACGCCCGGCGGGCCGCGGAAGCGGGCGTGATGAAGGTCGTCTCACGGGACGAGCGCAGCGCGGAGGCCTTCCGCGCCGCCGTCCGCAGCGCCTACGCCCAGCCAGTCGCCGCCGCCCGCGCCCGGGCGCTGGCCGCCGACCTTCGCCCGCGGCTCGCGTGCGACCCGCGCGTCGACATCCGCGCGCGGGTGCTCGCCGTGACAGGATAGACCCGAACGCCCAACGCTCGCCGGGTAGGCTTCCGCAAGGCTCGAGAACCGCTCGCCGCGACGATCCGGACAGGGTGAACCCAAACGCAGGGAGCGGAAAAGGCGCTCAACCGCTCCCCAACGGTTGAGCATCGTCTAAGGGGCCTGAACCGGAGAGGGGCGGAATTCCGGCGCAGCGTCTTTCGGACGGGGGACACCCTGGACGCGGCGCGACGTTAGCTCAGCCAATCTGAATTTATTCTAATAATAAGGTTCATCTCCGGTTCAGACGGTTCACGAGCGGTTAACGGGCGAGACCGCGCACCGCCTACCAGTCCGGCGCGGAGTGCGTGCCGTAGCGCGCGTCGCAGCGGACTCCCGATTGGCCTAAGCCGGCCCCGCCGGGTCATCGGAGCCAGACCCAGCGCGCCGCCGGCCGTCCCACACGCTCCGCTCGTGACCAGCTAAAAATCCTAACTAGGAAAATATGCATTGACAGCGTGACGCTCGTCGGGTAGGTTTCTCCCATGCTCCAGAACTGCGGGCGAGGAACGGCGGCGACGCCTTCCACGCCCCGAGAGGGAGACCTTCCATGACGGAGTTCGACGCTGCTCCCTGTAGCCGGACACATGAATCTGCAATTCCGGACACTTGAATCTGCAGCAAACGGGGCGGCTATGGAGCAACGGCCGAGCCTCCCCCGGTGATGATGATCTCCGTCGCTCGCGTCCCGTTGGACAGGCCGGCCGTATAGGTCACGGGCACCGTCTCGATCGAGAACCCGGCGAACGTCTCACGGGTCTCCGGAAGGTCGTTCAAAGACATCACGAAGCGCCCTCGAAGCCCCTTCAAGCGGGTCGCGAGCGCGGCGAAATCCGCCGGCGCGAACATGCCGGGGCCGTAGTAGCTCTCCGTGCCCCAATAGGGCGGGTCGAGATAGAACAGGGCGCCCGGCCGGTCCCAGCGGTCGAGGAAGGCCGCCCAGGTCAGGCACTCGATCCACACGCCGGCGAGGCGCTCGTGAGCCTCGGCGATCAGCGGCGCGAGCTTGTGGACGTCGAACGGCGCGGCGCGCTCCCGCGAGACCCCAAACGTCCGGCCGACCACCTTCCCGCCGAAGCCGAGGCGCTGGACGTAGAGGAAGCGCGCGGCCCGCTGAAGGTCGGTCAGGCGCTCCGGGTCCTGCCCGAGCAAGCGCCCGAACTCCTCCCGGCTCGCCAGCTGCCAGCGCAGCATGTCGAGGAAGGCCTGATGATGGTTCTGGAGCACGCGGAAGAACGTCGCCACGTCCCGGCTCAGGTCGTTCATCACCTCGACCTTCGGCGCGAGCCGGCGCTTGAAGAACACGCCGCCCATGCCGGCGAACACCTCGCCGTAGAGGTCGTGCGGCGTCTGGTCGATGATTTCGGCGAGCCGCCTCGCCAGCATCTTCTTTCCGCCGACGTAGCCCGCCAACGGCCGGGCGCGCGGCGCCTCGGTCATCCCCAAGTTCGTGAACGCGTCCACTATCCCGTCATCCCGGAATCAGCCGACCGTCCGTGCGCTCCTGAGCGAGCACGGGGCGGGGCGGCGGTCATTCATGTGCATCGTCGGACGGGTCTCGGCGCCAACTGATCCCCGTCGCCGGCGCAAGCCGGCCCTCGCCACCCGTCAGGTCGCGGCCTTCTTCTTCTCCTCCTTCTTCTTCGGCTTGGTCTCGACCTCGACGGTCGTGACCCAGCCCACGTCGGGCGTGATGTCGTGGGTGACGGTCCCGATGCGCCAGTCGACGTCGTCGACGCCGGCGCCGAAGCCCGAGGCGATCAGCGGCGCGCCGGCGACGGCCGCCGCATTGCCGGCCATCTCGAACGATCCGGTGAGCCCTCCGCGCGCCTGGGCGTCGCCGGCGGCCGAGGCGCGGCTCTTGGCCTCTTCCTTCGAGGGCGCCGGGTGGATGTCGCCGCTGGCCGAGGTCGCGCTCGCGCTGTCGAACTCCTCGACGTCGTCGCGTCCCGCCTCGCCGTCGAACCACGGCGAGGACGTCTTGGCGTAGGAGCCGCGCGGCTCGCCGTTGACGTCGAAGGCGTAGCTCTCGTCGTAGACGACATGGACCGGAGGCAGAGCCTTGCCGCTGGCGGACGAGCCGCCGCCGCGCTTCGTCACGACGAGCTTGCCGGCCTGGGGCTTGGCGACCGCGCCGACGTCGTCGGCCAGCTCGCTCGCGAAGTCGATCGCGCTCTGCCGCCAGCGCAGCCGATAGGGGACCGCGACAGCGGCGATCTCAGCATCGACGACGGCCTCGACGCCCATGCGGGCGGCCAGCGTCTCGAAGATCTTGCCGGCCGTGCCGTGGCCGTTCTCCTCGTCGAAGTGCTCGCTGTCGACGGCCTTGCCCTTGTCGAGGAAGTCGGCCGCCCGGCACACCACCTCGATCTCCTCGCCCTCCTCGGGCGAGCCGGAGATGCGATGGCGCTGGGTCGTGTAGACGCCTGTCATCGCGAGGCCTGCGCCCGCCCAGCCGACCTCGACGGTGTAGCGAGCGCCGGTCGGCGGCGGCGCGTCCCATGGCGGCGCCCGCCGCAGCCGGATCACGCACTCGTCGCTCTCGTGCCCGGCGTGATCCGTGATCGTGACGCCGAGCAGCGCCTGTCCCCAGCGGCCGACGAGGTCGACGCCGGTCGGACCCGTGACGCGGATGACCGGCTTGCGGAGGATCTTCACTCCCAGGGCCTCGTGAGCGCGGTCGCGACGTCGCGCGTGGGCGTGGCGTCACCGGCGACCACCTTCGTCTGGAAGGGGGCGAATGGGCCGTTTGACGCTAGCGCCGGATTCGCCGCGAGCAGCGCCTCAATCCCGCCGCCGGTCTCCGCACCCATCACGGCCTTCGCGATCCGGTCGAGCCGCTCGCGTTCGCTGGTGACCTCGTAGACCGTCACAGAAGGCTCCCGACGTGCAGCAGCTCGATCGTCGCCGTCACCTGCCGGCCGACGCCGGTGAAGGGATGGAAGCGGCCCTCCTCGACGTCGAGCGAGCGGATGATGACATTGCCCGCGACGACGCCGAGGAAGTTGGCCTGCAGGCGGATGTACGGCACGGCGTCCTGGCGCTGGTGATGAAGCTCGAGCCAGCCGAGAGCGTCGAGGCCGCCGACGATGAACGGCATCGTCTCGGCCTCGATCGAGGTGGCGCGCTCGTCGAGGCCGGTCAGCTGATAGTCCATGCCGCCGAAGGTCGGCCGGCCCGGCACGCGTCCCTCGCTCGAGGTCGCGACGCGTTGCGGATTGAGGCCGATGGTGCGCAGGACCGCGCCGCCGATGGACAGGAGGGCGGTCATGCGGTCGCCGATCCGAGATCATGCAGGGCGCCGGCCTGCGCCTGCCGGATGGCGCGATCCGCGCGGCGCTCGGCGACGCGCGCCGTCGCCTTGGGGTCGCTCTGCCCGTAGATGTGCTGGGTGAGGTGCAGCGACGGCGCGCCGGCGACCTGGGTGCGCGTGGCCGCCGGAGCGGCGGATTGCTTGCCGGGCGCGGCGGCCGGAGCCGCCGGGGCGGTGCCAGCCGCCGGCGGTCCCGGATTGACGTAGCGCGGGCTGATCGTCGGCTCGACTGTGAAGCCGAACGCGGCCTTGATCTGCGCGGCGTATCCCTGCGCGACCGAGACGGCCTGAGAGCCGCCCACGTTGATCGCCGCAACGTAATCCGCCATCGCCTTCTCGCCGACGCGGCCGAGATCGAGCCCGTACGCCGCCTCGATCTCCGCTTTCACCCCGCGATCGGGCTGAGGCTTGGGAAGCACGATCGGGTCGGGCTTCGCCGGCGACGACGCCGTCGTGGGCGCCGGACGCGGGGCTGCGCGCTCGGCCGCAGCGGGGGCCACAGCCGCCGGCGGCGTGATCGGCGTCTTCGGCGTGATGGTCGGCGAGAACGTCTCCTGAAGGCGGCGGAGGTCGATCGGCGGCGCGTCCGGCGGCGGCGGGACCACGCGCTTGGGGGTGGCCGGCGACTGGCTGGGCGCACTGTCACCGGACGTCGCCGGCGTCGGCGCGGGACGCGCGCTTGCGCGGTCGGCCCGCGGCGGCAGAACGATCGGCGTCTTCGGCGTGATCGTCGGCGAGAACGTCTCCTGCAGGCGGCGGAGGTCGATCGTCGGCGCGACCGGCGGCAGCGGGATCACGCGCTTGGGGGTGACCGGCTTCGGGCTGGGCGCGCTGTCAGCCGGCGTCGCCGGCGGAGGCGCAGGCGCCGTCTCGCCGGGCTGGCGACGAAGGCGCAGCGCGTCCCGAAGATCCTTCAGATCGGTGGTGAGCGGGAGGGGCGCGAAGGCGTCCTCGAGGCGCTCGCGCGCCGTCTTGCCTTCGGGCGGTCGGGGCGTCTCGGCCGAGGGGCGATCGCGGATGATCCGCTGCAGGTCCTCGGACCGTTCCGCCTGATCGGGGCCGGCGACGTCAGCCGGCCGCTCGCCGGCCTTCCGGGTCGCCGCCTCGCGGTCGGCGCGGCGCTTGCGGGCGGCGGCCTTGTGCTCCTCGGGCACGACGAGACCCATCGCCAGCGCGTCGAGCGTGCCGGTTTTGGGGTCGGTCACAAGGTCCGCAAACCAGTTGTTCAGCCGTTCGGTCGCGGCCTTTTTCGCGTCGCCCTCGCCGAAGAGCGACGTCCAGCTGTCGCCGGCGATCCGGAGCGCTTGCGCGATGTCGTCGATCATCTGGCGAAGCGCGACGCCTGTCTGTCGCGCGGCCTCAAAGCCCTGCGCCAGCTTGTCGCCCGGCTCCCGCGCGCTCTGGGAGATGACGCCGAGCCGCCGGCCGATGTCGTCGAGCATGGCGCCCGGGCCGTCGTAGCCCATGCCCTGCGCGAACCCCATGGCGTTCGTCCGGATCTCGTCCAGAACCGTACCGGACTCGCGCAGCTCCCTCATCAGCGTGTTGAAGCGCTCGAGCGCGCCGTTGACGGCCGGTAGCCAGTCGCTGGCGAGCGCGTCGCCCGTCACCTGCAGATTCGCCTTGAAGCCGGCGATGTTGGCGGCCGTCGTGCCCGAAAAGATGTCGAACGTTTTCTTCAACGAGGCGACGTTGGCGCTGTCGTCTTCGACCAGCTTTAGAGCTTTGCGGACCTGATCGAGCGCCCCTAGGAGGTTCTGAAACTCGTCGACGTTCTCCAGACCGAACAGCTCGAAGCCGATCTTATTGGCATGCGGTGAGGCCTTGATCCGATCGAGCAGTTTGAGGAACCCGTCGATCCCCCCAGCTTTGATGTCCTTCTCGAGCTTTTTCGGCGTGGTCCCGAGCAGGCGGATCGCCGCCTGAGCGTCCTTCGGGAGAGAGCTTGCGTTCTCAAGCTTGGAGATGATCGCGTTGACGGCCGAACCGGCTACTTCGATCGGCCGGCCGATCGAAGCGAAGGCGCCGCCGATCGCGGCGATCTCCTTCGCAGACATCCCTAGACGGCGGCCCGCGTTGCCTGTCCGATTGAGGAAGTCGAGAAGTCCCGTCTCGCTAACAGGCCCTTCGAGCCCGTCCGCGATCGCGTTGATCGCGCCGGCGGTTTTCATGATGCCGGCTTGGTCGAGATCGAACGTAGTCTTCAGCGTGCCGATCGCGTTCGCCGTCTCCTCCTCGGCGGTGTCCCAGGCGGTCGCGATCGCGATCACCTCGCGGGCGTAGTTCCGCACCTGATCGAGGGGGATGCCCTGTTGCCCTGCTCGGGCGTAGACGCTGCCGATCGCCTCCGGGCTGCGCTTGAGGTCATCAACGAGCCCAAGGATCTCGGCCTTGACCTGACCGAGGCGGAACGGATCGTCGAGGTCGTAGAACTTGCGCACCTCGGCGAGCGACTTCTCGATCGCGATCGACGCGCCGAACATGTCCTTGCCGGTCTGGTAGGCGAGCGCGCCGGCGGCGATCGGCGGCACCATGCCGAGCGGCAGCGCGAAGCCTGAACCTCCGCCGCCACCTTCCATGCGCCCGGCCGGCGAAGCGTTGCGGACGGCGGAGGCGTGCTCCTGCCTCACCTTCGCGACCGCGCCGGCGGCCTCGCGGGCTTGGCGGGTGATCCCTTCGAGCCCACGCCGCAGAACGCCCGCGCCGTCACCTCGGCCGAGCTGGGCCGCCTCGCGAGCGACGCCGGCAAGATCGCGGGACACGCGGTCGGCCGAGCGGTCGATCGACTGAAGGTCGCGGGCGAGCTCACGGGCGCCGTCCGACTGCGCGATGCGCTCGACCGCCCGCGCCATGCGGGCGAGGCTCTTCAACGCCGCGTCCGCCGCCTTGTCCGCGTCCCGGATGTCACGGGCGAGCGTCTCGGCGCCGTCGCCCTCGCCGAGCTTCGAGAACGCCCGCACCACCTTCGAGAGCTTCGCGGCGGCGTTGTCGACCGCCTTGTCGAGCGTCTTCAGATCGCGCGTGACCTCGCTCGCGCCGTCCGCGGCGCCGAGGCCGGCGACGGCGCGCTTCGTCTTCGCGAGGCCTTCGACGACCGCGTCGGCCGCACGATCGACCGCCTTCAGGTCCCGCGCGAGGTTGTCCGGCCCGGCGCTGGCCCCGAGGCTGGCCGCTGCCTTGTGCGCCTTCAGAATGTCCGTCGTCGCTGCGTCGGCCGCCTGCTCGGCGCGGCCGAGATCGCGGGCGAGAGCGACCGCCCCGTCTGCCTGTCCGATCGCGGCGGCGGCCTTAGCGGCGCCCTGCAGCTCGGCCCCGGCTTGGCCCGCGGCGCTGTCGACAGCCTTCAGATCCTGGGCGAGATTTTCAGGGCCAGCGGCGGCCCCGAGGCTCGCCGCCGCCTTGTGGGCCTGCAGGATCTCCGCCGTCGCAGTGTCGGCGGCTTGCCCGGCGCGGCCGAGATCGCGGGCGAGATCGACCGCCCCATCGGCCTGTCCGATCGCGGCAGCGGCCTTGGCGGCGTCCCGCAGCTCGGCCCCGGCCTGATCGGCGGCGCGATCGACGAGGCCGAGATCCTTGGCGAGCTTCGCGCCGGCGTTGACGCCGTCGAGGGAGGAGACGGTGGCCTTCAGCGTGGCCATGTCGCCGGCCGCGACCTTCGCCGGGCCGGACAGTTCGTTCAGCAGCTTAAGGCGAAGGGCGACGTCGAAATCGGACATGTCAGACGATCTTTGCGAAAGCGGCCGGCAACAGCCCCCAGGTCTCGGCGTGGATCTCGGCGCCCTCGCTCCACCACGCGACGATCTCGTCCCAGTCCATCGCGAGGACCGCCGGGAGCGGCGTCGCGTAAAGCGCCGCTACCCGGCCGACGATGCGGCGCCAGTCCGCGAGGTCGAGATTCAGCCGCGCGCCGCGAACCCGCGGGGCAAAAAATCCGAGGCCACGTCGGTCAGAGCCATCAGATCGTCCTGATCGAGGCCGCGGAGCACCGGCGCCGGGACGCCGGTCATCGTGGCGTACAGCTCGAAGCGGTCGAACCCCTTGTCGACGCCGAGAGACGTGCGGACGAACTCGCCCACCTCGAACCCGGTCAGGCGGCGGACGACGATCTGCTCGACGAGCGCGCCGTCGCGCCGGAAAGGATGCTCGAGCGGGATCGCCTTCTCCCGAACGTCGCGCTTCACGAAGTCGAGGGTTTCGACCTGCGGCGCCGCGGCGGGCGCGGCCGGCTGCGGCGTCGGCGCGGAGGGCTGCTCGTCGGCGAGCATGTCCTTGATCACGTCCTCGGGCGGCAGCGGGATCTGATCGAGATCGACCTTCAGCGGATTGGCGGCGGCGTCAGTCATAGGACCCTCGGGCGGCTTGGGCTGGATGTGGAAAGGGCGAGGGCTTCAGCGCTCCTCGCCCTTGCGTCGTCGGCGCTGAACGCGCCGTCGTCAGGCGGCGATCAGACGGTTGTGCTCGGCCGTGTAGTCCACGCCGTTGATCACGAGCTGGTTGTTGAAGAAGTCGAACTTGTGGATCGTCTGGCCGTCCACGATGTCGTGGTAGAGCACGATCGTGCCGACCTTGTAGTTCGTCTCCTCGGCCTTCTTGCCGGCGACCTCGGCCTGCTCGACCTCGGTCAGCAGCCCCTTCAGGCGAACGACGCGACCGACGTTGGACCCCGCCTGAATGTCCCGCAGGCGCTCGTAGTAGAAGAAGTTGGTCCAATCGCCGGCCTCGCGGCCGAACAGCGAGCGCACGTCGCCGTGGGAGCCGTTGAGCGAGAACGGCGACTCCAGCGCCTTCACCTCGTCGGGCACGTCGAGCTGGTAGAAGCCGCCGCCGGGCTTCAGCGTCGTCATCTCCTTCGACAGGGTCGGGAGCTGGAGCTTCGCGATGCGCAGGCGCTGGTTCAGCGTGTCCACAAACCAGTTGGCGCCCTGAATCAGGCTGTCCATGTGGGGTCTCCGAGAGGACGAAAGGGCGGGGTCCGGCGCTTACGCCGCGACGCGGATGCTGGGATTGCCGAGAGACGAGATCGCCTGCTCGATCGAGCTCCACAGCGTGTCGTAGGCCTCGGGCATCGCCTCCGCGAAGATCTGCAGGTCGACGAGATCCGGCGTCTCTTCCTGACGGAAGGTCAGCTTGAGGACGCCGTCGCGCAGGGACGTGTTCTGGTTCAGCCCGCGCTTCCAGACGATCTCGCCGTCGATCAGCGCGCCGAGGGCCTTGCGCTCCTCGATCGCCTCGGCGAGCGCGGTCGAGATCAGCGTGACGAGATGCGGCCCGAGATCCTGGCCGCTGTACTGGCGCAGCGCCCGGGGGATCGCCTTCTCGATCGACCGCCGGGTGCGGATGCGCTTGATCGACCGGTAGCCCCTCACGGTCGGGTCGGTCGCGGTCGAGAACGGCCCCCAGAGGAGCTTGTTCTCGATGACGGTCATGACGCCGGCGAGGTTGAGGAAGTTGGCGTCGCTGTCGGTGCGGCCGTCGAAGTAGGTGACCTTGCGCGCCGGCCCGAGGATGCCCTTCAGGGGCTTGTTCCAGAACGCCTTGAAGGGGGTGCCGTTGGCGCGATCGGAGCGCACAATGGCGGCCGCCACGTGCGGGCTCATCGGCCGCGTCACGACCGAGCCGTTCAGCATGACGCGAACGGCCGGGTAGCAGTCGATGATGTTGAGCGACGTCGCGAAGTCGGAGGCGTGGAGGACCGCGGCCTCACGGCTGGCCGGGCTTGCATCGACGACGCCCATGCAGTCGATCAGGCGCTCGCAGACGGCGTCGATCGCGACCACGACGGGGTTCGCAGCGTTGCCGACACGGCGATCGGTGAAGCCGGGGGAGATGATCAGCCCGGGCTCGAGGCCGATCTGAGACTTGGCGTCGAGCAGCGCCCAGATGCCGGTCTTGAGGGCGGCCGAGCCGACGACCAGGCCGTGCTGCGCGGTATCGTCGGCGTCGGACCCCACCCGAACGAAGATGAGGTCGGTGGTGACCCCCTCGGAGGCGATCTGGGCCACAGCGTCCTGCGCAAGGCCGGCGCCAAGGGCCGCGACCATCTCCGGATCGTCCGTCGACAGCCGGACCGGCTCGTTCAGCGGGAACTTGGAGGCGTCGCCCGAGGCGATGTTCGGGCACGGCATGACCATGCCGATGACGGTCGAGTCGCGGGTGTCGATCGAGGCGACGGTGCTCGAAAGGTCAGAAAAGACCCGGACGCCGACATGCGGGGTAGTGGCTGCCACGTTCGTCTTGCTCCTCGGTTGACCGTAAGGTCTGAGAAGCCGCATGCTCGCAGAACGACGTGGGAAACGAGGGGCTGACAGTTGTCAGCCCCGGCCGGGCGTCAGGCGGCGGCGAGCGCCGCGTCGATCTCCGCCTCAGTCGTGACCGTGCCGCCGGCGATCGCCTCGTGCAAGTCCAGCTCGGCGTTGAACAGCCGGTCGACGAAGGCGAGGACCGCGTCCGAAATGGCGACGATCTCGGCGGCGGTCAGCTCGACCCAGCCGCCGGCGACCTTCCAGCGCGTGACATAGGCCGGATTGGCCTCGGCATTGATCCGGGCGCCGGCCAGCAGAAGCTTCGCGCGATCGTCGGTCTCGACCCGCATGCCGGCGACGTCGAGGCCGCCAGTCTCGATCTCCCAGCGCCGCTGAGCGGCGTAGGCCGTGAGGTCGACCTCGGGCTCGGCCGGCGCGGCGATCACGCCGCCGGCCGTGATCCACGCCTCGATCGGCTCGCGGTGCCACGTGGCGCAGGGCCACGGCGCGGTGAAGGCGCCGCCGCCGGCGGTCTCGACCAAAACGGCGGACTGGAGGTCATCGGCGAAGGTGACGCTCTGGATGTCCATGGTCAAAGCTCCGCGTCGGCGGTTGCGTGGTAGCTGTAGATCTGGCCCGAGGCGACGGTCCCTGTCGGCCGCAGCAGGATGCGTTTGTCAGAGGTGACGGCCTCGGCGATGGCGTCGGCCACGCCGTCGTGGCCCCGGGTCGTAGCTCCCGAAACGGGGCTGTAGGGCGTGACCGCCGGCGTAGCCCGCATGGCCACCGGCAGCTCCCACGTCACGCTCGCCTGCGCGCGAGCGAAGGCGGTCGAGCCGGACGTCTGAGGCGACGCGGTGAGCGCACCCGCAGCGTTCGCCGCTGCAAGCGGCGTCGTCACCGGGTAGGTCTTCGCGAAGTAGCGCTGGCACAGCGCCAGTTCGAGCGCCTCCGGCCGACGCTCGAACGGCGTCGCGGCCCCGCCTTCCTCGAACTGCGCGCGCCGGATCTCGATCGTGCATGGGTTCGTCACGGTGATGCGCGCGGCGAGATGGTGCCCGACGCCGTAGGTCTTACCGGCGGCTGAGGTGAGGTCGACGGTATAGGAGAATTTGACCCAACCGGTGGAGTCCGCAGGACCCGCGACGGCCGCTGGGCCGTAGGCCACCGAGGCGCTGTCGTTGAAGCGCTGGATGATCGTCGGACGGATCGTGTGGCCGGACCCTGAGATCGTCCGCACCTCGAACGAGAAGGTGACCTTCCGGCCGGCGAGCGTGGCGGCGTGCTCGATCCGTTGCTCGAAAGTGTAGTTGCCGGCGACGGTAAGAGCCAAGCGCGCGCAAAAGCCGCCTTCGCCAGTGTCCGCCTGGGATACCGTCATCCCCGAGCCGCTCCAGACGAGATACCAGCGATCGAGCGAACCGTAGCCGCCGGCCGTCTGCGACAGGCCTCGCTGCGCGAACCGGAAATCCCCATTGATGAGCCGGTTCCGGACGCCGAAGCCGCCGGCGTTGCCCCCGTCGAGGCGGGGATAGACCGCGTCGAGGCCGACGTTCGCGACCACCTGCGCCTTCTGAGCGTCGGTGAGCGCCTGGGCGGCGTCGTAGCGCAGGCGGGCCGCAAGCGCGGCGTTCATCGTGGTCGCGAAGTTGGCGTCGTTGCCGAGCGCCGTCGCCAGCTCCACCAGCGTGTCGAGCGCCGCCGGCGACGAGTTGACCAGCGCCGCGATCGCCGCCTGGACGAACGCCGTCGTGGCGACCCTTGTGCTGTTGTTGCCGACGCCGACCGTCGGCGCTGAGACGGCGCCGGTGAAGGTCGGTGCGTTGAGCGGCGCCGCTCCGAGGATCGCCAGACCGCCGGACGAGTCCGCGGCGGCGAGCAGCGCCTTGCCGATCGCGCCGGCGGGAAGAAGCGTCGCGCCGTTGGCGGACGAGAACGAAACGACGCGGTCGGCGGCCGGGACAAGGGCGGCCAGCGCCGTCAGCGCAGTCGTCTTGGTGGCCTTGGCGCCGAGCAGATCGTCGGTCTGGGTCTTGGTGTAGATCTCGGCGAGCGCCGCAACGACATGCTCGGCGAAGGCAGGGTCGTTGCCGACCGCTTCCGCCAGGGCGGCGATCGACGCCTGCACCGTCTGGGCGACGAAGCCTTCGACGGGCGTCAGCGCCGACTGCGAGGCGTTGGCGACGCGCGAGCCGGCGGTGACGGTCCAACCGGCGTAGGCGCCCGCGCCCTCGGCCGACAGCACCTCGATCTCGAGCACGCCGGCGTCGCGTTCGTAGGCCACCTTGCGGCCGAACATCGCGACCGCCGGCGTGTCCGTCGCCGTCACGGTGAGCATCGCGGCCGGCGCGAAGGCCGCGCGGTCGGCCTCGACGACGACGAAGGTGCGGACGCCGAGCCCGACCGTGGCTTCCGAGACCGAGCCCGCGGTGAAGATCACCCCGATGTCGGCCGCCGAGCGGATGCGGTCGGTCAGCGGCCCGACCACCTCGTCGATGATGTCCTGACCGTCCTGCAGAAGCTTGCCCTGCAGCTCGGCGACGCTCGTCGCCGCCGCCTCGACGCCGCGGAGCCTGGCGTCCACGTCGCCGAACAGGCGGTCGAACAGGTCGACGAGCCGCTCGTCGCCGTTTTCGGCCTTCAGCAGCTCCTGCGTGTAATCGAGCGGCTCCCGACCGGCCATGTCAGACCGGCTCGACGTGCGGCGTCTTGGTCAGGACCGCGTCGCCGAGCGCCTCGAGCACGGCGTCGTTGACGGTGTGGACCGGACCCGGGTGGAAGTTCGCGCCGAACACGTCGGAGACCTTCCGGCTGACGGTGACGTCCCAATAGCCCGAGGGCGAGACCTCGGCCTCGGGGGCGGTTTTCTTGGCGGCCATGTTCAGAGATCCTTTTTCAGGTGTAGCCGGTGTGGTCTCGGCTCACGACCGAGAACAGCTTGGCGGGGTTCGACGAGCCCATCGTGAACTTCAGCTTGAAGGACGTGATGTTCGGCAGGCCGCCGATGGTGAAGACGCGGCGCGTCTTGCCCGGCCCGATGGTCTCGGTCCGGAACGAGGTCGCGGCGACCTCGGTGGCGTAGCCGGCGCCGTGCAGCACGGCGGCGGTCAGGGTGTGGATCGCGGCGTCGAAGCCGATCATCTCCAGCACGAGCTTGACGCTCGAGGCGGTGACGCCGCCGGCCGGCATCGACTGCACGGTCGAGATGTGGGTGGTCGGCGTCCGGGGCCGCGAGGCGATCATCCGGCTCGCCGTCAGGTCGACGCCCGGCATCAGATCCTTCGTGCCCACGAACACGAGGCGCAGCTTCACCTGCGTCGGCGCGGTCGAGAGGATCGTCGCGTCCTTCTCGCCGATCGTCCGCCATGCGCCGGCGATCTGCGCCTGCATGATCAGATCCGTGCCGGCCGGCTGGAAGCCGGTGAAGATCGCCTGCAGCTGGCGGATGCCGCCCGGCAGCGCGATGTCGCCGATCTCGACGGTGACGTTGTTCGACGCGAACTTGCAGCCCCAGAGCCGGAACACGAGGTCCTGCTCGATCGAGCCGGACCAGTAGTCGCCGTCGGTCGAGATGAAGAGGGTGCCGTTCGTCAGGTCGTTGGACTTCGAGATGCCCACCCGGTGATTGCCGGTCGAGATCAGCACCACGGCGTAGCGGACGCCACGCTCGAGCCAGAACGGATCGAACAAGACCGACGACCAGGCCGGCCATTTTTTCAGGGCGGACGCCGCGACGGTCGCGGTGGCGACGGTGTTGTTGAGATCGGGAGTGCCGGCCTCGTTGCACTTCGTGATCGCGACGAAGACGTTGCCGACCGCCGCGATGTCGGTGAAGCCGACGTCGAGGCGCTTGTGCCAGCCCGCCTGCGCGCAGAGGAAAGTCTGCGCGATCTTCGCGCCGGAGACGTTCACGGTGGTGGCCCCGATCGACCACGTGTCGGTCGTCACGTCGATCCGCCAGAAGGGCGAGTCGCCCGGCAGGCCGTCGTTGCCGCGCGAGACCAGCCGCCAGTTCGCCCCGGCAAGCTCCAGCACCTCGAAAGCGTCGGTTTTCGGGTTCCGAACCCGCACGACGTACTGTTGCTTGAGCTTGGTCTCCAGCTCTTCGTAGGGCTGTTTCTCGGCGTAGTAGTAGTAGCTCCGCGTCAGCGTCTGCTTTTTGAGGACGTTGGCGGCGATGCCATAGGACGCGATCGCGATCTCGGCGTCCTTGTCGTCGACCTCGATCCGCAACGCGTCGGTCGACTTCGGCATGATCAGGCCGATCTCGGAGATGTCGACGCGGCTGTCGGACGGGTTGAGCAGCGCGACCAGCTGGGACGCGCGCTCGATCTCACCGAACTTGACGTAGCCGCCCTCGACGATCGCCGTGCTGGCGCCATCGGTCTCGCTGTCGGTCACGAAGTAGTCGATGCCGCGCGGCGACTGGTTGTCGGGGATGTCGAGCCGCTCCTTCATCTGGATGATGTCGCGGATCATCCAACCCAGCTCCGCCCGGGTGGCCGTCGCCTTGATCTGGCTCGCCATCGCGGCGTTGTCGGATCGCAGCGTGTTGATCAGCGCGGCCGTCTTCTTGTCCTGCGCTTGCAGCAAGGCGATCGCCGTCATCGCCTTCTCGAGCGAGATCGCGCTGTTCGCCGTCTCCATGTCCGGGCCATCGACGACGCCGGACGGCGCGAGGCGCAGCGACGACACCACGATCGAGCCGGCGGGGAGCGCAGGCCGCGACGGCGAGGCGCTGGCGGCGCCAGCGACGAGCTCGATGCTCGCCTGTCGGGCGACGCGGCGGGCGACGGGGCGGGGCTGGACGGCCCGGGTGACGGCGTCGACCAGGAACTTCACCGACTGTTCGTCCGTGTTCACCGTGTCGCCGGAGACCACCACCAGCACGATGCGGCTTCCGCTCGACGGCAGGAGCGAGGTCAGCGAGAGGCTCTGGACGTCGGTCGAGGGATAGACCTGACCGGCGCGATAGAACGCGCCCCTTGCGACGGACAGCTGCAGCGCCGAGGGCGCCGTGACCGTAAAGCCGGAATAGCGCGGCTCGTCGAACAGCAACTCGCGGACGATCCGGTCCATCGACGCCTGGGCGTAGCCCTGCAGCGCGTTCAGTTCGCCGGCCGGGATGACCTGATAGGGATAGAGGTTGACGCGGGTTTCCATTGTGCGGGCCTAGAGCTGGAGATCGGCGAAGGTTCGAGCGCTCGAGAGCGACCGGCGGGTGACGACGTTGAGGTCGAGCAGGATGTCGTCGCGCAGCGATTTGGCGGCGACGACCGCGTCGCAGACGAAGTTGAGCGTGGTCGGATCGAAGGGGCGGTCGGCGAAACACGCCTCCGCGAAACAGGCGTCCGCGTAAGCGTCTTCCCGGGCGGCGGTGGACGGGATCTCGACGACAAGCTCGGCCGTGTAGGCGGGCATGCCGAGCCGGTCGAAGTCGGCGAAAGACGCGGCCGGGCTCCAGTCCGCGGCGCGCTCGAGGATGCGGATCGAGCGATAGATGTGCCGTTGCGGATCTTCGGCGTCCGCGAACCCGACGTTCGCGTAACCATCGTCGAGATAGAGCGCGACGAGGTCCTCGGCGGGCAGCATGCCCAGCTCAGGCCGGATGTCCTGCACTCGGTCCATCGGCGCGACGAGGTGCCAGTTCTCGCCGCCGGCGAAGCCGTAGCCGAGCGCGACGCTGACGTGCGTCTGGATCTTCGGCAGGCCGTCGAGGAACCCGTCCGCGCTGGAGGGATCGTCGAACAGGGCGCAGGCTTCGGCCTGCTGACGCCAATGCAGGTCGTAGACCTCGCCCCGCTTGCCGACACGGGGATCGGCGCGCTTGCGGATCGTCACCGGCTCCTCATGGCCGTTTCGGATCATCACCGCGCGCTCGAAATCCGCAGGCGGACCGTCCGCGAAGAACGTCTCGTCGCCGTTCTCCGCCCCGAGGAAGGCGCCCGGCGTCAGCGCGTCGTCCTCGCCGTCGAACGGCGCGTAGCCGTTTTCGATGTCGGCCGAGGTGTTCTGGAAGATCCGGATCTCGGGCAGGCTCTTCAGGAAGGCCGCCCAGCGCTCGTCGTCGTCCTGCTCGTCGCCGCCGGCGAAGAACTCGGCCGGCGGCGTCACGGCGCTGAGCACGCGGCCGTCCGCGAAATCGACGAGATCCCGGATGCCGCTCAGCGTGCCGGCGCGGGCCTGCAGGTCGATCGCGCGATCGGCGAGCTTGCGCTTTCGCTCGTCGCTCCACTCCGGGTTCCAGAGGTCGACGCCGCGCCCGAAGGCGAGGAACGGCACGAAAGCCGAAGGGGCGTCGAGCGGCCGGGAGGATTCCGCGATCGGCATCGGCGTCGCGCCAATCCGCGAGCCGAGCGTCTCGTCGAGCGCGACCTCGAGCGGCGAGGCGTTTGACGGGACGAGGCGCTCGCTCATTCGTCGCGCGCTCCCACGACGACGTTCACGGCCGTCACCACGACGAGGTCGGCCGGGCCGGTGTCCACGTCGGCGGACGGCCGCGTCAGCGCGATCGACTGGACGCCCTCGACGTGCAGCTTCGCCGTGATCGCCGAGCGCGTCAGATCGCGGCCGAGCTTACGGTTCTCGACGAGGAAGGCGGCGAGCTTGGCCTTCGCCTCGGCCAGCACCGGGCCTGCGGCCGGGCCGGGGTAAAGCGTCAGCGTCGCCTCGATCTCGGCCGGCTTTAGCGTCGGCGCGCGCACGGTGACGACGTCGGTCAGGGGGCGCACGCGGTCGGACGACAGCGCCGCCCGCACCCGGGAGAGCGTCGCCGCAGAGGGCGTGGCGGCGGCGGCGTCGAGCACGGTGACGGTGACGGCGCCCGGGCCGCCCTGAATGGCCGTGACGTCAGAGAGGCCGGGCTCGGCGGTCAACGTGTGGAAGACGTAGGCGCCCTCTGAGCCGGCCGCGCCGTACGCCTCGGGCGCGAGCTGGATGCGCCGGCGCAGACGCGTGTCGCTTTCCATGACGGCGGCGGCGTCCGCGGTCGCCGGCGTCACGATGAGGCGCGTGACGCCGAAGCCGGCGCCGAGATGGTCGAGGTCGGCGCCGGTCGCGAAGGCGACCATCACGGACTGAGCGGCGAAGTTCACCCGCGCACGCACCACCAGCACTTGGAAAGCTGCGGCCTGGAAGATGGCCGCCAGCAAGTCGGTCTCGAGGTCGAGGGCGTCGATCACGGGAAGCGTCGGGTCCGCCGCGCGGAGGATCGCCCAGCGCGCGAGGAAGTCGGCCTTCAGCTCGGCGTAAATCGCCTCATAGGAAAGCGTCTCCACCACCTGGGGGGCTGCGAGCTGCGACAGGTCGACGGCGGAGGGACGCGTCATGCCGCGCTCCTCGCGGCCTGCTCGCGCCGCACGATGCCGGTCGTCGCGCCGGCTTCGGTCGCGATCGCGTAATTCCCGAACCGCCCCTCGGGGTAGTAGATCCCGCGATGGCGAAGGCCGAGGCCGCCGGCCTGCGTCAGCGAG
Organism: Methylopila sp. 73B; assembly: GCF_000526315.1. Classification (NCBI taxonomy): domain Bacteria; kingdom Pseudomonadati; phylum Pseudomonadota; class Alphaproteobacteria; order Hyphomicrobiales; family Methylopilaceae; genus Methylopila; species Methylopila sp. 73B. The sequence continues at coordinate 1,884,040 of NZ_JAFV01000001.1, read as the reverse complement.
ACCAGCTGCATGTCGCGGATGCGATACTCCGGCTCCCATCGATGGGCCGCCGCGACGAGGTCGTTGTAGATCGCGAGCGCGGTCGCGGGTGTCAGATCCTCGGCGAGGTGCGAGTGCAGGTTCGATCCGAAGGCGAGCCGCATCACCCGCTGCTCGAGGCGCGTCAGCCAGATCACGCCGAGCGACTGCTCGACATGCGCCCAACCGGAGAGCGGCTTGCCGGTCTCACGGTTGGTTCCTGTCCGGTAGCGCACCGCGCCGATCATCGTTCGCGACCCCTTCGAAGCGGCTTCAGGACGGCTTCGAGGCCGGGCTCGAAGTCTTCGCGGCGCCGTCGCCGGCGGCAGGGGCCGGCGTCGGCGTCGGGGCGCTCGGCGCCGGCGTCGGCTCGGACGCGGCCGGCTCGGCTGGCGTCACGGTCTCGCCACGGGCGTTCGCCTGGATCTGCTCAAGCTCCGGCGTCGGCTTGTCGGACGGCAGCTTCTCGCCCTTGCGGACGATCGCCTGCGTCTGCAGCTCGTAGCGCGCCTCGTTCTCGGTCAGCTCGAGCGTGTCGCCGACAGAGACCCGATGTCCGGCGACGTAAGGCCCGGCGAGCTTCGTGACGGTGTAGGTTTCCTTGGTCATGCGCGCCCTCCTCAGGCGATGGAAAACCAGCCGCGCCCGGTCGAGGCGTGGCCGCAGTCAGCCTCGTCGCCGGCGCGGCACACGGCCTTGCCGTCGAGGCTCATCCAGCCCGAAGCGCCGACCATCTCGGGCGATCCGGAATGCTTGGTCTTCTGCGGGCTGTGGGGCGTCACGGGATCGCCGATCACCACGACGAGCTGCCCTTCGACCCGAAACCAGTCCTGGCCGCCGGCGAGCTGCGCGCCGCCGGCGGCGTCGAGCGATTTGACCGCGACGCCGGGCATCAGCCCTTCACCCCTGCGAAGGCCGGCGTCGTCAGCGTCGTCTTGCCCGGCGTCAGCTCGAGCACGGTCGCGCCGCAGGCGAACCGCAGCGACCCGTTCTTCATCGTGATCGAGGCGTTCCCGAACTGGACGACGGCCGCGTCGGTCGCCTTGGACGGCGGCGCGGTGTCCTTGTCGTAGGTTCCCCACACCGCGAGCGAGGCGCCGCCGATCGTGCCGGAGGGTGACTGCAGCACCATCTGCTCGCCGTCCTTCGGCGTGGCGTGGATCTGCAGCGTGCCGGCGCCCTGTTGCTGCCAGCGCACCGGCGGCGAGAGCACGGGCTTGCCGTCCGCGGTCTTGCCCAGCTCGAGGCGGACCGTCCGCTTCTCGGCGTCCTGACTGCCGGGATGCACCTTGCCGGTCAGCACGGCGCATGCGATGCGCCGGTCGGCCTGGGCGACCTTGCGGTGCAGCCGGCGGATCTCGGTGGCGGCGAGACGGCTCACGATCCAAGCTCCCCGCGTGCAAGGGCGAGGATCTCGGGCGGAATGCCGTCGTCGCCGAACTTCGCCTCGAGGGTGGCCTCGTCGAACGCCGGCGTCGCGGCCGACATGAACGGCGCGCCCTCGTCGATCAGCGTCTGCGTCCACGTCACGGCGTAATAGGCGGCGCCGCCTTCGAAGCTCTTCGTGGTGAAGACGGGCCGCAGCTCCGGCGCGGGATCGCGCGACGGCATCGTGATGTTGCGAAGGCCCCAGCTCGGCGTGTCAGCGTCGGCGAGGACGGCGAGCAGAAACGAGCCGATCGCATGCGCGATGTCCTCGCGCTCCATCCTGCGCCGCGTGGCGAGGTCGGCGGTGTCTTCCACCACGATGTAGGCGGCCCACTCGACAACGGAGCCGAACGTGCCCCCGACGTCGCGCGGCGTGCGGATGCGCGTCCAGCCGACCGCGACGCCCGGCGCTTTGACGACCGCCTTCGCGACGACGTCGGCGATGTCGAGCTTGCCGGGATGCGATTCCACGGTGACGTCGGGCATCAGGGTGTCGAGCGTCGCGACGATCGCCGTCTTGGCGGCCTCGAGCCGGGACGCCGCGATCATGGCGGAGAGGCGGGCGGGCGTGATCACCGGAACAGCCCTCCGAGGAAGTCCGTCACCAGCTCCTCGATCTCGGCGCGGTTGTCGTCGGAAATGCCGACAAACGGCCGGGCCGGGATCGTGACCTTCTTCGCGAAGAACGTGGACCCGTCGCTCTCGAACACGAGCACCTCGGCGTTCCTCGGGATGATGGTCGCTCCCTCCTGATGCACGTGGGCGTGCTCCCAGGACGCGCCCCACACCGCCTCGTCCGACGAGGCGGTCCATGCGACGGACTGAAGGAGGTGCTGCCCGGTATCGACGAGGATCGAGCCGCCGCGACGGTTCGGCGCCCAGGGCGTGCCGTCCGGCGACGTCTTCTCGTCGGAGATCCGCCGGCGCGTCTGGCTCTCGCCGACCGCGCCGATCGCCGACATCAGCGGCTCGCCGTCGAAGCCCGCAAGCGCAGCGACGATCTGCTCGGCGCGGCCGAGGCCGGTCAGGTCGACGGAGATCGAGACGCCGGCCATCTCACGAGAACCGCATGCGACGAGGCGAGAAGATGCGCACCGGCGCGTCGATCAGCACCTCGTTCGGCGAGGCCGCGCCGGCGGGAGCGGACGGCCCGTCGTCACCACCGCCGCCCGGGGTGAACGACAGGCCGCCTTTCCCCGAGGCGATCGCCTCGAGCCGCTTGATCGCCGCGTCGTACCGCTCCTTGATCCGCTCGTTCGAGCGCGAGAAGGAAATGGCGATCCGGTAGAGCGCGAGATCGATGCAGTAGATCTTCAGGGTTTCGAGGCTGTCCTCGTCGAGGCGCGCCAGCTCGGCCGGCGCATAGCGCGCCTTCAGGATGCCGCGGATCTCGGACGACGCGTCCTCGAGCGCGCGCTCGACGCGGCCATCGTCGCGCAGGCCGGTGGTCTCGTCGCCGGCGAGCACGATCAGCTCGGCCGGATAGCGCGCTTCGATGTCAGCGAGAAGAGCGTAGGAGGGCACGGGCGGCGGGCCTTCTATGGAAAGGGTGAGGGGCTTCCACCCCTCTCGGCCGATATTCGCCCTCTGTGACGGCGCGCCTCGGCTGGCATCCAAAACGGGGCGGCGGGCTGAACCCCTACGACTGGTCCCGGTGAGCAACGTGGGACCGCGTCCGCCTAGCGTGCCGGGGGCCTCGCGAGCCGTACCGGACCGCCCCTCTCGGGGTATCTCAGTCGCCGGGCCAGTAGCCTTCGGTGGCGCCGGCGTCGCGCAGGGCGATGAACTGCGCGCGAGTGACCTCGGCCGGGGCGCCGGCCTCATAGAGCACCTCGTCGTGCAGCACCCGGCTGGTGATCAGCACACTGCGCCGCTCGCCGTCGATCGCCTCGGCCGGGACGGCCTGCTGGACTGCGCCGCCGGCCATGACGCGCGCCTTCGCCGGAAACAGCGGCGCGTTGGGATCGACCGCCGGGGGCACCGCGTAGCCCGAAGCCCGGGCGACCGGACGCTCGACCACGACTGTGTCCGCAAGGCGCTGGCGGGGCTCGGTGGACGGCTCGAGCTGGACGCTCGAGGGCGACACGCCCGATGCCGCGGACAGCCGCCGGCCGGTCGCGCGGCGCAGTTCGTCCGCGGCGGCGCTGCGATCAGCGGCGGCTTCCGCCGCCAGTTTCTCGGCTGCTCGCAGCTCTTCGTCGGTCTGGGCCGTGGTCAGATCGACCTGCGCCTGACGCTCGGCCTCGGCGAGCGCCAGGCGCTCGTCAGCCGCCGCCTTCGCCGCGTCGGCCGAGGTGCTCTCGGAAGTGTCCATGCCGGATGTCCTTTTCGTAGGGCGGCGGGTGCGGGGCTTCACGGAGGTCAGCCGTTCGGAACCGCGTTCTGGATGAAGAAGCCGACGTCGGGCGCGACGATCAGCTGACGCTCGCGCGTGCCGGCGCGTACGGCGACGCCGCCCTGCAGGCCGATCTTGGGGTCCTGCAGCCGGCCGGCGATCGCCGAGCCATAGGTCGCCGTGTAGCCGAAGGTGACGCCGCTGGTGGTCGAGGCCTGCGGGTTCACGTGGATCGCGGCGATGTGGTTGCCCCACACCCGCTGCAGATCGACGGCCTGACCCCACTTCGCGGCGTCGAGGTAGGCCTCGCCGACGAGGATTTCGGTAATGCCCTCGAACAGCGCCGCGAACTGTTCCTTGGTCACGATGCCGGAGGTCGTGAGCCCGCCCTTCACCGCGTTGATCACCTTCGGGTGCGACGCGAGGTAGAACCAGACGCGGCTGCCCATCACCAGCTTGTTCGGCCGGAAGATCAGCGTTCCCTCGAGCGCCGCGCGGATGACGCCGATCGGGTCGGAGTTGACGTAGTCGCTGAACTGCGAGGTGCCCGAGAGCACGATCCGGCGCGACGCGGCGTAGCTCAGCGGATTGTGGACGAGGGACGAGACGCGGCGTTCGCGGGCAAGCAGATTGTAGTTCGCGATGCCTTCCACCGCCTGCTGCTCAGGATCAACGGTCGACTGCCCCAGCTCGCGCATGCGCCGAGCCTCTTCGATGTCCGAGATCGGGATCGGGGCCTCGAGACCGTAGTCGACGACGGAGCTATCCTTCTCGTTGGCCGAGAAGTCGACGCGGTTGACCTCGCCGGTGCGGCCGACCCGGTTGTCCGGCAGGCGGAAGCCTTCCTTGATCGGGTACTCGATCCACTTGAACCGCTCGGAGAACACGGCCACGGGCGGCAGCACGCGGTCCGCGATCAGCATGTTCGCGGTGTTGCGGTAGCCGATCGCGATGGCGGTCAGCGACGCAGAGACGGGGAACGGACGGCTCATTACGGGTCAGTCCTTCAGGTCGGGCGCGGCGACGAACGTCAGGCCGGCGTGTTGATGATGCTCGGGGCGACGTTCACCTGGACGATGTCGCCGGCGACCGCGTCGGCGAGCGCGTAGCCGCCGACCCGCACGACTTGGCCGGCGACCGGGACCGCCCTGATCGCCCGGCCCGTCGCGTCGGACGTCAGCGGGTCGAAGGCGGCGAAGGTCCCGCCGGCGAGCACCTCGGTCGGACCGGCGAGCACGACGTCGAGCATGTCGCCGGCGGCGCCTGCGCCCATGCGCTCGGTCACGCCGGCGATCCGGTCGGTGGCGGACGCTGCACGGCGGACCTTGGCGCCGTCGTTTGCGCCGGCGGCGAAGCGGTAGCCCTCGACGGCGGCCGAGGCCTCGAAGGAGCGGATGAGAGGGCCGAGGACCGACATCAGCGCGCGCCCTCCGCGGACACGGCATTGACGGCGTCGGAGATCGAGACCTCGACGCCCTTCGCGCGCATGTCCGACTGGTACATCTGCGCCTTGGCGGCGAGCGTGACCGGGTTGACGTCGGGGGCTGCAAGGCCGCCGGCGGGCGCCGGCCGGCTGTCCAGTCCGGACGCGCCGAGCTGGGCCGGCTTCACCTTCAGCAGCTCACGGACGCTGGCGAGGCCGGCGTCGGTGGCGCAGAGGTTGGCGTAGGCGTCGCGCTCGGCCGGCACGATGGTCTTCGCCTTCAGCGCGCCCTCGAGGAGATCGTCGACCTCCTTCTTCCGGGCGGCGGCCTTGATGCCGTCCAGCTCGGTCTTGGCGGCGGAGAGCGAGGCGAGCGCCTCGTCGTGCACGGCCTTGTCGACCGTCTTCGACCGGATCTCGGTCAAGGCGGAGAGGCAGGCGGCCTCGTTGGCGTCGGCGTTGAGGCCGAGCGCCGCAGCGATTCCCTTCATGGAAGTCTCCGGGTGGGTTTGAGCATGGCCGGCCGAGGCGACGGCGGCTCCGGGAAGCGCCGGCGCGGGCACCAGCGAGATCGAGTGAATCCACGTCGCGACGCCCGCGGCGTCGTGGTGGAAGGAGGGCGAGACGTAGCGGTGGGTGCGGGCTGCGAGCGCGGCCTTGCCGCCAGCGAGCCATTCCACCTTGCCGTAGAGCCCATCGGCGCGGGCCTCGAGCTGTTTGACCCAGCCCTGCGCCGCTGCGCCCGCGGCCTTCTCGACGATCGCGTGGTCGAGATCGACGGGGATGTCGACGCCGTCCGCGGAGAACCGCGCGACGAGCGTGTCCGGGTCGAAGGCGTAGGCGCGGCCGTCGCGGGTCGTGAACGATCCGCGCGGGCCGATCTTGATCCAGTCTGGCGCCGTGCCGGCGGCTGCGCCGGCTGCGGCGATCGCGACGTCGGTGACGACGACGCCGGCGGCGACGTTGGGAAGGGAAAGATCGGGGCTTGCGGCGGGGCGGCTCATGAGGCGAAGCTACGGCCATGGTGCCGTGCTTCGGGGGCTGACAGCTGTCAGCCCCGCCGACCTCCGCCCCATCGTGCAGGCGGACCCGCACCCGGCCCTTCAACGCCTCACCAGAAGCCGATTAAAAGCCGCAAGAAGGCCCTTCAGGGATTGCCCGGTCCCTTCGGGCCTCCACCTGTGCGCAGGCCGCTGTGGCGGCCCTGTGAAAGGACCGAGATGACAGCGACGTGGAAGCCAATTGGCTGGACCGAGGCTCGGGTGCAGCTGGCCGAGCCTGGGCTCTACGTGTTTGACGGCCCCAAGCTGTTGATGCGTTGCTTCTCGATCGAGCAGTGCCAGCAGATTGTGGAGGCCCTCAATGCCGGGAAAGCTAGGGTCTCGCAGGACAATGGCCTAGCCGCAAAGCAGGGAGCGCCGAGGGCGCTCCCTGCGTCTATTCGGTTAGCCGATTAGCTCGATGCGATACGGATCGAAAGAGGAGACCTGACCCAGGAGGGAATACAGGTCGAACCACATCTGTCGGAGAATTTCGCTCTCGCTCGTGTCCGAGTCGTTCCGAAGCGTGGGGCTTTGGAATAGTCCCGGCGACAATCTCCCGATCACTCGGTCGCCACTTAAGAGCCTCACAGAACTTCCGGTTGCGATCGTGTAGACGAAAGCGGAGGGAAGGTTCGGCGATTTGGCCAGCTCACGCACATGCCGATGCCAGCTCAAAGCGGCCGCAACGCCTCCCACGGCGTCCCCGTCGTTAATATAATTGCTGGATGAATCATCTCCGACTTTGAAGACCTCCAGGCTGTAGGTGACGCTTCCGTCGTCTGTAATCGTGCCGCTCACGTTGAAATGCTCAGACGTGAACTCGGCTCGCCGCCCACGGAACGTCGACTTCCACGACCCCATCTCAAACTCAGATCGACGACCAGATGCGGCTTGGCTGCGTTCGTCCTGGATAGAGAAAAGCGGTAGGGCCGGGTGAAGCTGTTCCGCCGCGAGTGATGGGATGGCGATCGGTGTCATAGGCACGCTGCAGGCGTGGACGCCGTAAAGGAGGGGAAACTTCGTTTGGGTCGGATACCGGTCATGCTTAGCGATGGCTTGCAGAAATGGCCGGCGAAGCTGCTCCAAGCGCTTTTCAATCTGCTCGGATTCAGAGTAGGCGCGAATGGTTAGGTCCTGAATTTCGCGCATATCCATGTCCAGCGTTTGGGTCCCGCGACGGATGAAGGCGCGGATGGAGCCCTCTTTCATCACGCCATGCGGACGACGTTCGGATCTCAGGACCCTGAAGACGATGACGCCTGCAGTCCCCTCAATCGGGATTGCACGGACAAAGACGTTTGGGGCGGGAGGAGACATCACCGCGCGCATACCTCGCTCTAGTGCGTCGGCAATTTGCGCGCAATCTGGGATCGGTTTCACTTCATCCGCGACCCCGTCGACTTCGCTGACCCCCAAGACGAACGTGCCGCCGTAGGCATTAAGGAAGCTGCACACCGCGCGGTGAAGCTTCGCCCGGCCGCTGTCGGACTTTTCCCCCTTTTCGCTCAGCGACTGCTTAAATTCCAGTTCGTCAGTTTCCGGTTCACCGATCAGCGCTGTTATGTCGTCGGGCGTTAGTTCCGCGAGCGGCTTTTGTTCGACGGCAGTGAGGGGCATATGATTCTCGCCTAGGTGACGCCGAAGGTTGCCTCGCTTATATTGTTGCGGGCGGCCGCTGCAAAATCGGGGTGCCGGAGCCAACCGCGGAGGGGTCACGTCCTCCCGGCCGCCTCATTCTCCATCCTCACGCTTCAGACGCTCGACCCGGCTTGGGCTCGTCGGATGCAGCGTGCGGACGTAGAGAAAGCCGTCCTTCGACACGCCCAGCGCCAGCCGCCACAGCCGATCGCCGATCCGGCCGACCAACGACCGCGCCGACTTTTTCGAGGCGTCGCGCACCGGCTCGCCCTCGTCGATCAGCTTCTGCACGTGCGCAGCCGCCTCAAGCCCGAAGCCGTGCTTTTCCATCTTCGTCGCCAGCGTGTCGTTCGACAGCGAGACGACGCCCGACTTCGCGCCGGTCGCCTTCGCGATGTCGCTGGCGACCGCGACCGGCAGGCGCGCGCGGTCCGGCAGCTTTGCGAGGATGGGCAGATCCTTCGACCCCAGCACGTCGGCGATCTGCTTCCGGGCGGTCGGCTCGTCGGTCGCGCTCAGCGTGTCGGCGAGCTTGTCGGTCAGCGTCTCCGAGCGCGCGAGGCCCGGGTTCGTGTGCCAGCCCGGATCGATCCCGGCCGGGATCTCCGTCACGACGCCGGTGCGACGATTCCGGTGCAGCACCGGCGGCCCGTCGTCGGGCGCGAGGTCGACGTAGAACACGCCGTCCGGACCTTCCTTGGCCTCGAGCAGACGGTCCCGCTCGCGGCGGGTGATCTGGCGCACGGTGCATTTGCAGCGCCAGCCGTTCGGCGGGAAGTGCGTCCGCCAGAACGGATCGTCGGCGGGCAGGATGACGCCGACCCACGCGAGATGCTGCTGCCGGGGCTCGTTGGCGGTCGTGCGGACATAGAGGATGAACGGCAGCGCCGCCTTCGTGCGCTGGATGCGGTCCCACTGGCCGGCCGCGCGCGCCGCGTTCATGTTCGACCAGAAGATCGTCTGCAGCCGCCGCGGCTGCGAGAAGTCGACCATCTTTGAGCGATCGCGCAGCTCGGGGTCCGCGACGGTCCGCGCGCCCCACCAGCCGATCCGGCGGAGATCCTGCTCGACGAGCGCCTTCCACGTCTCGAAGCCCTGTCCCTCGGCGAGCGCCTTGTCGATCGACGTGCGGAAGACGTCGAGCAGCTCGGTCTCAACCGCCTTCGCCACGGTAAAAGCGCGGGCGTGCTCCTGGCCGTAGACGTCGAGCCATGAAAACCGTGGGGCGTTCCGCTTCTCGCGGAAGTAGTTGAGGACTTCCGGCGGGGTCTGAAAGCCCTTCGTGGGCGCAGGCTCGGCCATCCCGTCAGCTCCGGAACGAGACGCAGTCGGGCGTCTCGCAGGCTCCGCTGACCGTCACGGCGCGCCGGCGTCGGCCGACCCGCCAGCGGATGACGCCGGCGCAGTGCGGACCGGCGCGTTGGCCCGAGGCGCCGGCCTGCAGCTGCTCGCGCGCGACCTCGGCGATGATCTGCAGCGCCACGCCCCGGCTCAGCGCCATGCTGCGCGCTTCCGCGTCAGTCACGGACATCGCCGATCCCGCGCGCGATCGCCGTGGCGCGGGCGAGCGATTCCGTCAGCCGGCGGGCGTCCGGCCCCTTCGCCTCGAGCATGGCCTTCGCCTCCTCGAGCGAGGCGGCGCTGTCCATGATCGTGCGGAGCCGGCCGATCAGATCGTCCTCGATCGGCTCCCAATCGCGCTCGAGCACGCGATCCATCAACGCCTCGACCTCGGCCGGGCCATCGTCGGCCGCCGCGGGCCGGGCGGCGAGCTGCGCCGGCGCGAGACAGCCGTCGCACCGACAGCCGCTCACATGGGCGGCGAGGCGGGCGCCCAAGGTCTCGGGCTTGGCGGCGGGCGGGACCGCCGGCGGCGTAACCGCGGGCTGACCGTCACCACCAGGTGGGACCGCCGGCTTCGCCGCCGGCGGCGTCAGAAGCTCCTCCTCGGCCTGCGGCTCGGAGAGACCGAGCTTCTCGCGCATCTCGCGCTGACTGACCTTGAAGCCGAGCGGCACCAGCCGTGAGACGCTGTCGGTCAGCGCCTTCACGTCCTCGGGCTCGGCGACGTGCAGCGCGACCTGCGGATAGGCGACCTGCGGCCCGAAGTTCATCGCGACGGCGACCTCGATCACGTCGCGGTTCAGCGTCTGGGCGAGCTGCTTGCAGTCGGCCCGCAGGATGTCGATGCGGACCTCGTTGTGGACCTTCGCCTGCGCCATCGACGCGCCGTCGTCGGCCGTCATCGTCTGGCCGACGACGAGCTTCGAGATGTTCTTGTCGATGTAGTCGATCAGTCCGCCAAACACCTGAGAGCCGTGCTGGCCCTCGACCTTGTGGAACTCGATTTCCATCCCGGCCGGGCAGATCGCGGCGGCGTCCTGGGCGATCATGCGGACGGCCTGCAGCAGCATCCGCTTGTCACCGTCCGACGCCGAGCTGTGATATTTGCCGAGCCGGAACGGCACGCCGTAGATCTCGGCGAAGGCCGCCCACGACTGGATGCCGAACTGCTGGACGAGGAAGCCGAAGCCGGCGGGACGCGCGAGGCCGCGACGCAGCGGGATGCCCATCTTCGAGCGCGGCATGTGGCGGATGAACTTCGCGGGCGGCAGCTCTACGCCGTCAAGGTTCGTGTCGGTCGCGAGCCGCAGTTCGGCGAGCGACAGCCGGTCGAACTGGAAGAAGCGCTGGTCGCGGTACTTGTACTCGACCGGGCGCAGGGCGCGGTGCTCGTACTCCCACATCATCTCGACGGCGCAGAAGCCTTTGGCGATGCCGTCCGTCAGGGCCGCGGTCGCCTCCTCGAAGCGCGGCGTCTCGACCAGCTCCGTGACGAAGTCGACGATCTTCGCCGGCACGCCCTTCGGCGCGTCGATCGAGACGGAAATGCCCTCGATCGCGAGCCGGCGCGTCTGGAGCTGCGAGGCGTAGTGCTGGTAGCGCTCCTCCATCTCCTCGGCGAGCGTCAGGTAAGACCGCGCGTGGCCGTTCGCCGCCTCGACCAAGATCTGCGACAGCCGCTCGGGCGTGAGGCCGGCCGCGACCGAATCCTCGATCGTCCGCCGGACGCCGGCGAGCGTCGGTGTGGCGATCTCTTCCGAGAGCTGTTGCGAGGCGATCGGATTGCCGCGCGCGTCGACGAGCCCGCTCACCACAGGACCTTCCCTCCGTAGTTCGTGAAGCTCTGGCCGGTGGAGCCGCCCAGCAGCGGGCTCGACGTCGGGCCGAGGCTCGAGGCCGGCGTGTAGCCGTATTCCGGCAGGTCCTGCGTCGAGACCCAGAACGACAGCGCGCCGGCGATCGCCGTGTCGCCGTGCCGCCAGTAGCCGTCCACACCCAAAAGACGGAAGTCTTCCGGAACCTTGATGACGCGACCGACATACTGCAGGGATTGATGATCCCTCAGGACGTCCTCGTCCGGTTCCAGCTCGATCGACTGGTCGGCGAAGGCTTCGACGTAGCCCGGCATGTTGTCGCGGTACCAGAGGCCGCCTGAGAAGTTCACCTCCACAATCGACCCGCCAAACTTTTGGGCCGCCACCTCGGCGAGGTAGGCGCCGTTGCCGGTCGCGTCGAGCGCTCCGCCGGCCATGCGCGGAAGCCGCTCGACGATCCAGAACAGCACGTCGCGCTGCGTCTCGTAGGGCACGTTGCGCAGCTCGAGCGTCAGCCGCCGGCGACGGATCAGGTCCGCGCCGATCTCGTCGAACACATAGGCCGAGCCATCGCCCTTGCGCGCGAAGTCGCAGCCGAACACATGCGCCCGCCGCGGGTTCATCGCCTCGAGCACAGGCTTCAGCTGCGCCTCGCAGAAGGCCAGCGTGATCGCCTGCCGGACGTGCGGCGGCTCGTTCTTGAAGGCGTCGTCGCGCGCCCAGCGCACGATCTTGCCCGTGCCGCGCCTCATCACCGCTTCGATCTGCACGCGCGTCAGCGCGGCGCCTTCGGCCTCTGCCGGGATCGCGTCCAGCTCTTGGCGCATCGCTGCGGTGCGCGACCCGTAGGCACCGCGGATCTCGGCCTCCCACGCGTCCTGTTTTTCCTGCGTCCAGTCCTCGCCCTTGTTGGCGCAGACGCGGCGGAACAGGCCGTTTTCGACCGCGGCCGAGAACGGGATGTTGTGGACGACGTAGCGGTTCTTGCCGGCGTGGGCTTCGCGGATCAGCTCGTTGAAGGGGTTCAGAACGCCGTTGTGGGTCGAGATGATGCGGATCTTGCCGCCCCAGATTAGCAGCGCGTTGACCGCGTCCAGCACCGCCCGGACGTCCTTGTGGTAGGCCGCCTCGTCAATGACAACGGTGCCCTGCAGGCCGCGGATGTTCTCCGGCCGGGACGACAGCGCCTCCACGCGGAAGCCCGAGGCGAAGCGCACGCGGAACGCGGCGATGCTCTTGGAAGAGCCATCGTCGCGCTGATCCTCGAACAGGAACTCCTCGATCGTCGCCAGCTCTTTCGCGACGATCTTCGCAAAGTGCGCGACGTACTGGATGAACTCGCGGCCCTTATCCTTCGTGTCGCCGATGTAGAACACGTTGGAACCGCCGGCCGAGCGGGAGGCCGCGGCCAGCAGCGTGTCCGCCAGGGCCTCGACGAAGGTGATGCCGGTGCGCCGCCCCTTCTCAGCGATCTTCAGCGTGGACGTGTCCGCGAGCCAATCGACCTGATGGCGCATCAGGACGCCGGCGCTGCGAGGGTCGAGATCGTCCGGGATCTCCGCGCCGGTCGGGAGCGCCTCGGGAAGGTCCGCGGGGTCGCGGGAGAGCACAGGCTCCTCGGCGAACCGGTCCTGATCAAGCTCCATGAGACGCCTCGGCGGGCTTCGGCTTCGGCCGAGGGTCGCCGCCGAACACGTTGAAGAAGCCCTCGTGCAGGTTGCGGATGGTCTCTTTCGAAAGCCCGGCGTCGCGCGCGACCTTATCGACGGTCGCGAGCGTCTTCGCGGCGGCCTTCTTCTCGGCCTTGGCGTCGGCTTCGGCCTCCACCTTCTGGCGGCGGTCCGCGGAGATCTTCTGCCCGGTGATGATCGCCTTGAACGCGTCGGCGATCGCCTTCAGATCCTTGGGCGCGCGATCGACGCCGTCCGCCATGAGCTCGGCGATCAGCATCATGATGACGTGCCCGACCTTCACGGCTTGCTCGTCGAGGTCGCCGGCGGTCAGATCCTGCACGCCGGCCAACACCTCGCGCGCGGTCTCCATGCGCTGACGAAGGGCTTTAAGCCGGACGGCCTTCCGGCCGAACGCCGACGAGGAGATCGGCGGCACGCCTTTCACCGCGAGCTTGTCGTTCAGCTCGAACAGGATGTCGGCGTTCGTGCGGGTGCGCTTGTTCATCTCGCGCACCGCCCAGACGATGTCGTCCTGGGCGTGCTCGGGCACGAGGTCGAGCGAGCTGAGGCGGTCGCGACGGCCGTCCATCGGCGTCAGCTCGCGGTCGGCATGCCGAGGGCTTGCAGATAGAGGTCGAGGATCGTCTCCATCTCCACGCGCTCGTCGGAGTCCTGCTTACGCAGCGAGATCACCTTCCGCAGCACCTTGACGTCGAAGCCGTTGCCCTTGGCCTCGGCGTAGACCTCTTTGATGTCCTCGGTGATGCCGGCCTTCTCGTCCTCGAGCCGCTCGATGCGCTCCACGAAGGCAGTCAGCTGCTCTTTCGCGATGTCGTCGGGATTGACGGTGGACATGGGCGCGCTCCTCAGATTTCGACGTCGAAGTCGGGACGCTTGATGCCGGCGATCTCCACGCGACGCTTGAGGAAGCGTTCGCCGAGATCCGTCAGCTGGGCGATCGTCGCCGTCTCGCTCTCGCCCACCTTGATCCGGCGGACGACCCCGATCTGCTCGAGGAACGCGAGCTGGGTCATGATCCATTCGGGCGAGTGCTCGGTATGGCCCTCGACCTCGAGCACCGCCTCGAACGCCCGCACCGGCAGGCGACCGCTCGTCTGGCGGCCCAGCTCGCGCACCATCACGAGGCGCGCCTCCTGAAGCATCCGTTCCTTGAAACTCAGCATCAGCTCGTCCCGTCTGAGGGCGATGGCGCGCGCGCGCTCATCATGTGGTCGTACATCCGGTCGATTTGTTTGGCGGTCGTCTGCACGACCGTCTTCACGCCTTCGAGCTGGACGTCGATGCGGTGGACATGTTCGGCGGTCGGGAGGTGTGAGACCTGCGTCTCCAGCGCGCCCAGCCGGTTGGAGACGTCGACCGAGGACGTCTCCATGGTCGTCAGCCGCGCCTTGACCTCGGTCATGTCGCGTAGGGAGGCGGAGTTGCGGGCGACGCCCCACACCGCCATGAAGACGAAGAACGCGATCGTGATCATCACGAAGAACATCACCGCGGCGTCGATCTCGATTGGGGCTTCCGTCATGTCTTGGCCTCCGGCGCCGAGATCTCGGGAAGCGGCGCGTCGAGGCCGATAACGCCGGCCTTCAACTGCTTGATCCACTCGAGCAGCAGCCTGACCTGCTGGCGAAGCATGTGGATCTCGAAGCGCGCGTCCTGCACATCGCCCCGCAGTTCGTCGTTCTGGCCCGCCATCTCGGTGAGCTTCCGCGCCATCGCGTCCTCGCGCTGATGGCTCGCCTCGAGCGCGTCCAGCAGCTTCTGCTGGAAGTCGGTCGCCTGGACTGCGGTGCGCCCGCCGCTCAGGAAGGCGAACAAGCCGAAGCGGTTCGCAACGAGCACCGCGAGGATGACGAGGGCGAGGCCCGTCACCCACACCGAGTCCGAACCTTCGGCCGCCTTCACGAGCGCTTTGACGGCCTCGGCGTCCATCAGCGGTGCGACCGCTCGACGTAGATGGCGCCGATGAACGCGACGAACCCCACGACGAGGTAGGTGACGCCGCCGGTCGTGACCGCCCAGGCCATGAACGAGCCGATCACCGCCCAGACCCAGGACGAAACGCCGAGCCAAAACACGCGCCAGAACCGCGCGTGAGGATTGAGGTAGCTGATGAGATGGACCACCGCGAGGAGGGCGAACACGCCGACCGACGCTTGCCGGGTCATGAACGACAGCCCGGCATAGGTCAGCCGCTCCATCGTCACCGGGTTATGCGCGATCGACCAGACCCAGCCGCCGGCGATCAGCGACAGGCCGAGGTCGACGCCACGGATGCCCGGAGCGGCGAAGAAGCTATCGATAAAGCGGAGCGCCCAGGTCAGCGCGCTGTCGAGGAAGCGCGCGACCGTGCTCCGGCCGTAGTTCAGCGTATGGATGATCACGAAGTCGGACACGGGAAGCTCACTGCTGCGAAACGAGAAGATGACCGCCGCGGGCCTCGACGATCTTCTTCAGATCGTCGGCGTCCTTCGGCGCTTTGAGGTCTTTCAGCGTGTCGGCGCCGTGACGCTTCACGTAGGCGGTCGCCTCTTCGAGGATCGCTTCGCGCTCGCCCAGCGCGATGCCGACCTGCGTCCGCGTGAGGCTGCGGCGGGCCACGGCGCCCATGATGCCGGCCTCGACGATCGCCTGCAGGCGGTTGCGCCGGCGCTCGTCGAGATCAAAGCCGAAGCGCTTGAACAGGCGCGCCAGCACGCCGACGGCGAGAAAGGCGGCCGGCGCCGCGAGGGTCAGGACGACGCCGGCCGCAAGTTCCGTCAGCAGCGAGATCCACCACGGCGGCGCACCGGTCAGCGTGGAGCCGACCTCCTGCGCCGCGACCAGGCCGGACAGCGCAACGCCCAGCACGACCGCGAAGAACACGATCGCGCAGGCGACGAGCACCACCTCGACGGTCTCGAGGAAGAAGGCGAAGACGGTTCTGAGCATCGCCGCCTCCGGTCAGCCGAGACGCTCGAGCGCGGTCGCGGCGGCGTTCCATTCGCCGTCCTCGACCACGCCGTCGTCCGACAGCTGTTGTGACTTTTGGAAGGCGGCCGTCGCCGTCCGGGTGAGCGGTCCGAATTTGCCGTCCGCCTTGAGCTGCGGCGATGCGCCGAGCGCGTTGAGCTGCTCCTGCCAGACGCGGACGTCGTTGCTGTTCGAGCCGATCTGCAGCCGTGGGAGCCCGGCCTTCAGCGGCTTAGCGGGACCGCCCACGGGCAGCGCGACGCCGTTGGCCCAGCGGTAGCCGAGCAGGCTCGCCTTGGCGTAGCGCGCCTCGGAGACCGAGTTGGCCTGATTGCCGCCGAGAACGACGATCTTGTCGCCGGTGTCGCCGAGGTAGAACGCGACGTGGCCCTGCCACGCGGAATTGCCGCGCTTGAAGACGACGATCGCGCCGGGCGCCGGCGTCTTGAGCGGCTGGCCCCAGGCGAGGAAGGAGCGCGCGTTGAGCTTGCCGGTGCCGGCGATTCCGGCCTCCTTCAGCTTGGCGTTGACGAAGGCCGCGCACCACGCGGTCTCGTCGTCCTTCACGTAGGGGTGGCCGGCCTCGGCGAAGAAGTTGACAATGCGGGGCTCGTCGCGGGACCCGACGATCTCGCGCAGACCAAGGTCCCGCCGGGCGGCGGCGAGCCAGAGAGGTTCGAGGGACAAGGGATGCTCCGGGGCTTGACGAGAGCCGCGCGACGCGGCGTTCTTGTCGTCACCATCCCCTTCGGAGCCGGGATTTCGGGGGCTGACAGCTGTCAGCCCTAAGCGTCAGCGACGGGCCTTCGAAGACGGCTCGAAGAGGTCCAGAAGCGACGTCTGGTTCGGATCGACGGCGTCGCGGCCGTCCAGCCGCCGCTTCACCCGGAAGCCCGTCCGCTCGTGCATTCCGGCGGCCTGCGCCGCCTTCCGGACCGTCATGCCGGCCTCGATGTTGCGGGCGAGCTGGCGCTTCGCGGCCTTGACCACCGAGCCCGGTCCCATCGGGATCACGATCTGCCGGGCGCCGGTCTCGCGGCCGTCCGCGTTGATCGTCCGGAAGTGCGCGCAGATCTTGTCGGCCGCCTCACGACCGACCGCCTCGACGAGCCAGTGTCCGTTCTTCGCGCGCGCCGGGATCGTCACACGCCGTCCGCCGGCCGCCGTCGCGAGCGCGAGCGCCGCGTCGAGGCCCGCGGCCTCGGCGACGTCTGCGAGCATTGGGGGCAGCCACGAATACTTCACGCGACCGCTCCATCGAACAGCGGGGCGTCTGCCGGCGGGCACCAGCGCAGGATGTCACGCGACAGCTCGAGGCGCTTCCGGCAGGGCGGAATGAACGTCACCGGATCGCTTAGGCGGCCTCTGCTCTTCGTCCAGCCAAGCCAGCAATAATCGGTCGCGGTCGACTTCTTGGGGTTGTACCGACCCGCCACCATGGGCACGCGCTCGACGTACGGCGCATGGATCGTCGGCGGGAACCGACTGAACAGTTTCCGGAACCGCGTGCCCCCGCCGAACCACTGGCTTCTGACCAGCACGAAGACGCCGAAACGTTGCGGTGCGAACGACGATGTCAGGGCCGCGAGCACAATGCCGGCGGCGATGTTGAACGGTGGATTCGTGACGATCAGGTCGGACGGCCGATCGAACGCGCCGGGCTCCAGCGCGTCGGCGACCTCGTAGCCGGTGCCGTAATCGAAGACGTCGCTGCCGCGGCACGAACCGAGCGTTTCCTTCAGCGTCTCGACCATATGGCCTTCGCCGCAGCACGGGTCCCAGCCGCACAGGTCGCGAGGCTCCCAGCCAGTGAACTCAAGCGAGGGGGCGAGCACGAACTCGACGAAGGCGCGCGTCGCCCAGGGCGGCGTCGGGAAGAAGTCGAGCGCCTTCGGCGGCGAGCGCCGTCCGGCCATGACAGCGAGGAAGCCGGCCGGGCGGGTCATCGGGTGAGGTGCCCGTTCCGCCGGCGATAACCCCGGGGACAGAAGCTCCAGTCGCGGGCAAGCGCCGTGACGATCGCGCCGCGTGAGACGACGAACCGAACGCGGGCGATCACGATGGCGAACTGCGGCGGCGAACCGACAAGCGCTCCTGCCTCGCGGCCTGCTGCCGTCGCATCCGCAATTTGGGCGCGGCAGGCCTCGACGTCGACCTGATAGACGCGCTCGAGGAACCTTAAGACCGCATGGTCGGAGACGATCTGGTCAGTCATCGAGCTCGAGCTCCGGTTGGTACCCGTCCTGCGCCCGCCGCCGGCGGCCTGCCGCGCGCTGGGCCTGATCCACTTCCACCTCGAGCTGCGCGTGGCGCAGATCTCGAAGCCGGGCGAGATCGCCCTCGATCGACCGATGCGCCCGCCGCTTCCGTTCGATCCGCGCTGTCAGCTGCTCGATCGAGGCGGGGCGCATCTGTCATGCCTCCCGGCGCGCCTGGGCGAGGCGCTCGCCGCCGTCGCGGATCAGCGCGTCAAGCCGCGCCTCGTCGAGCGAGCGCACGCCGATGCGGCCGGGAAAGTCGATGAACTGCGGGTCGACGCCGGCGGCCGTCAGCAGCCGGCGGAGGGCGAGATAAACGGCGAGCTTGCGGCCGTGGCCGGTCTCGTCCTCGCGGCGCCACACGACGCCGCCGGCGCGCGCGAGCCACGCCTTCATGCCCTCAATCGCCTTGCGGCCGTCGCGGGGATCGCGGACCCACGCCATGTTCTGGATGCCCGTCTGGCGCTCGACGAAGGCGACCATCGCCGTGTCGGACGGGTTCTCGATCACGCCGAGGGCGTGGCCCGAGATCCAGAGCGCCCGGATCACGGCGACGAAGGGCCCTTCAAGGGCGAGCGCGCCCTTGCCCGAAGCGGCGGGTTTCCGGGTGGCCGGCTTCGCGCGATCGCCCGCGATCACTTTCAGCCGGTCGATCACGCGGATCGCCTGCGCGGCCGTCATGTCCTTCGTGGAGCGGACGCCGACCTCCCGCTCCATCAGGTCGCGGCGGGTGTCCTCGTCCAGCCCGGCGTTGCGGGAAAGGGCGTGGATCTTCTTGATCTGGGTAACTGTCGGGCTCACTGATGACCCCGACCAAGACAGCTTTGCTCGAAAGGACCTGAAGTATGTGGCGACGGCGCCCTTTGATGACCGCGGATGATATCATTCGCTCGCAGGCTCGGCTGATCGTCCTTGAGCTTTTGCTCGTTCAAATTTTGAAAGACAGCGCGCAGAGCGCAGAAACGTTGAAAGTAGTTCGCGAGAGGCTCGACAGTTTGGAGGACGGGTTGCTGACGCGACCTATCCCAGACGTTGAGCCGTTGACTTTTAGCCGTTATGCCAAGGAACACTTGGCTTATCTGCGCGGCTTGATCGCGTAGGCTAAGCATCGACCGCTCCACCGATTTGCTCCGGCCGCCACCGGATTGCGACGCCGTCAAACACGACGACGCCGTGATGCAGCATCCACCAGCGCGTCATCCGGACGATCGGGCGCGCTGTCTTCCCGATGGGGCCGAACCCGTCCGAGGTCGCGTAGGCGTCGGCCTCGGCGTCCGGCACGGGAATGCCGTTCACGACGACGAAGCCGCTGAAGTCGGGGACAGCGTACGGCGCGCGGCCGTCGAGCAGACGCAGATCGATGCGGACCTCGTCGACCCCGACGCAGACGGGGTCGGTGATGATCTTTTCGCAATGGCGGGTCCGCATGCCCTGATAGAGCTGGACAGGCTCGCCGGGTCGCGCGTGCCGCTTGCGGGGCAGGCGGATCGTCTGCAGCTTCTCGAACGTCTGAATCTTCGGGACGAAGCCCGCCTTGAAGCTGTAGGCGACCATGGTCAGGCCTCCACAGCGTCGGCTTCAGGCGGCGCGGCCGAGGCTTCCGCCTCGGCCGCGCCCGCCCGGTAGCTGATCAGCTCGCGCCGGTTCGTCGCGTGGACGAACTGCCAGCTGCCGAGACGGAGCTTGTCGAGCAGCGCGATCGTCAGCCGCGCCGAAGCTCTGGGCGGCAAGCCCTCCGCCTGCAAAGCCCCGCACACGATCTCCGCAGGGTCCACGACGTCGGCCATCACGCGCTCCTCGGCTTGAGGTCGCGGATGTGGAGCACCGTGACGATGCCCTTCAGCGTCCGGATGCGGCGGCGAGTGTCGTCTTCGATCCCGAGCACTTCGGCCGGGATCTCGACCTCGCCAACCTCCGGGTCGTGCCACGCCGCAAAGACCTTCGAACCGCGTTCGAACGCCGGCGCCGGTTCGACGGACCGCAGGGCGCTGAAGTCGAGATCGCCGAGGGCGAGCTTGCTCGCCATGGCGTCGTGCATGCTTCTCGCGACGTCCTTCCGGCAGACGAGGGAGAGCACCACCACGCCGTCGCGGTCGGACGGCGGGCAGATGATGTTGAGGCTGGCGGCGAACACGCCGTCGATCGGGGATGCGAACTGCATGGTCGCCTCCCTCACGCCGAAGCCATGTCGATCGACACGGGCTCCCAGCGCGCCTTCGGGTCGGGCCGCTCGTAGAAGCGCATGTACGTCTGCGAACCGATCACGCGGATGGAGTCGCTCAGCGCCTCCATGGCGCGCGCCCAGGTCTCGTCCTCGATCTTGATCCGCCGGAGCTGGAACAGAGCGCTGCGGTTGATCTGGCCCTCGCGGTCGACTTGGAAGGCGTGATCCACGAGCGCGCGGATCTCGGCGCGGGAGCCCTCCGACCAGTTGGTGATGCACTCGTCGACGAGCGTCTTCGCCGCCTGCAGCTCCGGCCCGAACGAGATCTGGTCCTGGACCTGGACGACGACCTTTCCGCAGCCGTCGACGGTGGTGAGCGTGACGTTGCCCTTCTGGCCGCCGAGCTTCGCTTGGTACAGTTCGGCGACGAGGTCCTGCAGCGTCGCGACGTCGGTGAAGGAATGGCCCTTGAACCGGGCGATCTGCGCCGAGAGGTCGTGGGCGTAGCCGAGGATTTTGCGCACGGCCTGATCGGTCAGCTTGTCGATCGGCTTCACGAGCTCGAGCGGCACGAGGTGGCCCGAGCTGTTCCGCATGAACTCTTCCGTCCCGACGACGACGACGCCGGGAGCAGGGGCGGCCTCGGCCGCAATGGTCGTGGTTTCGGGGGTCATGCCCGATCTCCTGTGTGGCTGTTGGAAGGGCGCGCCGGGCGACGCCGCCGGGCGAGCACGTTGTAGACGTCGGCTTCCTGGAAGCCGGTGAGGCGGGCGACGGCGAACGTGTCGTGCCGCTCGCCAAGGAGGCGCTTGATCTCGGCGACGTCGGCGCGGCTCAGTTTGCTGAGCGACGGCCGCCGCCGGGGGCGCGGCGCCTCGACGGCGTCGGAACCAAGGTAGCCGCGACGCACGCGCAGCGGCTCTTCCTCCGGATCGAAACCGACGTAGGCGGCCTGGGCGATCACCGGGCGTCTCCGCGGGCGGTCGCCTCGTACGTGAAGCGCAGCTCGTGGAGCGCTTCGTCCCTGCGGCGGCGCGCCTCTGCTCCGCCGCGGTTGTTGATGTCGTCCATCGCCGCCAGGACGTCCGCCACGGCGCGCCGAAGCGTCATGGCGGGGCTTTGCTGCTCGAAGGGCTCGATCGGAGGCCCGTCGTATGCGACGGCCTCCGCCGGCGGCTTCATCATGAGCGCCTCGACGGCTTCGAGGCGCGCTCGGAAGTCGTCGTCGTCGTGCAGGCGGTTCTTGACGCGGTCGATCGCGACGAGCGCAGAGGTGTGGCCGCAGCGGCCGAAACGCCGGCCGATCGTCTCGAGCGCGTGCGGCGTGTGCTCGCGAGCGAGATAGATCCCGACGCTGCGGGCCTCCATCGTCTCCCGGCGCCGGCTCGGCGACAGGATCTCGTTCACGCTCACCCTGTAGAAGGTCGAGACGGTCTGGCGGACCTTCGCCAACGTGAGATCCCCGCTCATGGCCGGGCCTCCTCGCCGCCGCGGTTCTCCCACGCCTTCTCGACGTGCGCCTTCGTCAGCTCGGCGCCGTCGCCGGCGGCGAGCACCGTCGCCAGCTTGATTGTCTGGCTCATCTGCCCAAGCGTTCCGGCCTTACGGCCGACCGCGCGTAGCAGTTTGCGCGCGCCGTCGTCCTTCACGCCCCAGGCGTCGATGATGGCCTCGACGTCGCCCGCGAGCGGCGTCAGGCGACGCAGGCGCTTGCCGATCCGGCGGTGGATCTGGCCGTAACCGTCCCGCAGGTCGGTCTTGCCGAACCGCGAGTAGATCTCCTCGTTGCCGAGCAGAACGATCCCGCACTTGTAGACGTCGAGGAAGAACCGGAGCTGGTCGACCGCGATGTCTTGCAGGTTCTGGGCCTCATCGACGATGAGGAGCGTCTGTCGGCCGTTGCGCTTCAGCTTGCCGCCGATCGCGCGGTCGAGTTTCGCGCCGTTTCGCTCGTTGATGTCGAGCGAGAGCGCTATCTCCTGCAGCATGCGATGCACGCCCGCCGTCTGCGGACGCATGGTCACGAGGTAGGATGACGGCCGGGTCGCGACGTAGTGCTCGGCCGTCTTCGTCTTGCCCATGCCCGAGCCCAACGTGACGACCGCCATAAGCGGCATCGTCTGGGCGTAGAGCAGCGTGTCGACGACTTCGCGCGAGGTCGGCGTCTCGACGTAGACCGGGTCGTCTGGGAACGGCGTAACCCGGCTGCGGACCTCTTCCACGCTGTCGAGCCAGCGCGTGATCTTCGCGACTTGGTTCGCATAGTTGCCGGTGTAGGTGCCGTCGATAACGGGCGTGAAGGTGCCGAGGGGCACGTCTGCGCGGCGTGCGACCTCGGACCGGTTGAGACC
The DNA here is from genome assembly GCF_000526315.1 of Methylopila sp. 73B. Lineage (NCBI taxonomy): Bacteria > Pseudomonadati > Pseudomonadota > Alphaproteobacteria > Hyphomicrobiales > Methylopilaceae > Methylopila > Methylopila sp. 73B. Next base: position 1,861,581 of record NZ_JAFV01000001.1, on the reverse strand, counting down.
GTCACGCGCCGCGAGCGCGCGAATCCGCGTGCTCATCGAGCGCCATGCCGTCAGGGTTTCTTCGACGAGGTGAGTGGGCTCCGCCTTTGGCGGCCCCCAAGCATCTTGCGGCTGTGCGTCGGCCATGCGACCACTCCTTTTGCAAACTCGACTTCGCGGCGGCTTCGGCCGCCGTCTCTTTTTCGAGGGCTCGCGCCCTCAGTCCTTCCGGCCGAACGGCAGGACGTCGGCGCTATCGCCGAGCATCCGCATCGCGCGGCTGAAGCTCTCGGAACCCGACCAGCTCTCCTGATCGCCGATCGGCTCGACCGGCCGCGCCTCGCCGTTCGCGACAAGGCGCACGACGGACGGCGTCGGGAGGGGCTCGGGGGTCGGGGTCGGGATGAGCGCGGCGACGTCGCTGATCGACAGCCGGCGCTCGGCGCTCAACATCTCGCGCTGGGCGCGCAGCCACGCCCGCTTCAGGCGGGCGTGGTCTTGCGCCGCCGCCATGTCGTTGAAGCCTTCGGCCTCGAAGCAGGACGCCTCGCAGATGAACCGGCCGTCCGTCGCGTAGACCGCGATCGGCAGGAGCAGGTCTTCCGGGTCGAAGCGCGCGATGACCTTGCGGCCGGCGAACTCCGACATCGGGTCGGCCCAGTACCGATTGCCCGCGAGCTGGATCTCGCCGTTGTTCTTCCGCGCGGTGACGCCCTCGGCCGCCATAAGGAACAGGCGGCGTTGCGCGGCGGTCGCCTTTCGGACGAGCGCGCCGTTCTCAAGGCTCGCCTTGAAGGCGTCGAAGAAGCTGCGGCCGGCGGCGACCTTCGTGCGGCGGCCCTGCCGCTCGTTGTGGCGTCGGATCTCCGTCGCGACGAGCGCCCGGAAGGCCTCCTCCGGCACGGCCTTCGAGCCGTAATTGTCCGGCTTCGCCATGGGCGAGTTGCCGGTGTAGGCGCCGGCGCAGGTCGGATGCTTGGCGATCTCCTCGCAAAGGTCGCGGAAAGCGCGTTCGATCGGCTTGGCCTGCCCGTGATAGGGCGTCGCGAAATGCACCTTCACGCCAAGCGACGTCAGGATGCCGGCGGGCTCGTCGTCGCGGATCTTGAACCGGAAGCGGGTCTTTGAACCGCCGGTCAGCCACTTCGAAGCAAAGGCCCGGCCGTTATCGAGCCAGCACTGTTCCGGAACGCCAAAGCTCTCTATCGCGTCGGCGAAGGCGTGCCGGACCGCGGTCCAGTTTTCCGACCGGGCGAGCCGGTGGCCGACGATCACGCCGGAGTAGAGATCCTGCACCGCGACCATCGTTGGCCGGGCGATCGTGCCGTCCGCCCATTTGACGAACACGTCGAACATGTGACCGTCCGCGTTGACCGCCTCCATGGCGTGGAAGACGGTCCGGTCGCGGGTCTGATGCGGATAGAGCGCCTTGGCGGCGTCAGCGCCCTTGCGCGCCAGCACCTGAACCGCGCGGGGGATGTCGCGGTCCAGCCGACGCTTCAGCGTCTTGGATGACGGGATCGGGGACCAGCCGTGCTCGACGGCGGCCTCGCGCATGCGCCGGTCGCAGCTGTCGAAGACACGCTGTTCGGGCTGCAGCCAGAGCGCGACGAGGAAGTCCCAGGCGCGCGGGTCGCAGTCCGCCGTGGCCGTCCGCCCGGCATGTTTAGGGGCCAAGGCGGCGAGGCGATCGCCGCGATGGACGTCGTCAGCAACCTTCAGCCAGTCGTACAGCGTCCGGATGGAGACGCCGACCTCGGCCGCGACGGTCGCGACTGCGACTTGCCGCGTTGCGTCCCGCGAAAGGACTTCCACGCGATCCACCGCGGCGAGCCGTCGCCGGGCCTCATCCTTCTGCGCCTGCGGCAGGCGCTCGAAGCGGTCCCAAAGGGCCTTCGAAGGGCTTTCGGGAGCGGCCTGAGGGGCGGCGCCCGCCACCTCGGCCATGCCAGCAGCGAGAAGCGCCGAGCGCACCTCAAGGGGGAGGAGGGAGACGTGATAGCGCCACTCGCCGCCCTCGCGACCGCGGCCGGGCACGAGCTGGGCGCGCTGCGCGTCGGCGCGCCAGCCGCGCTCGAGCGCCATCCGGTCGACGCCGCGACGATCCTCCGGCAGGGCCGGGTGACGAAGCGCAATGATCTCGGCGACAGAGACCCACTCGCGCATCAACGCCTCCCCCGACGCGCGCGCACGGCGACGGACACGGGTTCTTTCTGAAGGGTTTTCCGGATCTCTCGGGAGAGCGCCTGCAGGCGCTGCTGCTCCTGCTCGACGTAGCCGAGCTGGGCGAGCTTCGCCTCGCGGCCCTCGAGCACGACGAGGCCGTCGTCCTCGACCAGCAGATCCCAAAGCCACGTGGCCCCGGTGGCGCGCACGAAGGCGACGAAGCGCACGATGCCCATGTCGTGCTCCTTCGAGGGCGCCGTGTAGGTGTAGAGCGCGTCGGCCGTGATCTCGCGGCCGGAAATCTCGGTCATGCGCGCCGCGACGACGGTGGCGCTGTCAGGGCACTCCTTGAGCGCCTGTCCCATGGCCGTCTTCACGCGGACCGAGAGGTCGACGGCGCGCGGCCCGGTCTCCGGGCGGCGAACGGGGAACAGGTCGGCGGCCTGAACGAACAGGTCTCCCTGTCCCTCGGTCGCGCGCTTGGAGGCGGGCCGCTTGGTCACGTCAGCCGACCTCGTCCAGATCGGCGGCGTCGTTGGCGACGGAGAGCGCCGGCTTCTTCGGCGTTTCGACGCCGATGTGCGCGAGGAAGCGTCGGCGAACCTTCGTGCCCGTGCGGCTCCAGAGGTCCACCATCTTCTCGAAGTGCACCTCGTCGGCCGGGCGCTTCGGCGCCGGCCGGTAGCTCGAAAGCGTCTTGATCTCGCCGGATGCGATCTTGGAGGCGGCGGCGACCTGCTCGGCGGGGTCCATCGCCGCGAGCGCCGCAAGGTCGCCGCCATGGCGCGCGAGATAGGTCTGACGAGCGAGACGAAGGGCGTCAGGCGTCAGGGACGCGACGAGGCTAGTCGCGCGCCGGATCGAGCGCTCCGATAAGCCAGTCTTCTCGCTTGCGTCCTTCGAGAACCGGATGGCCAAATTGGCCATCTGGCTATCCCGCAGAGTTTTCTTGGTTTTTGGGTCGCCGCCGTTCTTCGTGGCCGGATAGAGCGCCTCCCAGACAACCTTGCGCTTGGCGAGGAAGATCGCCCGGTCGAGCGGTCCCAGCTCGCGCCGCATCAGGTTCTCGTCGATCTCGACGAGCTGGGCCTCGGCGTCTTCCAGCTCGCGGACGATCGCAGGGATCTCGGTCCATTCGTTGAGCCGGCCGCCGGCGAGGCGGTGCGCGCCAGCGACGAGCTTGAACCGGCCCTCCGCGGTCGGATGCGGGCGCACGATGATGGGCTCGGACAGGCCGGTCGCGGCCATGGAGGCGGCGATCATCGCCACATAGGCCTCGTCGACTGGACGAAGGCGGTCGTCGTCGTCGATGCGCGCGATCTCGATCGCGCGGAAGTCCGCGGCGGCTGTCATGCTCATGCTGTCTCGTTGGAAGAAGAGGGCCGGCAGGCGAGGGAACCCGCTGGCAGTTGCTCGATCGACTGATCCACGCGGATCGGCCGGCCCATGCGGTGAAGAAGGTCGAGCACGTGCTCGGTCGGCCACCTGTCGGCCTCTGCGAGGTCGATCATGGTCCGAAGCGCTTCGAAGAGCTGGACGGGGGCGGCGCTCATTGGGCGCGCGCCTTCGAAAGGGCGTCGCCGTTGGTCGGGGCGCATGCCGCGCGGATCTTCGTCTCGTTCTGCTGGAGCCACTTCAGCGTCTCGACGACCGCCTCGAGCGACTCGATGGCGTATGCCGCCTGGGCTTCCTTCGCTCGGCCGCGCCGCACCTCCTCGAGCAGCTCGCGCCGCCGGATTGTGATCTCGCCGTGCATGGCGGTGATCTGCCGGGTGAGAGACACGCCGCTCACAGCGCGCCGCCCAGAACGATCTTCGACAGGAAGGCGACCCAGCCGGCCACGGCGCCGAGCGAGAACGCGATCAACAGCAGCGCGGCGTGAACGATGCGGCGGTCGGCGTCGGTCTCGACCATGGGTTCGCCGGGGCTGAACGGCCCAAAAGGCGGCGCGTAGGTGGTGGGAGCAAAGCGCGAGACGCTGTCTGCGATCTCGGGCGGCGAGCGACGGGGCGGCGTCACATGCGTCATGTCTAGACGTGCTCGACGATTGGACTCGCCGGCGCCTGCGCTTCAGCGCTAGAACGGTTTTGCGAGTCTTGGGTGGAGGGATACCGCGTAGGCCACAGCTCGGAGGGAGCGACGCCGAGAAAGCGCGAGATCGCCATCTCGCCCGCCCGGTTCCGGCGGTGCAGAGCGACTTTGCAGCTCGAAGGCTCGAGCCCGTCCTTCTCGCTGAGGGACTTCAGCGTCTCGCCGCGGCGGTGAACCGCGGCTTTGATCGCGTGCTTGTCCCAACGCTTGCGCTTCCGCGTCACTCGTCTCGTCTCCGGGGAGCCGGCCTGCCAGGGCCGGCTTTTTCGGTGCTGCAAATCACCTAGGTGACGATCGCAGAAGTCTGCGGCTTAGGCAACAGATTTGTGCGGATATGGAGCGGCC